>NZ_JBFUAT010000055.1:0-20301 GCF_056406135.1 Luteibacter sp. P1_D3 | reverse complement strand
CACGCGGCACTCGATGGCGTGGCCGGTGAACACGATGTCCTCCTGTCGGATCGACAGCTTCTCGCCGCCGGCGATCAGCAACTGCTCGCGAACGAGATCGATGCCGGTTACCAGTTCGGTCACCGGATGTTCCACCTGGATACGGGTGTTCATTTCGATGAAGTAGAAACGACCGCCCTCGAACAGGAACTCGAAGGTGCCCGCACCGCGATAGCCGATGCGCAGGCAGGCGTCGACGCAGACCTTGCCGATCTGGGCACGCATTTCCGGCGTGATGCCCGGCGCCGGTGCTTCCTCGACGACCTTCTGGTGACGGCGCTGCATCGAGCAGTCGCGCTCACCGAGGTGGATGGCATTGCCCTGGCCGTCGGCGAGCACCTGGATCTCCACGTGGCGCGGATTCTCCAGGAACTTCTCCATGTAGACCTGATCGTTGCTGAAAGCGGCCTTGGCTTCCTGCTTGGTCATGACGATGGAGTTGGCGAGGTGGGCCTCGGTGCGCACGACGCGCATGCCGCGACCACCGCCACCGCCGGAGGCCTTGATGATGACCGGGTAGCCGATCTCACGGGCGATGCGGATGTTTTCGTCGGTGTCGTCGCCCAGCGGGCCGCCCGAGCCGGGCACGCACGGCACGCCGGCGGCCTTCATGGCGCGGATGGCTTCGACCTTGTCGCCCATCAGGCGGATCACGTCGGCGGTGGGGCCGATGAAGATGAAGCCCGAGGTCTCGACCTGCTCGGCGAAGTTCGCGTTTTCGGAGAGGAAGCCGTAGCCCGGATGGATGGCCTGGGCGTCGGTGATCTCCGCCGCGGCGATGATCCGGGGAATGTTGAGGTAGCTGTCGGCCGAGGGACCCGGGCCAATGCATACCGATTCGTCGGCCAGGCCGACGTGCTTGAGGTTGCGATCCACGGTGGAGTGCACCGCGACCGTCTTGATGCCGAGCGCGTGGCACGCGCGCAGCACCCGCAGCGCGATTTCGCCGCGGTTGGCGATGACTACCTTCTCGAGCATGGTGTCAGGCCTCAGGCGATGACGAACATGGGTTCGTCGAATTCGACCGGCTGGCCGTTCTCGACCAGGACAGCGACGACGGTACCCGAGACGTCGGCCTCGATCTGGTTGAACATCTTCATCGCTTCGATGATGCCCAGCGTTTCACCGGCCTTGACCTGCTTGCCGACCGTGGCGAACGCCGGCGCGCCAGGCGTCGACGAGGCGTAGAAGGTGCCGACCATCGGCGCCTTGGTCACGTGGCCCGCCGGGAGACCGGTTTCGATCGGCGCAGCGGCGGCAGCGGGCGCAGCCGCCACGGGAGCGGCGGCGACCGGGGCGGCCTGCTGCATCGGTGCAGCGTACATCTGTGGCGCGGCGGTGCCCTTGGGCACGCGCGACAGGCGGACGACTTCTTCGCCTTCCTTGATTTCCAGCTCGGCGAGGTTCGATTCCTCGAGCAGGTCGATAAGTTTCTTGATCTTGCGCAGGTCCATGGGACAAACCTTCTGGTGGAATGGAATTCAGGCCGCGGGCACCGCGAGGCGGAGCAGGGCGGCTTCGAGCGCCAGGCGATAGCTGTCACCGCCGAAGCCGCAGATCACACCGGTGGCCAGGTCGGACAGATACGAGTGATGGCGGAACGCCTCACGCGCATGCGGATTGGACAGGTGGATCTCGATGAACGGGATCGACACGCCGGCAAGGGCGTCGCGGATGGCAATGGACGTGTGAGTGAACGCAGCCGGGTTGATCAGGATCCAGGCGACGCCTTCGTCGCGTGCCTGATGGATCCGGGCGATCAACTCGTGCTCGGCGTTGGACTGGAACCAGCTCAGTTCGTGGCCGGCCGCCTGGGCGCGGGCCTGCAGCGAAACATTGATGTCGGAGAGGGTCTCGTGCCCGTAGACCGACGGTTCGCGCACGCCGAGCAAATTGAGGTTGGGTCCGTGCAGGACGAGGATCCTGGCCACTGTTCACCTGTGCCTTGTATCCGGGGCTCCGGAACGCCGCGCAGTGTGCGCCTGTCCCCCGGACTTGTCCAGTTCGGTGAAGATCGCCGTAGATCGCTGGAGATCGTGACTTTCCACACTGCAGCGTATGGTAGACCCTCAGCGCATTCGCCCCGAACAACGTTACGAGGGCATAGGCGGCGTGGGAGCCGATTTCATCGGCGAATGGTGAATACACCCGCGGCGCAGCCGCCACCTTGAGGGTGCTTGCCTCGGTCCCCACCGGAGGAAGAGATCGCCGATGAATCGGCTCCTACCGAGCAGGGCCGGTAGGCCTCAGCCCGCCGGAAACAGCTTCCTCCAGCCCTCGACACCCAGCCCATCCAACGTCGCCATGTTCGCTTCGAAAATCGTCGAGGCCTCGGGGAAGGCGGCCACTGCCTTGTCGATACTGTCCTCGCGGAGGAGGTGCAGGGTCGGGTAGGGCGAACGATTGGTGTAGTTGGTGATGTCGTCGGGGCCGGTGCCCTCGAACTGGAAGTCGGGGTGGAAGCTGGCCACCTGGATCTCGCCATCGAGCCCGAGATCCTCCACGGCGAGGTCGGCCACTTCAAGAAACTCGTTGAAGTCTTCGAAGTCGCCCAGTACGCCGGGGTGGATAAGCAGCGTGGTATCGGTCACCTCAGGACTCACGTCGCGTAGGTGCTCGAGTTCCCGCTTGAGATCGTCGAGCAGCTCCAGCGGCTGGGTGGCGGCGCTGACCACGTAGCGGATCTGGCCTTTCTTGTGCACGGCCTTGGCGAACGGGCACAGGTTGAGGCCGATCACGGCCTTCTCCAGCCAGGCCTGGCTGCGTGCGATCGCTTCGTCGGGGGTCGGCAGACCGTCCATGGGGGTGTCCTTCATCGTGCGGGGGCGAGCCATTCGTCGAGTTCGGGCCCGGTGAAGGTACCCACTTTGCGGCGCAGGATACGCCCGTCTTCACCGATCAGGACGCTGTACGGCAGCACGCGACGCGTATTGCCGAGCGAGAGGGACCCGCCGGGCGCGTCGGCGTCCACGAGCATGATGGGGTAGCTCACCGTTTGTCTGGCGAGATAGTCGCGGACGCCGGTCGCCGTGTCCTCGGCCAGCCCAAGCACCACGATGTTCCGGTCCCGGTGGCGCGCGTATGCCGCGTCGAGCAGGGGCATCTCCCGCCGGCACGGCCCGCACCAACTCGCCCAGTAATTGATGAGCACGCGCTTGCCGCGCCAGTCCGACAGCTGGCGTGCCTTGCCATCGACCGTCACGAAGCTGGCTTCCGGCGCTGGGTCGCCGATGTCGGCGACCGTCACGCCTGGCGGCGGTGGCGGATGCAGGCGCCGGTGCTCGACCCACAATCCGCCCGTCGCCCCGAGGATCGCCAGTACGACGATCCAGAAGGTCGGGCCGCGCGTCATGGCGACGCGGCGGCCTCGAGTGCCTGCTTCACGGTGTCGTAGGTGAGCACGGTGGAGAGCTTGTGGCCGTCGCCACCACCCTTCGGATAGACCACGTACAGCGGCACGCCGACCGAGTGGTACTGCTCGAGGAAGGCCGCGATGGTCGCGTTCACGTCGGTCCAGTCGCCGCGCATGTACACGGTGCCAGTGCGCTTGAGCAGCGCCTTGAAATCGTCCGTGTCGAGCACGGCGTGTTCGTTGGCCTTGCAGGTGATGCACCAGTCCGCGGTCATGTCGACCAGCACGGGTGTGCCGGCGGCACGCAGCTCGGCGAGCTTCTCCGGCGAGTAGGGCACGATGCCGTCGGTGGCGACCGTGGTCGCGGTCTGCGCCGGCAGGCCGTGCACGGTCCACAGGGCTGCCACGGCGCCGAAGGCGAGCACGGCGGTGAAGATCCAGGACAGGCCGCGGTCGCGGTTGGCGTTGCGCCCGTACCACCACAGCGCCATGGCGAGAAGGACGGCGCCCGCGAGGACAAGGGCCGTCGCGTCCGCGCCGCGCTGCTTGGTCAGCACCCACAGCAGCCACACCGCCGTGAGATACATCGGGAAGGCCAGCGCCTGCTTCAGCGTCTCCATCCAGCGGCCGGGGCGCGGCAACAGTCGGGCGATCGCCGGCACGAAGCCGATCAACAGGAAGGGCAGCGCGAGGCCAAGGCCGAGGGCGAGGAAAATCAGGAAGGCCACGGCGACCGGGGCGGCGAAGGCGAAAGCGATCGCCGAGCCCATGAAGGGCGCCGTGCAGGGGCTGGCAACGACGACGGCAAGGACACCGGTGAAGAAGTCGCCCGACGGACCCGAGCGCGAGGCCAGACCGCTGCCGACGTTACCCAGCGAGCCGCCGATCTCGAACACGCCCGACATCGACAGGCCCACGGCGAGCATGACGTAGACGAGGATGCCGATCGCCAGCGGCTGCTGGAACTGTGCGCCCCACTGGATGCCATGGCCGGCAGCGCGGATGCCGACGATGATCACGCCCAGTGCGGCAAAGGCGACGAGCACGCCGGCGGTGTACCAGAGCGCGTGCCGACGGGCGGCTCCCTGGCTCTCGCCACTCTCCAGCACGGTGATCGCCTTCAGCGATAGTACCGGCAGCACGCAAGGCATCAGGTTCAGCACGAGGCCGCCGAGCAGCGCCAGGCCGATCGCGGCGACGAAGCCGAGCGGCGCCTCACTCTTCGGCATGAGGCCCGGAGGCGGGGGTGTCGGCGCCACGTCCTTCACGGCGGCAGTCGCGGGCGCGGCGGAGGCCGGGGCGCCGACCGTCGCCGTACCGGCGGCGAAATCCACGCTGATATGACGCTTCATGACCGGATAGCAGATGCCGTTCTCGAGGCAGCCCTGGTAGGCGACGTCGAGCTCGGCCGTCTTCGCGTCCGCCGCGCCCTTGATCGGCACGGGCAGCTCGACCTGATCGAAATAGACGATGGTGTCGCCGAAGTGTTCGTCGTGGTGGGCGACGCCGCTCGGCCACTCCGGCTCACCGGTCGTGACGCCAGCGGGCGAGGCGACCGTGATTTCGGTCTTGTCGCGGTACAGGTAGTAATCCTTCGGCATGGTCCAGCGCAGCAGCAGGGCATCGCGCGACTTGACCAGGGCTTCGAAGCGGAACGCCTGCTCGGCCGGCAGGGCGGCGGCATCGGTGCCCGGGGTTGCGGCCGGGGCGCCGAGCAGCGAGGCGCCATTGGCGGCGGGTGCGGCGGCAGTAGGCGTGGCCGCAGCGGCCGTCGGCGCAGGCCCCGTTGGAATGGTCGAGGCGCCACCGATGGTGAGCTTCAGGTGCTCGGTGTTCGGCGGGTAGCAGATCTTCGGCTCGACTTCGTGGCAACCCTGGTACTGGACGTCGAGGGCCAGGGTGGTCGTGCCGGCGGCGAGCAGCGTGTACGGCACGCTGGCTTCGATATCGCCGTGGTAGATCTCTACGTCGCCGAGGTATTCGTCGTGCTTCTTCAGGCCATCCGGCAACGTCGGCTCGCCGAGCGAGACCGCACCGGCGTCGGCCGCCTTGATCTTGATCCGGCCCCGATAGAGGTAATAGTCCGGCGCGATGCGCCAATGCAGCTTGACCATGCCGGGCTGGCTGGCGTCCGTGGTGAGGTGGAACGCCTCGGTGACGGGCAGCAGATCGTCGTCGCCCTGCGCGAATGCGGGCAGGGCAACGAGCAGCAGGCCAAACGCGGCGACCAGGTTCCGCGCAAGGCGGCGAAGCGACGACATGGTGATCTCCGTGGAGCGATGCGGTGACGAGGCGCGTGGGGCGTCGATCATTATGACCGGGCGAACCCGGGTTAGCTTGCGTCGATGCTTGCTTCCAGCCACGCCAGGTAGGGGGCATGGCCGGCGACAACCGGCAGGGCGACGATTTCCGGCACCTCATAGGGATGGTGTGCCAGGACGAAGCGTTCCAGCGCCGCGAAGGCCTCGCGGGTCGTCTTGGCCACCAGCAGGTCTTCGTCGTCGGTCACGACCTCGCCCTTCCAGCGGTAAGTGGACCGCACGCCAGGCACTCGGTTCACGCAGGCGGCGAGGCCCGCTTCGACGATGGCGCGGGCGAGGGTGTCGGCGGGTTCGCCGGTGGGGCACGCGATGAGGACAGCGATAGGTTCGGACATGCCCCAATTGTGGCCTCTCGTACCCTTTTTTGAACCCGGGGCCTTGAACGGTTTCGTGGCGCCGCCATCTGTCGACCATCCGCAGCTCTTCCGAATCAGGAAAGCTTAGGGCTAAAATTCTGGCACTCACCCTGACCAAGTGCTAACAGGGTGGACCTTTTTCCTTATCCGTCAAACACATGTTTGGAGAAGTCATGAGCAAACTGCGCCCGCTGCACGACCGCGTCATCGTCAAGCGTCTCGAAGAAGAGCGCGTTTCCGCCGGTGGCATCGTCATCCCGGACAGCGCCACCGAGAAGCCCACCCGCGGCAAGGTGCTCGCTGCCGGTACCGGCCTCCTCCTGGCCAGCGGCCAGCTCCGTCCGATGGGCGTGAAGGAAGGCGACGTGGTCCTGTTCGGCAAGTATGCCGGCCAGGAAATCAAGGTCGACGGCGAAGATCTGGTCTTCCTGAAGGAAGACGACATCGTGGCGGTCCTGGAAGGCTGAGCTTTCGCTCGCCCCGTTCCCCCCGATCTCACTTACTAATCATTTAAGGATTCAAAGACCATGGCATCGAAAGAAGTCCGCTTCGGCGAAGACGTCCGCGCCCGCATGCTGAAGGGTGTGAACACCCTCGCCAACGCGGTCAAGGTCACCCTGGGCCCGAAGGGCCGCAACGTCGTGCTCGAGAAGAGCTTCGGCGTCCCGACCGTCACCAAGGACGGCGTCTCGGTCGCGAAGGAAATCGAACTCGCCGACAAGTACGAGAACATCGGCGCACAGATCGTGAAGGAAGCCGCCTCGAAGACCTCCGACGTGGCCGGTGACGGCACCACGACCGCGACCGTCCTCGCCCAGGCGTTCATCCAGGAAGGCCTCAAGGCCGTTGCCGCGGGCATCAACCCGATGGACCTCAAGCGCGGTATCGACCAGGCCGTCATCGCCGCCGTTGCCGAACTGAAGAAGCTGTCGAACCCGACCGCCGACGACAAGGCGATCGCCCAGGTCGGCACGATCTCGGCCAACTCCGATTCCAACATCGGTGACATCATCGCCACGGCGATGGGCAAGGTCGGCAAGGAAGGCGTGATCACGGTTGAAGAGGGTTCGGGTCTCGAGAACGAGCTCGACGTCGTCGAAGGCATGCAGTTCGACCGCGGCTACCTGTCGCCGTACTTCATCAACAACCAGCAGTCGCAGCAGGTTGAACTGGACGACCCGTTCATCCTCATCCACGACAAGAAGATCTCGAACGTCCGTGAGCTCCTGCCGGTGCTCGAGGCTGTTGCCAAGGCTGGCAAGCCGCTGCTGATCGTTGCCGAGGAAGTCGAGGGCGAAGCCCTGGCTACCCTCGTCGTCAACACGATCCGTGGCATCGTCAAGGTCGCCGCCGTCAAGGCGCCGGGCTTCGGCGATCGTCGCAAGGCCATCCTGGAAGACATCGCTGTCCTCACCGGCGGCACGGTCATTTCCGAGGAAGTCGGCCTGGCGCTCGACAAGGCCACGATCACCGACCTCGGCCATGCCAAGCGCGTCGTGATCACCAAGGAAAACACCACGATCATCGACGGTGCCGGCGATGCCGAAGGCATCCAGTCGCGCATCAAGCAGATCAAGGCGCAGATCGAAGAGACCTCTTCGGACTACGATCGCGAGAAGCTGCAGGAGCGTGTTGCCAAGCTTGCCGGCGGCGTTGCCGTCATCAAGGTCGGCGCCGCGACGGAAGTCGAGATGAAGGAAAAGAAGGCCCGCGTCGAAGACGCCCTGCACGCCACGCGCGCAGCCGTCGAAGAGGGCGTGGTCCCGGGCGGCGGCGTTGCCCTGATCCGTGCACTGAAGGCGCTCGAAGGCCTGAAGGGCAAGAACACGGACCAGGACCTCGGCATCGCGATCACCCGTCGCACGCTCGAAGCCCCGCTTCGCGCCATCGTGACCAACGCCGGCGAAGAGGCTTCGGTCATCGTCAACCAGGTCAAGGCCGGTGAAGGTAACTACGGTTACAACGCGGCGACCGGTGAGTTCGGCGACATGATCGCCTTCGGCATCCTGGACCCGACCAAGGTCACCCGCTCGGCACTGCAGTTCGCCGCGTCGGTTGCCGGCTCGATCATCACGACCGAAGCGGCCGTGACGGAAGTGCCGAAGAAGGACGACGGCCACGGCCATGGCGGCGCTGGCGGCGGCATGGGCGGCATGGGCGGTATGGACTTCTAAGTCCCGCTCGAATAGCTCCTGAAACGACGAAGGAGTCCTGCGCAAGCAGGGCTCCTTTTTTTGTTTCATGTGTGCAACCGATGCGGTGAATCGGCAAGGTCCGCCGCGGCCCCTTGCCTGCCGTTTCCTTGCGAGCAAAAATCGGTGCAGGTGCAGTGAGGCACTGTCGACGGATCGATATCCGTCGTCACAGGTTCCCAGGGAGTAATGCCATGACATGGAAAGCACGTGTTCTTTCGCTGTGTTTCGTCCTCGAATGTGCGGCTTGCCAGACACATTCCGCCCGGCCGCGATCGGTAGGAGACGAGACCGCAGTACGCCTCAACGCACGGTTCGACGCGACGGCTGCGTCGTGCGATGAAGCGTCCACCAAGCCTGCGTATGACTGCAATGGCGTGCTGATCCGCGCGACGGATGCGGTTCCGACGGAGGATGAGCCAGATCGACATGCCTGGGAGCCCACGACGGGGGCTGGCACGGCCGAGGCACTCTCGTTCAGCTATCTTCGCAAAGATGTCGGTAGTCGGATTCTCTATGGCGAGCAGGCGCGCCCGCACGGGCTGATCATCAGGGAAGCCGATGCAAACGGTAGTCCTGGCATGTTTCCCGTCACCATCTTCTGTTCCTTCCCTCATGACGCCGTCACGGGCGGACGAGGGCCGCATGGTTGCGCTGCGAACTCGGCTTATCCCGTGGAAAGCCGGCCGTGCAAGGAGCAAGGCATCGACACGGTGGAGGCGTGGCGCAAGCACTTCGCCGAGGTCACCACGTTTCCCGAGCAGTTCTATCATCAATGCGGCTTCGATGCCGATCAGGCGGGGTTCGCGTTGAGTATTGCCTCGCGGGTTCCCGACGGCATGCTCGAAGCCATGCAGCACATGGAATTGATGGTGAAGACATGGCCCGCGGAAAAGCCGCAGGAGGTGCCTCTCGAGGCCATCTTCTACACTGCGGGAAAGTACGAAAAAGACGGCCTGGCGGGAGCCCGACTCATCCAGCGCGATTACAATGGGGTCACCGGCAAGGTCGTTCCTATCGTCCGGTTCACGACGGACCAGAGCCTTCCGCCCTTCAGCTACCGTGTGGACGACCAAGCCATCGTGCGCTGATGCGATGGACCACTGGCGGTCGCCACGTGTCGCTCGCCGTCACTGTCCCGCGCCTGCCTCTGCCTCGTGCTCGGCGTCGCCGGCCTGGCGCGCGACATCGATGCCCGCATCGGGCAGCGCATAGCGCGCAAGAAGCGGGTCAAGCTTGTTCTTCAAGCGAAGCAGGGCGACATTGCCCATCGCCGCGTCGGTCAACTTCGTGTTCGCGTCTTCCGCGGCCGTGTTGGCATCCGGCGAGCGCGTGAGCGCGGCAAGCTGGCCACCCAGCACCTGGGTCAGTGCGAAATAGGCATCGTCGTGAATACCGGCGCGCTCCAGTACGAGGCCCGGGAGCATCCACGACGCCATGTCGCCGTGCACCGGCGGAGGGCCGTCGTTGTGCGCATCCACCAGCACCCACGGCACCATCTGCGTGTCGAACGGCTGGCCGTCGCGGAAGCCTGCGTGGGTGTACGTATTGGTCAGCGCCGGGAGATGGTCGCCGTAGAACAGCAGGAGGGTCGGGCGTTCACGCCTGGCCAGCAGGTCGGCGAGACGGCCGAGTTCGGCGTCGGCGTGATGCATGTGATAGACGTAATTCTGCCACTCGAGCTTGTCCTTTCCTTCGATGCCCGCGGGGACGGGAATCGCATCGCGCTCGGCGACATCCGTGTTGTCGGAACCATCGTAAGGCCCGTGTGCTTCGATGCTGATCGCGAAGACCAGGCGTGACGGACCGGCATCCGGCAGCTGGGCCATGATTTCGTCCGTCATGGCGCTGTCGGCCATGTACGTGCCGTCGTTCTTCGCGTTCGCGGGGAAGCCCTCGCGCGAAACGAAACGGTCGAAGCCGATGGCCTTGAAGGCCGCCGGGCGGTTCCAGAAGTTCGGGTTGTGTCCGTGCACGGCGACGGTCTCGTAGCCGTGCGAGCGCAGGGCGCGAACCATGCTCGGGACCACCTGGTTATGCAGGTCCAGGTAGGGATAGCGCATGTTGCCGAAGTAACGCAGGGAAAGGCCCGTGAGTACTTCGAACTCGGTGCGGATGGTGCCGCCGCCGAACGTCGGCACATGCAGGCCGCCACCGCTGCCTTCCTGCGTCAGGCGATGCAGGTTGGGCGCGACATCGGTGTCGTAGCCGTTCACCGCCGACGGATCGAAGAACGATTCGCTCTGGATGATGACGATGTCCGGCGGTTGCCGCGTGTGCTGTGCGGCCTTTGCCATGTGCTCACGCAACGCGGCGTCGTTGTCGCCGATGAGCTGCAGGGCCGCCTTGGGATCGTCCTTGGGCTTGTTGCGCGAGGCCTGAAGATGAAACTGCATGAGGTTGGACATGACGCCGTTGTATCCGGCGTTTTCCGACGGTGACCACGGCATCATGCCGAGCCGCTGGCCGTTGTAGATCTTGGCCCAGCCTGGTGTGCCAGCGAAGAGCGTGACGAAAAGCGTGCCCAGTGCGAAGGTGGCGACGATCCGGCGGCCATAGGTGCGCCGTGCGAACACGGGCGGCTCGAACCGGACGAGGACGACGACCAAGCCGATCAGCGCGGCGATGGCCAGGTAGGGAGCGATCTGGCGCGGCAGGTAGCCGGAAAGCAGCGACAAGCCGCCGTTGCTCAGCTGCCCGACGAGGCCAAAGTCGGCTGGCAGCAACGGCGTGCCGAGATTCTTCACCTTGATGGCGCTAACCGCGAAGACCACGCCTTGGGCCAGGAAGGCGACACCAAAGGAGAGCCAGGTCCGACGGGTCAGCGTCAGCAGCAGGGTAGCCAGCATGAGGCCGGGCGTGGCATTGGCGATCAGGTGGCCGGGACGGGTCATCCATTGGTCGGTGCCGACCCCGGGGTTACCGTCGATCAGCCCCGTCAGCAGGACGAACAGGACCGCCGTGATGAGCGGCAGCACAGCGCGTCCCACGCGGTCACGCCAGGTTTTCGAAGTGCTGGTCATAAGAGCCGACTTCCGGGTCCAGTCCCGAGGGGATAGGGACTGTAACGGAACGGACATGAATCGGTTGTCACCAAAAGCGCCGGTTTTTCATACGATTCTTCGCAAATTGCCGCTTCAGGCACAATGGCCTCCTCATGACTGTCCCTACGCCAGCCCTGCGCGAAAGCCCCGAACTACGGGCACTCATCGATCACCGTTATGCCGATGTGATGGCGGCATGTCGGGCGGCTCGCATTCCCGTTCACGACGATGYGGGCGTGGCCGAACGCATCCGCCGCACACTGCTGGCTTCGGACTTCGCCTTCGACGTCTTTCGTCGCCAGCCGGAATTGCTCGCTCCTGCCGGCCTCGAGCGCTTCCGCGCCAGCGCGGACGCGGCGACGCGCGGCGGCATGCTGGACCTGCCCGCCGATGAAGACCGCTGCATGTCGATCCTGCGCCGCTTCCGTCATGCCGAGGCGGTTCGCCTGGTGTTTCGCGATGTGAACGGGCTCGACGATATCGACGAGACGCTGGCGTCGACCAGTGCTCTTTACGAAACGCTGCTCAGCGCGGCCTTGCGCTGGTCCGAACATTCCTTGCACGCCCGTTTCGGCCGTCCGCGTGACGCGGCCGGCGTCGAGCAGCGCATGGTCGTGGTCGGCTTCGGCAAGCTGGGCGGCAACGAACTGAACTTCTCGTCGGATATCGACCTGATCCTCGCCTATGCCTCGGGTGGCGATACCGATGGCACGCGTTCGCTCGACAACGGGGAGTACTTCATTCGCGAGGCTCGCCAATTGGTGCGACTCCTTGCCGAGCCCACGGTGGACGGGATATGCGCACGCGTGGACCTGCGGCTGCGTCCGTTCGGCAATGCGGGCCGTCTCGCGCTGCCGTTCGCGGCAATGGAGCAGTACTACCAGCGCGAAGGTCGCGACTGGGAACGTTATGCATGGATCAAGGCGCGCCCCGTCGCCGGGGACCGCGCCGCCGGGCGCGAACTTCAGGACATGCTGCGGCCCTTCGTATATCGCCGTTACCTCGACTACACGGCGTTCGCTGGCCTGCGCGAGATGAAGTCGCTGATCGATGCGGAAGTGGCGCGCAAGGACCTTGCCGGTAACCTCAAACTGGGCCCGGGTGGCATTCGCGAGATCGAATTCGTCGTCCAGCTGACCCAGATGATCCGTGGCGGTCGCGATCCCGCGCTGCGCGTCCGCGGGCTGCTGCCGGCGCTGCGCGCGTGCGAGGCACGCGGATACATTCCCACAGCACGGGCCAAGCTTCTCCGCGCAGCCTACCTGTTCCTGCGTCGCGTGGAGAATCGCGTGCAGATGTTGCGCGACGCGCAGACGCATGACATTCCCGACGACGAGCTTTCGCGCGAAAGGCTGGCGTTGGGCCTGGATTACCCGTCGTGGGATGCGTTGGCGGTGGAGCTGGCCGCGCATCGCGCCGCCGTGTCGGCCGAGTTCGCCGCCGTGCTCGTGCCGGAGGCCGGGCAGACCGCGACGGCGCCGGTCGCCGATGTCGAGCTGTGGGCTGCTGCTCGTGACGGCTCGTTGAGCGCGGCGACGCTGGAGGCCTCGGGATTTGCCGGCGGTGCCGACGCCGTGGAGCAACTGACCAAGCTTCCGCACGCGGCGGCCGTACGATCCATGTCCGCCCGCTCCGGGGAACGACTCGAGCGGCTCATGCCGCAACTCATCGGCGCCGCACGGGCCAGTGCGTCGCCGTCCGCCAGCTTGCTGCGCATGGTGCGCCTGGTCCAGGCCGTCGCACGGCGATCCTCGTACCTCGCCTTGCTCGACGAGCAGCCGAATGCGCGGCGTCGTGTTGCGGGTGTCTTCTCCGACAGTGCGTTCCTGGCGGAGCGGGTGATCGCCCAGCCCTTGTTGCTGGACGACGTTCTCGATCCACGCATCGACCAGCTTCCGCTGAAGCGCGCCGATATCTCCGCGGAGATCGCGCGGACACTCGGCACGCTGGATGAGCGTGACGCGGAACGTGAACTCGAGCGACTCAACGAGTTCCGTTCGAGCATCGCGTTTCGTCTCGGCCTCGCCTTCAACGACGGGCGGGCCGACGCGCCGGCCACGGCGCGGCGGCTTGCCGGCCTCGCCGAGGCGATCGTCGCTGCCGTGCTGGCGCTCGCCACGCGCGAATTGACGGCCCAACACGGACGCCTGTCGGGTGACGGCGGGGGTTTCGCCGTCCTGGGCTATGGCAGTCTGGGCGGCGAGGAGCTCGGATTCGCTTCGGACCTCGATCTGGTTTTCGTTTACGACGGCAAGCTGGCCAACGCGATGAGCGACGGCCCGCGACCGGTCGACGGGACACGCTGGTACCAGCGCCTTGCCCAGCGCGTCATGCACTGGTTGAGCGCGCAGACCCATGCCGGCAAGCTATACGACGTCGATACGCGCCTGCGGCCCGACGGCTCCAAAGGCCTGCTCGTCGCCAGTGTCGATGCGTTTGAGGCCTATCAGCGCGATCGCGCCTGGACCTGGGAGCATCAGGCCCTGCTGCGAGCGCGACCCGTGGCCGGCGATGGTCGGCTGGGCGCTGTGCTGGGCGGCATTCGCCGGGAAATCCTCTGCACACCGCGCGACGGCACGCGCGTCATCGCCGAAGTCAGTGCGATGCGGCGGCGCTGGAGGTCCGAGCGCGATCGGTCGGATGCCCTGCGCCTGGACCTCAAGCAAGGCGCGGGCGCACTTATCGATATCGAGTTCCTGCTGCAGGGCATGGTGCTGGCGCACGCGGCGGAGCATCCGACGATTCTCGACACGACGGCGAGCAGCACGTTGATCGATGCACTTCGCTCGGTCGGCCTGTTTACCCAGTTGCAGGCCGATACCCTCCATGTGGCGCATGCCGATCTGTTGCAGATGGGGCTGGCGTGCACGCTGGATCTTCGATCGCGCATCGCCCAGCGCACGCCGGCGCTGGACGCCGCGTGTGCGGGCGTGATCCAGGTGGCGAGCGAGCTTGGCTTCGAACTGCAGGGCGCCGACGCTCCCGCCTCACAGGCTGTCTGAACCGCGCGGCCGGCGCTATGCTGTCCGGCCGTTCACGGACCTGACCTGCGATGACCCGACCCTCGTTGTTGATCGACACCGACCCCGGCGTGGACGATGCCCTCGCTATCCTTATGGCGCACGAGCACGCCGACGTGGCTGCGCTAACGGTGGCCGCCGGCAACGTCGGCCTGGGTCATACGGTGCGCAATGCGCGCACGCTGGTCGAGCTAATCGGGGCGGGCACGCCGGTGTTCGGTGGTTGTCCCTCGCCCCTGGTGCGTGCGCCGGATGAGGACGCGGCCTTCGTTCACGGCGCCGATGGCTTCGGCGACGTGGGTTTCGCCGAGCCGAAGCATC
This sequence comes from Luteibacter sp. P1_D3, assembly GCF_056406135.1. NCBI lineage: Bacteria > Pseudomonadati > Pseudomonadota > Gammaproteobacteria > Lysobacterales > Rhodanobacteraceae > Luteibacter > Luteibacter sp. P1_D3. The sequence continues at coordinate 5,656 of NZ_JBFUAT010000055.1, read as the reverse complement.
CGGTCGAAGCCGAGCACGCGGCCCTTGCCCTGATCCGCCTGACGCGCGAGCGGCCGGGTGAGCTGACCCTGGTTGCCCTCGGTCCGCTGACCAATCTCGCCCTCGCGGTCCGGCTGGATCCCGACCTGCCGCAGCGTGTGAAGCGCCTTGTCGTCATGGGCGGCGCGGTGACCGGCCACGGGAACACCGGCAAGATCCCGGCCGAGTTCAACATCGGGTTCGATCCGGAAGCCGCGCATGTGGTTTTCGAGGCCTTCGCCATGTTCGATCTGGTCGACTGGGAAGCGACGGTACGCCATGCGTTCCCGGACGAAACCTACGACGGCTGGGTCGCAGCGGGCGATGCCCGGGCCGATTTCTTCGAGAAGATCTTCGGCACAGCCCGGCGCTTCAACGCCGAGCATGAGCGGACCGGCTTCATCGCCGCCGATGCCCTGGCCATGGCCGTGGCCCTGGATCCGGGTATGGTCACCCGTGCCGAGACCCGTCACGTGGCGATCGAGCTGGATGGCCGGCTCACCCGTGGTGCGTCGGTGGTCGACTGGCATGGCCGCCTCGGCGGCAAGCCAAATGCCAGGATCGTCCTCGACGTGGATCAGGCACGGTTCGGTCAGCTGATCGCCCGGGCCCTCGGGGCCGCATAGCCTTCTACGGGGTGATCGCCGGACTTGATGTCCCTGACCCTGCTGGTTACAATGCCGCTCTTTTCACCCCGCTAATTCTTAGAGTCACGCCATGAAAGAGAACATCCACCCGAAGTACCAGTCCGTCGTTTTCCAGGACCTGTCGTCCGATTTCGCGTTCCTGACGCGTTCGACGATGTCCAGCAAGGAAACGGTCAAGTGGGAAGACGGTAACGAATACCCGGTGATCAAGCTCGATATCTCGAGCCATTCGCACCCGTTCTACACCGGCAAGCAGAAGACGCTGGACGTCGGCGGTCGCGTCGACAAGTTCCGTCAGCGCTACGGCCAGAAGTAAGACAGCACGATCCGCGCGCCGCCTGCGGGGTGGCGTTTCGCGAGGATAGACAGACACGGGGCGAGCCCAAGGCTTGCCCCGTGTCTTTTTGTGCGTGCAATCTGGCGGCCGGCGAACGGACGTTTGAATAGCCTCTGTGCGATAATGGGGAACTTCGGTCGCACGTGGCGGCCGGTACGGCGCCTCTCCCCCGGTGTCGTTAATCCCAACATCGCTGCGTTTCGCCAGCCCCTGGCGGAACGGGTACAGAAAGACAGAGGAGCTCGCCGTGTCCGACGCCAAAACCGTCAAATTGGTCGATGAATCCAACAAGCCCGTAAGCGAACTGCCGGTCATCGGCGGCACGCTCGGCGCCGAGTGCGTCGACATCGGCACGCTCTACAAGGACACCGGTTACTTCACTTACGATCCGGGTTATGGCAGCACCGCCAGCACCAAGAGTGCCATCACCTATATCGATGGCGACAAGGGCGTCCTGCTGTACCGTGGCTACCCGATCGAGCAGCTTGCCGAGAAGTCCACCTTCCTCGAGACCTCGTACCTGCTGCTCAACGGCGAACTGCCGAACAAGACCGAGTTCGCGAAGTTCGAGCACGACATCACGCATCACTCGATGATGCACGAGAACCTCAAGTTCTTCCTGCGTGGCTTCAACCACGATGCGCATCCGATGGCCATGCTCGCCGGCTCGATCGCCTCGCTGTCGGCGTTCTACCACGACAAGCTCGATGTCGATAACCCGGAAGACCGCAAGCTCGCCGCCATTCGCCTTATCGCGAAGATGCCGACGATCTCCGCCGCCATCTATCGTCATTCGATCGGCTGGCCGACGCGTTATCCGCGCAACAACCTCGAGTACGTCACCCGCTTCCTGCACATGATGTTCGAAGTGCCGAGTGAGCCGCTCGAGCTGAATCCGGTGGTCGCCAAGGCACTCGACCTGCTGTTCATCCTGCACGCCGATCACGAGCAGAACGCGTCGACCTCGACGGTCCGCCTGGTCGGTTCGACCGGTGCCAACCCGTATGCCTCGATCGCCGCCGGTATCACCGCGCTCTGGGGTCCGGCGCATGGTGGTGCTAACGAAGCCGTGCTCAAGCAGCTCGAAGAGATCGGTACCGCCGACAAGGTTGAAACCGCCGTCAAGCGCGCGAAGGACAAGAACGACTCCTTCCGCCTGATGGGTTTCGGCCACCGCGTGTACAAGAACTTCGATCCGCGCGCCAAGATCATTCGCGAAATGTGCCACAAGGTGCTCGAGGAACTCGGCGTCAATGACCCGCTTCTCGATGTCGCCATGAAGCTGGAAGAAGCGGCCCTGAAGGACGACTACTTCGTCGAGCGCAAGCTCTACCCGAACGTCGATTTCTATTCGGGCATCATCTACAAGGCGCTGGGTATCCCGACGGAAATGTTCACCGTGATGTTCGCCATCGCGCGTACGTCCGGCTGGATCTCGCACTGGATCGAGCAGCACGAAACGCCGGGGGCGCGTATCGGCCGCCCGCGTCAAATCTACACCGGTGCCGACGTTCGCGATTACACCTCGAGCGACAAGCGCTAAGAAAGAAAAAACCCCGCGAAAGCGGGGTTTTTTTTGCGAACGGTTTCCGATTTTCTTGCTTGGTAGGAGCCGATTCATCGGCGATTCCTAACGGTGTCGCAAGCACCCATCGCCGATGAATCGGCTCCTACCGAGCAAGGGTGGCGGAGTCGAACGCGGCGATATCTTCCTCGGCCAATAGTGCCTGCACCATCGAAGCGGTCGCCCGACGCATGGGGCGTTCATCGATGCGATCCAGGGGCGCCTGGCGCAGGGCATCCAGCGGTAGCACGGTCAGGTCGAACGGAATGCCGTCGGCACCGAACAGCAGTACGGGGTATTCGCTTTGCTCGTTGCCCGGCCAGCGCAGGCGTCGCGTCTGCGTCTCCAGCGGAATGCCTTGTTCCTGGAGAAACAGCACCGGGGCTTCCGGGTCGTCACTGAAGACATGCAGGCAGACGGCGGAATGCTCATCGGCGGTGCCTTCAAGGACGGCACCGACCAGGCGGGCGTCGAATCCGCGCAGGAAGCGCATCGCCTCGACGGCGGCTTCGCGCCTTGCACGCAAGGCCTGGGGCTGTGAATCGGCCTTGAAGATGCGTTGGTGTTCGCGCAGCGCGTCTTCGATCTCGTTGTTGCGAGGCAGCGCCTGCGCGTCGGCAATACCCAGTCGCTCCGCGGCTTTCACTTTCGCATGATGAAAGTCGCGAATGCCATGCTCGCTCATCAGGCGCGCTGCTTCCTGGGCGACAAGGGCGCGGTGTCGCTGCGTCCGGTCCTGTGCGTGGAGCTTGTGATGCTCGCCTCGTGCCATGACTCACCCCCGTGTGGTGTGTATGTGGTCGTCAGAAGATGTCGTAGGCGTGATCCTGCTGTTCCTCCTGTTGCTTCTGCGTAGCCTGTTCGCGAAGACGGTCGACGTCCTCGACCTTCATGATTTCGCTCATGCCGCCGGGCGAGGGCAGGCCCGAGCCCGGATCGATCTGTACATTGGCGATACCGGGCGGCATGGCCAGGGTATGCGACGACTTATCCTTCAGCACCGCACCCATGTAATCCATCCAGATCGGCAAGGCCGCCTTTGCGCCGAACTCGCCGCGACCGAGTGAACTGAAGTCGTCGAATCCGACCCAGACAGCCGTCGATACATCGCCATTGAAGCCGACGAACCAGGCGTCGCGATGGTCGTTGGTCGAGCCTGTCTTGCCGGCGAGATCGTCGCGACCGAGTGCGCGTGCCGCCGACCCCGTGCCACGTTTGATGACGTCCTGCATCAGCGAGGTAACGAGGTAGTCGTTGCGAACGTCGATGACGTGAGGTGCCAGCTTCGGCAGCTTCGTCTGGTCGGCATGGGCATCGGCAGGAAGCACGGCGTCGCCGGTACCGTTGCCACCCGTGCTGCTGGCCACGGCCGGCTTGGCCGGAATCAGCGCCGTGGAAGGCTGGGTCGGCGGCCCGGCAGGGGTCGGATTGAGCAGGCGCTCCTGGCAGTCCGCGCAGGCGCGTTCCGGATTGGCAACGTAGACGGGATTGCCGTCGCGGTCGTCGATCCGCGCGATGAAGTAAGGCGTGACCAGATAGCCGCCGTTGGCGAACACGGCGTAGCCGCGCGCCATGCTCATCGGCGAGACGGATGCGGTGCCCAGCGCGAGCGAGAGATTCTGCGGCAGGGCGTCCGGCGTGAAGCCGAAGCGAGTGATGTACTCGCGGGCGTAGCGCACGCCGATGGCATCGAGCAGACGGACCGAGACGAGGTTCTTCGACTGGACCAGTGCCTCGCGCAGGCGCATCGGTCCGGCGAACTTGTTGTCGTCGTTCGCTGGCGTCCACATGCCGTCCGGACGTGACGGATCGGGGAAGGCGACCGGCGCGTCGTTGACGATCGAGGCAGGCGTGAAGCCTCGTTCGAAGGCGGCCGAATACAGGTAAGGCTTGAAGCTAGAGCCGGGCTGGCGTGCGGCCATCACGGCGCGGTTGAATTTCGAACGAAGGAAGCTGAAGCCACCCACCAGCGCACGAACAGCGCCATCTTCAGGGTCGACCGAGACCAGGGCGGCCTGCACGGCGGGAATCTGGGTCAGGTGCCAGGCGCCCTTGCCCGAGTCCGGCTTGGCTTCCGTCGTGGCCTTCGCGGTATCCGAGGCCTTCGCGTCTTCGTTGATGTCGTCCTTCTCGCTGCGGATGAGGCGAATCACGTCGCCGCGCTTGAGAACGGCGTCGACGCGCGTCGGTGCCGCGCCGGCGCGACCTTCGTTGACATAGGGCCGCGCCCAGGCAATCGATTCCAGGCTCAAGGTCGCCGTTTCTTTTGCGGACAGGTACACCGTTGCTTCCTTCGCCCCGGTCTCGGTGACGATGGCTGGCATCATGCCCGCGACGCTCGTGTAGCCGGCGAGAACGCGGTCGTAATCATCGGGACCGGCTTGAGCCGGGAGTTCCTCGTGACCCTCCGGGCCGCGATAGCCATGGCGGCGGTCGTAGGCGGACAGGCGCCCGCGGAGGGCATCGTTCGCCGCGGCCTGGCTGTCGCTGGGTACCGTGGTGTGCACCACGTAGCCTTCGGTAAGGGCATCGTTGCCGAGCTTCTCCAGCACCTGCTGGCGCACCATTTCGGCAAGGTAAGGCGCGTCTACCTCGATCTGCTGTTCGTGCGGGAACGCGTCGTTCGGTTCCTTGATGGCCTCGTCGTACTCGGCCTGGGTGATGAAGCGGTTCGAGAGCATCTGACCGAGGACCCAGTCACGTCGGGCGATCATCCGCTTGGGGTTGTTCAGCGGATTGACCACCGAGGGCAACTGGAAGGTCGAGGCCAGGGTGGCGCTCTCGGCGACGGTCAGCTGGTCGAGCGTCTTGCCGTAGTAATACGACGCGGCGGCGGCGAGGCCGTAGGCGCGATGACCGAGGAACATCTTGTTGATATAGAGCTCGAGGATCTGGTCCTTGGTGAGCTCGTTTTCCATGCGCAGGGCGATGAATACTTCCGTCAATTTGCGCGAATAAAGCTTTTCCGGGCTCAGGAAGAAGTTGCGTGCGACCTGCTGGGTGATCGTCGATCCGCCGGGTCCCTTGTCGCCGCCGGAGACGATGACGTGGATGCCGGCGCGGGCGATGCCGTGCCAGTCGATGCCCGGG
>NZ_JBFUAT010000054.1:0-22367 GCF_056406135.1 Luteibacter sp. P1_D3 | reverse complement strand
CCCTCGGGGCCACGCTCCGGCGACCCGCTAAGGAAGGGCCGCGAATCGCGGCCGTTTACTTATTGCCCTACGGGCCGGGTCGGCGCCCCACCGGCGGTTTCCGACTCGACATCCTGTCTCGCGAAAACGGCTGGCCGTCCTGGCCAGCCCCCTTCGGGCTTTTTCCGGTGGGACGCCTCGCCTCCGCTACCGGCCCCGAGGGCGATACCCGCCGGCTCTTCCGGAGACTGACGTGTCGTGAGGTCGAGCCAACGCTCGCAACGGGCACAGTGCGGGCCCTTGGTAGGAGCCGATTCATCGGCGAACCCTCAACACCGCTATCGCGAACGAGCCCTTGTGTCGCATCGTGCGGGCGGTTAACCGCTCGCCTCATCACTACAAGGCCTCATCCGCTCGCTCGATAGCCTGAGGGTTCGCCGACACAGTCGGCTCCTACACAAAACTTGCGTTATGAGGGTGGCACCCGCCGGCTCTTGCGACGCACCGCGAGCCGGGCAAAACGCGAGGCCGTAGGCGAGCCCTCCCAAAGCCAAGAAAACCTTTTTCCGAAGCCCCTCGCTACACTGCGAAGTAATGATCGAGACCGAACGACTCACTCGTTGTTATGGGCCGCTGACCGCGGTGGATGCCCTGACCCTGCGCGCCGAGCCGGGGCAGGTGCTTGGCTTGTTGGGGCCCAATGGCGCCGGCAAGTCGACGGCCATGCGCATGATTGCCGGGTTCCTCGCGCCGACCTCGGGTACGGCCCGGGTCTGCGGCCACGACGTACGCAAGGAGCCGCTCGCCGCCAAGCGAGCGCTGGGCTATTTGCCCGAAGGCGCGCCCAGCTACGGCGAGATGACGATCCGGGAGTTCCTCGTCTTCATGGTGCGCGTGCGGGGCCTGGACCGGGACATCGCGTTCCGCCGTTTCGACGAAGTCGTCGTGCGGCTCGAGCTCGAGGACGTGCTCGAACAGACCATTGGCACCTTGTCGAAAGGTCTGCGCCGGCGAGTGGGCCTGGCACAAGCCATCCTTCACGATCCGCCCGTGCTGATGCTCGACGAGCCGACGGACGGCCTCGACCCGAACCAGAAGCACTCGGTGCGCATGCTGATCGATGCGATGGCTCGTGAACGCACGATCCTGATTTCCACGCACCTGCTCGAGGAAGTCCACGCGCTCTGCAATCGCGTGGCGATCATCGCCAACGGGCGCCTGCTTGCCGACGCCACGCCGGCGGAGCTCGAAGCGCGCTCGCGTTATCACGGGGCGGTGTCGTTCAGTGCGCCGGGTAGCGGTGTGTCGCGCGAGATGCTGGCGCGTATTCCCCATGTCGCTTCGGTGGAAGTCGATCCGCTCGACGGCCGCGTCACCGTGTTTCCCCGAAACAGCCAGCCCATTCTCGACGAGGTACAGGCCCTCTTGCGCACGCAGAACCTCGAGGTCTCGGAGATCCAGCTCGAGCAGGGACGCCTGGACGAGGTGTTCCGCCAGATCACCACGCAGCCGCGTGGAGCCCAGGCATGAGCGGCGTGACGGCGATCATGCGTCGCGAGTTGTGGAGCTATTTCGTCACGCCCGTGGCCTATGTGTTCATGGTCATTTTTCTGGTCATGGCCGGCGTGCTGACGTTCTACTCGGGCGACTTCTACGACCGCGGCCTGGCCGACCTGCAGCCGTTCTTCGACATGCACCCCTGGCTTTACCTCGTGTTGGTCCCCGCGGTGACCATGTCCATGTGGGCCGAGGAGCGCGCCTCAGGCACGCTGGAGCTGCTGTTTTCCCTGCCGGTGTCGATCTCGCAGGCCGTGCTCGGCAAGTTTCTCGCTGCGTGGGCCTTCATCGGCATCTGCCTGTGCCTGACCTTCCCGATCTGGATCACCGTGAACTATCTCGGCGATCCGGACAACGGCGTGATCCTTGCCGGCTACGTCGGCAGCTGGCTGATGGCCGGCGCATTCATTGCCATCGGCACGTGCATGTCCACGGCGACGCGTAGCCAGATCATCGCGTTCATCCTCACGGCCGCGGTGTGTTTCCTCCTGCTGCTCTCCGGCCAGCCCCAGGTGCTGGACTTCTTCCAGGACGCGGTGCCGCCGCGGGTCATCGGTGCGCTGGGCCAGCTGAGCATCGCCCGTCACGCCAGCGCCATCGCGCGCGGCGTGCTCGATCTCCGTGATCTGGTGTACTTCTTCGCCACCATCGTGGCCTGGCTGGCTGCCAGCGTCGTGGTCCTCGACCTGAAGAGGACGCGATGAGCATGTCGCGTCACCTGCACCTGTCCCGTGCCTTCCTGCTGCGTATCTCGCTGCTCGGCATCGCCGTGCTGTTCACGGTCGTCATCGCGATCAGCTCGTTGTCGCTGCGCACGGCGCGCGTCGACCTCACATCGGATCGCATCTATACCCTCACACCCGGCACCCTCGACATCGTCGATGGCTTGCGCAAGCCGCTCACGCTGACCCTGTATTTCTCCGATCACGCCACGCGCGACCTCGCGCAGCTGCGTAGCTACGAACAGCGCGTGCACGAGATGCTGCGCGAGATCGCCGTGCGCGCCCATGGCCGGATCCGCCTTCGCGTGATCGATCCGGTGCCTTACTCGGATGACGAGGATGCCGCCGAAAGTTACGGTCTCACGCCTGCCAGTGGTGGCAGCAACGGCGAGCGCGTGTTCTTCGGCCTGGTTGGTAGTGCCGGCCCCGGTGACACGGCACCGCAGGCCATTCCATTCTTCGATCCGGCGCGCGAATCCTTCGTCGAATACGACATCGCCAAGCTGCTCTACGAGCTGGGCATGCCGAAGAAGCCACGGCTGGGCGTGATGAGCTCCTTGCCGCTGGAGGGTAACCTGGTGATCGGCGAGGCGCCCTGGACGCTGATGCGCCAGCTGGACCAGCTGGCCGACGTCACCACGATCGACCCGGACAGCGTCACCCATGTCGATCCGTCGATCAACGTGCTGCTCCTCATTCATCCGAAGCATCTGTCGGACGATGCGCAATACGCGATCGACCAGTTCGTCCTGCGCGGAGGCCATCTGGTCGTCTTTGTCGATCCGGATGCGGAGATGGACACGGCGCCGCTGATCGACTCGCACGGCACGGTCGACGATCACGATTCGAATCTGCCGCGCCTGTTCCCGGCCTGGGGTGTCGTCTTCGACCCGACCCGTGTCGTGCTCGACCGCTCGCAGGCGCTGACCATCGAGCTCAACGGCAATAGCATCGGCCACCCGGCCATGCTCGGTCTCGGTGCACAGGACCTCAACCACGAGGACGTGGTCACGGCCAGCCTGCAGCGAATCAACTTTTCGACGGCCGGCTTCTTCGAGCTCGCCCAGGATACGAAGGCCCGCTTGATTCCGCTGGTGCAGACCTCGGACGAGGCCGCCATCGTGCCGGCCCAGCGCGTCCGCGATTCGGCCAGCGATCCGACCAGCCTGCTCGAGAACTACGAGCCGACCCACGATCGCTATCTGCTCGCCGCGCGTCTGCGTGACACCTTCCACACGGCGTTTCCGGAACGTCACGAGAAGGGACACCTGGCTRTCGCCAGCGGCCCGGGCGAAATCGTGCTGGTCGCCGACACGGACCTGCTGTCGGATCGCCTGTGGATCGACGTGCAGCCGCTGCTCGGCCAGCAGCAGCTGACGCCGTTCGCCAACAACGGCGACTTCGTCGCCAACCTCGTCGATAACCTGGGTGGTTCGACGGCCCTGTTGTCGATCCGCGGGCGGGTGAACTCGCAGCGGCCGTTTACCCGCGTCAAGGCATTGCAGGCGGCGGCGGATCGCAAGTTCCTGGTCAAGAAGCGCGAGCTCGAGAACGAGCTCTACGAAACCCAGCGGCGACTCGCCGAGCTGCAGCCGGCGAAGGGCACGACGGCGCCGACGACGGCGACCGCGGAGCAGCGCCGGGAAGTGGAGCAGTACCTGCAACGCAAGCTGGCTATCGGCAAGGAGTTGCGCGAAGTGCAGCACCAGCTCAATGCTGAAATCGATGCCCTCGGCCTGCGCCTGAAGTTCATCAACATCGTGCTCGTGCCGGGCCTGGTAGCCCTGCTCGGCCTGATCTACGGGTGGCGGCGCACGCGTCGCGCCCGTCGCGTCGTCTGAGCGGATGGGTGCCGGTGTCATGAAGTGGATCGTGCCCTGGGAATTCTCCTGGGTGTTCCTCATCGTCTTTCTCGCCACCGCGGCGGCGTACATCGCCGGGACCCGGCGCCTGCGTGTCACGCCATTACGCCAGGCCGCGTTCTGGGCGGGCATGGCGATCGTGTACATCGCGCTGCATACGTATTTCGATTACTACGCCGAGCATGAGTTCTTCATGCATCGCATCCAGCAGGTGTTGCTGCATCACCTTGCGCCATTGCTGCTGATTGCGGCGTACCCGGGTACCGTGTTGCGCGCGGGCCTGCCACTGGGGCTGCGCGTGCGCCTTCGACGCGCAGGACAATCGCTCGCGTGGCGCATCGCCGCCGGATGCCTGTTCAACCCGGCCTTCGTRACCGTGTTCTTCGTTGCCTTGATCCTGGTCTGGCTCATTCCCGACATGCAGACCATGGCCATGCTGGACTGGCGGATCTATCGCGCGATGAACTGGTCGATGGTGCTCTCGGGCCTGACGTACTGGTGGATCGTGCTGGATCACCGGCCGAAACCGCCGGGGCGGATGTCCCCGGGCATCCGTGTCCTGTCGCCGGCGATCACCATGACACCGCAGATCGTGGCCGGTGCCATCGTGACCTTCTCGAAGACCGACCTGTACCCGATCTTCGAGATTTGCGGCCGCGCTTTCACGCTCAATGTGCTTACCGGCCAGCTCATCGGTGGGGTGATCATGTGGGTGCCGGCCGCGATGATCGAATCGGCCGGCGGCCTGCTGGCCTTGCGCCAGTGGCTGCGACTGTCACGCAGCGGACGCCTGCCACGCAGGGCGCCCGTGCGACGTGCCGCCGTGCGTCAGTAGACCTTCGGTACCTTCTCCGCCTTGGCGGTGACCTTGTCCTTCTTCGGCTTGCCCTTCAGCGGCGGCAGGTCGAACTCCTTGTCCGGCGTGAGCTTGTCGGGCACCTGGTCGAGCAGGTGGCGGATCAGGTTCAGGCGGCCTTCTTTCTGGTCGTTGAAGTCGGCGACGAACCAGGGCGCATCGGCGGTATGCGTGTGCTGGATCATCGCGTCTCGAAGGTCACCCATCTCGGCGTACTTCTCGCGGGCCTTGAGGTCCACGGGCGAGAGTTTCCAGCGCTTGAGCGGATCGGCGGCACGCTCGGCGAAGCGCTTTTCCTGCGGCTCCTGATCGACCGACAACCAATACTTGACCAGGATGATGCCGTCGTCGGTCAGCAGTTTTTCGAACGCGGGACAGGCCTTCATGAAGGCGTCGTACTGCTCGTCGGTACAGAAGCCCATGGCGGGCTCGACCACGGCGCGGTTGTACCAGCTGCGATCGAACAGCACGAGCTCACCGGCGGTGGGAAGCTGGGTGACGTAACGCTGGAAGTACCACTGGCCTTCTTCGGTATGCGAGGGCTTGCCCAGGGCGACCACGCGCGCGGCGCGGGTGTCGAGCTTGTCGGTGATGGCCTTGATGGTGCCGCCCTTGCCGGCGGCATCGCGTCCTTCGAGTATCACCAGCATGCGCTTGCCGGTGGCACGCAGCCAGCGCGTGAGGCCGACCAGTTCGACTTGCAGCGCCTCGAGATCGTGCTCGTAGGCTTTCTTCTTTTTCTTGCCCATCGGTTCGGTTCCGTTCCACGGGGGAGGTGACCGGCATTGTGGAACAGGAAATGTAAGTTTGGTGCGAGCACCCATCGCCGATGAATCGGCTCCCACAAGAGCTTGCGGTATCCCTGTGGGAGCCGCTTCAGCGGCGATGCTCTCAGCCGCCGCCAATCAGATTTTGCAGCTCATCCGCCTGGTGTTCGCGGGTCAGCGTATCGATCAACTCGTCCAGATCGCCCTGCATCGTCTCGAGCAAGCGATAGAGGGTCAGGTTGATGCGGTGATCGGTAATGCGCCCCTGCGGATAGCTGTAGGTGCGGATGCGCTGGCTGCGATCGCCCGAGCCCACCTGCAGGCGACGCGATTCGGCCTGGGCCGCGCTTTGCTTGCTGCGCTCCGCATCGAGCAGGCGTGCCTTGAGCAGGCTCATCGCGCGGGCGCGATTCTTGTGCTGGCTGCGCTCGTCCTGGCACTCCACCACGGTGCCCGTGGGCAGGTGGGTGATGCGGATCGCCGAGTCCGTCTTGTTCACGTGCTGGCCGCCGGCGCCGGAGGCTCGGAAGGTGTCGACCTTGAGGTCGCCATCGCGGATCTCGATCTCGCCGACCTCGTCCTGCTCGGGCAGGATCGCGACGGTGGCCGCCGAGGTGTGGATGCGCCCCTGCGACTCCGTTTCCGGCACGCGCTGCACACGATGCGTCCCCGATTCGAACTTCAGCTTGGAGTAGGCGCCACGCCCCTCGACGCGGGCGACCACTTCCTTGTACCCGCCGTGCTCGCCTTCGTTGGCATGCAGGATTTCCACGTTCCAGCGCTGCCGCTCGGCGTAGCGGGCGTACATGCGGAACAGGTCGCCGGCGAAGATGGCCGCCTCGTCACCGCCTGTTCCCGCGCGCACTTCCAGGAAGAGGTTGCCCTCGTCGCGTGGGTCCGTGGGCAGGAGCAGGACCTGGAGGTCGGCATCCAGGTCGCGCAGGCGGTCTTCGATCCGGGCGATGTCGTCGGCGGCCATCTCGCGCATCTCGGCGTCGTCGAGCATGGCCCTGGACTCGGCCAGCTCACGCTCGGCCGTGTCGTGTTCCTTCAGTGACAGCGTGACCGGTTCCAGCTGCGCGTATTCGCGCGAGAGGTCGCGGAAGCGCTGGCCGTCGGCGAGGACGTCCGGCTGGGCGAGCAGCAGGCCGATTTCTTCGTGCCGTTCGGCCAGGGCTTCGAGTTTGCGGCGGATCGAGGGGGTCATTCGGGGCACGAGGTGTGGCAGGAGCCGCACATCATGCGGAAACGTCGTCGTCCGGGTCCAGTCCGTAAAGCCGGCCGGCCGCATGGAGGAGGTCGAGATCGCCCGATAGCGCGGCATCCCGCAGGCGCGCGCTGGGGGCGTGGAGCAGCTTGTTGGTCAGGGTGTTGGCGAGGAAGGCGAGGGCTTCGTCCGCCGACCGGCCCCTGGCCACCATGGCCTGGGCCTTGGCCAGTACCTCGTCGCGCTGCGCCTCGGCAGCCACGCGCATGTCCACGGCGGGGTTGCGCAGGCTCAATGCCCGGCGCCACGACATGTAGCGATCCACCTGGAGGTCGATGATCGCGTCGGCTTCGCGGGCGGCCATCTCGCGCGAGCGGCGGTTCTCGTCGATCACCTGCTTGAGGTCGTCGATACCGTAGAGGTACACGTCGTCGAGATGGGCCACCTCGGGCTCGATGTCGCGCGGCACGGCGATGTCCACCATGAACATCGGTCGCCGGCGGCGGGCGGCGATGGCGTCGGCCACCATCTGCTTCGTCACCACGGGCAGACGCGAGGCCGTGGAGGTGATCACGATGTCCGCTTCGGCGAGGTGACGGGGCAGGTCGGCCAGCGCGATGGCATAGCCGCCGTGGCGGACGGCCAGCTCCTGCGCGTTTTCGAGGGTGCGATTGGCCACGATGAGGCGGCGCACCTTCTTGTCGGTCAGGTGCCGGGCCGCCAGTTCGATCGTCTCGCCGGCGCCGATCAGCAGGACGCAAGCCTGGCGCAGGTCGGTGAAGACCTGCTCGGCCAGGCGTACGGCGGTATAGGCCACGGACACCGTATGGGCGCCGATGCGGGTGTCGGTGCGGACCCGCTTGGCCACGGCGAACGTATGCTGGAGCAGGCGTTCCATCGGCGCGCGCAGGCTCTGCGCCGAACGGGCCTGCTGGTAGGCGTCCTTCACCTGGCCGAGGATCTGCGGCTCGCCCAGCACCATGGAGTCCAGGCCCGTGGCGACGCGGAACATGTGGCGCACCGCGTCCTGCTCATCGTGCCGGTAAAGGAACTCGTCCAGCCGTTGTGGGGTCAATCGGTGCTGACGCGACAACCACTGGCCCGGTATGGCCTCGAAACCTTCCGTGACGCTGCAGTACAGCTCGGTGCGATTGCAGGTGGAGAGGATCATGGCCTCTTCGACACCCGGCTGGCGGACAAGGTCGTCCAGCGCCTGCGGCGCCACCGCGGCATCGAATGCCACCTGTTCGCGCAGGCTGACCGGCGCGGTGAGGTGATTGAGCCCGAGGGCGATGAGTGGCATGACGGGCGTGAGTCGGCTTCGGTGGCGTCGGCTAAGCTAAGGGCGCATTGTGCGCTAACAAGGCGTGTGGCTCTTGCAGCGCCCTATCGATTATGACGGAGACTAGTGTGCTGAGCGGTCGGTCCAAGTTCAAGCAACTGCGGCATTGTGTGGTCCTGGCCAGCCTGATGGCCGCCGCGGCCGGGTGTGCCGTAGCGCCCCACGAGGCACCCAAGGCGACCCGCACCGGCGTCCAGCCCCTCGACCGGCTTCAGGTGGCGATCCTGCCACCCGAGCGCGATGTCCAGGCCCAGCTCATGGCAGGCGATTTTGCGTTGGCCGGCAACGATCTCAAGGCTGCCGCCGCGGCGTATGGCCAGGCGGCCCAGCTCAGCGACGACCCCCGCGTGGCGGGGCGGGCGACCGAGCTCGCCCTGGCCGTGCATGACCAGGCGGCCACGACCCGGGCGATCGACCGCTGGGCGGTGCTCCATGGCAAGCCGCTCGAGCTGGCCGAAGCCAGGGCGCGGGCGGCGCTGGATCGCGGCGACACGGTGGAAGCCGAGCGCCAGCTCGATGCCATGATCGCCACCGGCGATCCGGATGCCTGGCGCGAGATCGGCCGCACCCTGATGAGCGCGCGCGATGCGGCCCAGGCCGGTGTGCTGCTGGAGAAGATCGCCACGCCGCAGCGCCTGCCCAACGATTCCAGCGCATGGCTGGCGATGAGCGAGCTTGGCGAGAACCTGGGGCGCCACGACTACGCGAAAACCGTCGGCGATGGCGCCATGGCGCGCTTTCACGATGGTACGACCTACGCCTGGGCGGCCCAGCAGAAGTTCCGCGCCGGCGACAAGGTCGCGGCGAAAGCGCTGTTCGCCAAGGCCGTCGCGAAGGATCCGAAAAACACCCGTCTCCGCCTGGCCTACGCCAGTGTGCTGGCCCAGGGGGGCGATGAGAAGGCGGCCGCGAAGCTGCTCGCGACCGGACCCCAGGACGGTGACACCTATACGATGCGGATGACGCTTGCGGCGCGCGCGAATGACAAGGCGGCGGTGGGGCGGCTCTACGACGAAATCCGTCACCGGTCCGACGATGTCCAGTCCGACAACGCCTTCACCCTGGGTCAGCTGGCCGAGTTGCTCGGCAAGCAGGAAGACGCCCTGGACTGGTACGCCGCGGTCGGCGATGACGATCCGCACATCTATGACGCCTCGGTCCGCAGCGCGGTCGTGCTGCACATGCAGGGCAAGGACGACGACGCGCACGAGATCGTCGCCGAGTTGCAGACCACTTATGCCGATCGCCCCGAGCAGTTGCTCAAGGCCTTCGCGCTCGACGGCGAGCTGTACATGGATGCCCGCCAGTTCGATGCCGCCGCCGCATCGTATGACAAGGCGCTGCGCGTCAAACCCGACGACACCGACATGCTCTACGGGCGCGGCCTCGCCTATGCGGAGGCCGGCAAGATCGATCTGTCGGTCGCCGACTTCCGCCGGGTACTCGAGATCAAGCCGGGCGATATCGAGGCAAGCAATGCGCTCGGCTACACGCTGGCCGATAACGGCCGCGACCTCGGCGAGGCGCAAAGCCTGATCGAGGCGGCCCGCAGTGCCCGCCCGGACGACCCGTCCGTGGCCGATTCCTGGGGCTGGCTGAAATTCCGCCAGGGCCAGCTCGACCAGGCTGAAAGCACCCTGCGCAATGCCTGGCTCAAGCGCAAGGACGCCGACATCGGCGTGCACCTCGCCGAAGTGCTCTGGGACCGCGGTGAACACGACGAGGCCCGCAGGGTCCTCAACGAAGTGCGTCGCATCGATCCGAAGAACGCTTCCCTGGAGCGGACCGAGCGGAAGCTGAAGCCTTGAGGTGCCTAGACAGTGTCTCGTCTTTCGCAGTTGTAGGAGCCGATTCATCGGCGATGGGTGCTCGCGAGCAGGCCAGCTATGGGCGCCATGCCAGGTGGCGATCGCCGATGAATCGGCTCCTGCAAAAAGCCGCCATCGGCCTTGCTGTCCTCGCGCTTGCCGGCTGCGCCACGACCCGGGCCCCGGTGCGCCTGCAAGGCGACGCCGCGACCCTCGGCCTGCAGGAGCAGCGCGAACGCGGCCTCGCCGATACCAATCACTGGACCCTCGAAGGCAAGCTGTCGGTCAGTGACGGTAAGGACAGCAACTCCGGCTCGTTGACCTGGCGGCAGGACGGCGACCGCTACGAATTCACCGTGCGCGGGCCGATCACCGGCCGTACGTTCCGGCTGACCGGTGGTCCGAACGGTGCCGAACTGGAAGGTCTCGACGGCGGCCCGCGTCACGGCGCCGATGCGGAGTCGCTGATGGCGAGCACGGTGGGCTGGCAGATTCCCCTCGCGGAGCTCAAGCGCTGGGCCCTGGGACTGCGTGCCGACACCGGGCCGGCGGATATCGCTTTCGGTGCGGACCGGCTGCCGTCGCGCCTGGTTCAGGATGGCTGGACGGTCGACTACAAACAGTGGGATGTCACGCGGCAGCCGGCCATGCCGACACGGGTTTTCGCCGAGAAAGCACCCTACAAAGTCAGGCTTTCCGTCGAGAACTGGTCGTTCGGTCGATAGCGCGCCGCTATACTCCGCTCCTCTGTGGCACCCCGGTCCCTGATGAACTTCCAGATCTCCCGCGCTCACGCGGACGACGCCGAGCGCCTCTGCGCCATCGAGCGGGCGGCCGTCGAACTGTTCCGCGGGCACGAGGCATGGCGTGCCTATTCGTCGATGGCCCTGCCGAGCGATATCGTCCGTGGGCTGATCGTCCGCGGCCTGGTGTGGGTCGCCTCGGTCGACGATGACATCGTGGGCTTCGTCTGCCTCGATACGGACGGTGCGCCGGATGCGATCGGCGTGGCGGAAATCGACGTTCTCCCGGCGTTTGGTCGCAAGGGCATCGGCGCCGCGCTGCTCGAGCACGCCTGCGAGTGGGCGCGCGAGGCGGGGTATCGCCGGATCGATCTCGGCACCCTCATCGACGTGCCCTGGAACGCTCCGTTCTACGCCAGGCATGGCTTCAGCGTGGTCGACAAGCATGCGCCGGCCTTTGCCCGGGCCCTCGAGCGGGATCGTGAAAACGGCTTCCCCGACCACCTGCGCGTCTTCATGAGCCGTTCCCTGGCACCGCTGGCTGACGGCGACTGGACCGTATGGCCCGCGCCGGCCAAGCTCAACCTGTTCCTGCGGATCGTTGGTCGTCGCGACGATGGTTACCATGAGTTGCAGACCGTTTTCCGCTTGCTCGACTGGGGCGACGAAGTGCGCCTGCGGATCCGCGGCGACGGCGTCATCACCCGGCCCACTCCCATCAGCGGGGTCCCGGAGGATGCCGATCTGACCGTTCGGGCCGCTCGTCTCCTTGCGGCTGAGACGCGAACCGAGCTGGGTGCGGACATCGCCGTTGCCAAGCGCATCCCCATGGGCGGCGGCCTGGGCGGTGGAAGCTCCGATGCGGCGTCCGTCCTGGTCGGCCTGAACCTCCTGTGGCGGACCGGCCTGGACGAAGACGCCCTGGCCGCCCTCGGCCTCCGGTTAGGCGCCGACGTCCCGGTTTTCGTCCGGGGGCGGTCCGCCTGGGCCGAGGGTGTGGGGGAGCAGCTGACCCCGATGCGCCTGCCCCGACGCTGGTACGTGGTCGTGGACCCCCGCGAAAACGTGCCCACGGCTGCGCTTTTCAAAGCCACCGAATTGACACGAAATGCCCCGCGGGCGACAATTTCATCCTTTGTTTCCGGGGATTCTGCGGAGAACGCCTTCGAGCCTGTGGTTCGTGCGCGTCACCCGCAGGTAGCGGCTGCACTGGACTGGCTGGGTGGCTTCGGCCAGGCGCGCCTGTCCGGCAGTGGTGGCTGTATTTTTCTGGAAACGAGAACCCACGAGGCGGCCCTTGCGGTCGCCTCGCGCTGTCCCAGGGGCTTCAGGGCCCATGTGGCAGCGGGTATCGACCCCTCGCCGCTGCATGTCGCGCGGCAACGGTTCGAAGCTTCGGGGATCGTGTCGTAAAGGACGGGAAGGGCCGCGGGCTGCGGCAAAATGTACTGTTGGGGCGTCGCCAAGCTGGTTAAGGCACGGGATTTTGATTCCCGCATACGCAGGTTCGAATCCTGCCGCCCCAGCCACCGTTCGCGGTGGCAGAGCCGATCCATCCCTCTCTCACGCCAGGAGTTCCTACGTGGATACGTCCACCCCGATGCTGTTCAGTGGCAATGCGCACCGCCTGCTTGCCGACGATGTCGCCGCCCGCCTCGGTATTCCGCTCGGCAAGGCCCTCATCGGCCGGTTCAGCGATGGCGAGGCCCAGATCGAGATCGAGGAAAACGTTCGTAAGCAGGAGGTCTTCGTCATTCAGCCGACGGGCGCCCCCAGTGCGGAGAACCTGTTCGACCTGCTGGTGCTGATCGACGCGCTCAAGCGCGCATCGGCCGGCAGCGTGACCGCGGTGATGCCGTATTTCGGTTATGCCCGCCAGGATCGTCGCCCGCGCTCGGCGCGTGTGCCGATCACGGCGAAGCTGGCCGCCAAGATGATCGCGACGGCCGGTGCCGACCGCGTCCTGACGATCGATCTGCACGCCGATCAGATCCAGGGCTTTTTCGACATCCCGGTCGACAACGTGTACGCCTCGCCGGTGCTTCTGGCCGACATCTGGCGCCACCACAGCATGGATGACCTGATCGTGGTCAGCCCCGACGTCGGTGGCGTGGTGCGCGCTCGGGCGCTGGCCAAGCGCCTTGACGATGCGGACCTGGCGATCATCGACAAGCGCCGCCCGAAGGCGAACGTGGCCACGGTCATGAACATCATCGGCGACGTGGAAGGCAAGACCTGCGTGCTGGTGGACGACATCGTCGACACCGCCGGCACGCTATGCGCCGCTGCGGCGGCGTTGAAGGAAAAGGGCGCCCGCAAGGTCGTCGCGTACTGCGTCCACCCGGTGCTTTCGGGTGCCGCGATCCAGAACATCGAAGGCTCCCAGCTCGACCAGCTGGTGGTCACCAATACGCTGCCGTTGCGCGACAACGCCCGCGACTGTGCGAAAATCCGCCAGTTGTCGGTAGCGGAACTGCTCGCGGAGACGATCCGCCGTATCGCCTTTGGCGAATCGGTGAGCTCGCTCTACATCGACTGACGTATCGTTTTTCGGGCTCCCCTGGTCGCGGAGGGGCCCTTTACCAGTCGCCGGAAGGCGGCTTTCAACACTGAGGCAACACCAATGGCAACGAATCATCAGCTCACGGCTACCAGCCGCAAGATCGAGGGGAAGGGTGCGAGCCGCCGCCTGCGTCTTGCCGGTTACGTGCCGGGTATCGTCTACGGCGCGGGCGACGCGCCGCAGGCCATCCAGGTCCTGCACAACGACGTCCTGCTCGGCTCGCGTTTCGAGTCGTTCTACTCCTCGGTTATCGACCTCACCGTCGACGGCAAGAAGCAGAAGGTCCTGATCAAGGACTGGCAGAAGCACCCGTTCAAGCAGCTCATGCTGCACATGGACTTCCTGCGCGTCAGCGAGAACGAAGTCCTGAAGGTCGCCGTCCCGGTGCACTTCCTGAACCAGGAAAAGTCGCCCGCGGGCAAGACCGCCGGTCTGGTCATTTCGCACAACCTGACGGAAGTCACCGTCTCGTGCCTGCCGAAGGACCTCCCGGAGTTCATCGAACTCGACCTCGCCAAGCTGTCCGCCGGCGACATCGTCCACCTGTCCGACCTCAAGCTGCCGGCCGGTGTGGAAATCCCGGAACTGGGCCTCGGCAAGGAACATGACGTCGCCGTCGTGACCGTCGCCTCGGTCCAGGAAGAAGTCGATCCGGAACCGGCTGCAGGCGTTGAAGCACCGGCCGCCGACGACAAGTCGACCGACAAGAAGTAATTAGGCAACTGTAGGAGCCGATTCATCGGCGAAAAGCCAACGGAGCGGTTAAGCCGAACGCTCCATCGCCGATAAATCGGCTCCTACATAAGCCTGATGAAGCATGGCAACACTACGTCTCATCGTCGGCCTCGGTAACCCCGGGGCCGAATACGTCAGGACCCGGCACAACGCCGGGTTTTGGTGTGTCGACGCCCTGGCGATGGATCAGGGAGAGCGTTGGACCTTCGACGGCAAGCTGCACGGCGAGACCTGCAAGCTGCGCCTCGGTGGCGAGACCGTCTGGCTGCTCAAGCCCGCGACGTTCATGAACAAGAGTGGCATCGCTGTCGCATCGGCGCTGCGTTACTACAAGATCGAGCCGGAAGAATGTCTCGTCGCGCACGACGAACTCGACCTCCCTCCCGGTACCGTCCGCATGAAGTTCGATGGCGGCCACGGCGGCCAGAACGGATTGCGCGACATCGTGACCCATCTCGGGCACGGCAAGTTTCACCGCCTGCGGATTGGCATCGGCCACCCGGGGCATAAGGACAAGGTCACCCCGTGGGTGCTCGGCCGCCCCAATGCGGCTGACGAGGACGCCATCATGCACGGCATCGGGCGCGCGTTCGACGTGCTGCCGCTGGCGCTGGATGGCAAGTTCGAAGAGGCGATGAAACGCCTGCACACGGTCGCCTGACCGCACCAATCACTTCTACCGGACATCATCGCCATGGGCATCAAATGCGGCATCGTCGGCTTGCCTAACGTCGGCAAGTCCACCCTGTTCAACGCGCTGACGAAGGCGGGCATCGCCGCGGCGAATTTCCCCTTCTGCACCATCGAGCCGAACACGGGCATCGTGCCGGTCCCCGATCTGCGCCTGACCCAGCTCTCCGATATCGTCAAGCCGCAGCGGGTGATCCCCACCACGATGGAGTTCGTCGACATCGCAGGCCTCGTGGCCGGCGCGTCCAAGGGCGAAGGCCTGGGTAACAAATTCCTCGCCCACATCCGCGAGACGGACGCGATCGCCCACGTGGTCCGCTGCTTCGAAGACGGCAACGTCATCCATGTGGCGAACAAKGTCGACCCGATCGCCGACATCGAAACCATCGACACCGAGCTGGCCCTGGCCGATCTCGAAGCCGTGCTGAAGGCGCTCGATCGCGCCACGCGTGCGGCCAAGGCCAACGACAAGGACGCGATGGCGAAGAAGCCCGTGCTGGAGAAGCTTCGCATCGTCCTGGATCAGGGTAAGTCCGCGCGCTCCGCTGGCCTCGACGCCGAAGAAAAGGCACTCGTCCGTGACATGTTCCTGATCACGATGAAGCCGCTGATGTATATCGCCAACGTCGCGGACGACGGCTTCGAGAACAACCCGCACCTGGATGCCGTGCGCGCTCACGCCGCCCAGGAAGGTGCCGAAGTGGTGCCGGTCTGTGCGTCGATCGAAGAAGAGCTCGGTCAGCTCGAAGACGCCGATCGCGACGAGTTCCTGAAGGACCTCGGCCTGGAAGAGCCGGGCCTCAACCGCGTCATCCGCGCCGGTTACCGTCTGCTCGGCCTGCAGACCTATTTCACCGCTGGCGAGAAAGAAGTGCGCGCCTGGCAGGTTCGTGCCGGTTCCACGGCGCCGCAGGCCGCCGGTGTGATCCATACCGATTTCGAGCGTGGCTTCATTCGCGCCGAAACGGTCGCCTTCGACGACTTCATCAAGTTCAAGGGCGAGCAGGGCGCCAAGGAGGCGGGCCGCCTGCGCCTGGAAGGTAAGGACTATCTGGTGAAGGAAGGCGACGTGCTGCACTTCCGGTTCAACGTCTGATTGCAGGCGCCATTGTCCTTAAAAAAACCACGGCTCGCGTCGTGGTTTTTTTTGTCAGCGGGCAACGATGTCATCAATCCTGACCAGCACCCACAGGTAGCCCGGAGGCGCATCTCGTTTCGCAGCGTTCGTTGTTGGCGCGGTGTTTTCGAAGAAATGCGCTGGGGGAGGTTGCATGGGTTCGGAAGGCGGCGGGTTGGTGTTGGCGTAGCGATTGTAAAACCGTGGATCTTCCCAGAACCTTTTCTCTGCCGAATCTGGCATCACGTTCTCTCCTTCCGTGCGGGGAACTCAACAAGGGTTACGTCTACTACATTTATCATCAGGGCTTCATGGCTGGAAGTCACGATGTCAGTGCCTCTTGCTCTCCGCGTTGCGCCAGTAATGAAAAAATGGCCTCTTTCAGCATGGTAGGGCCACATCGACGGCCATCCATGCACTTGTGTTTCGTCCTTAAGGTGAAGCACGACGGTTTGCGAAGTTTCCGAGAAGGCGCCGAACCATTCGCTGGGATGGGAGGTCCTGTGCGTCACCCTTAGCTTGCGTAGAACGACATGCACGAGATCGTGGTTTGCGGTCGTGGCAACCACGAGACCTATCGTCAGCGCCGATATCACGGCAGCGATCAGATCGCTGTCCTTATCCCATTCGCCGAACGTATGCCATTCACCTATCCATGATGCGACCTGTCGTTCAGAAGCAACGAGAGCGTGCACGATGGCGGTGTAGATGAGTGCCTGCACGGTTCGATCGAACTGGGACGGCTTCTCGTGTGAGGTCAGCCCGAAGTACAGCCAAGTCACGAGAAAGCCGGGAGCCAGGTACTGGAGAAGCGCAACAACCTCGGTGGAGGCCAAGACGATCTCCATGACCGAAGAAGGATTGGTGGCCTCCGAGAGCGCTTTTAAGAGGCTCTTCGTTACTTCCTAGACCCGGGGATGACTGTCGCCAGCCACTTCCATGCGACAAGCGCCGAGGGCACGCCAAGCGACCACGCGAGGCCAAACCTGTCGAGGAAAGCTCCGTGCACGAGTGCGCGCGCGGCCGGGCCGGCACCCATGTCGACCGCTGCGTGGCTGGCTATCAGTCCCTGCACGATCAGGAACGCCAGGAGAAAAAGCAGGGTGTAGGGAATAACGCGGATCACATCGCCGATCACGCCGATGATGTCTCCGACCCACGATGATGTGAGGAAATCCCAGAGGGGATCCAGACTCATGAAAGGCGCCCCCTGTCCGCGGTGACCGGATCATACGCAAGCCTCGGGTCACGAATCGCTGGCGCAATTCAATCGCTTGCAATTGAATATCCGCGTCCCTACATTGGCTTCATGAGCAAGAACGCCCTCCCGCCAGGTATCGAAGCGCCGCGCACCCTCGACGGGCAGCTGTGCTTCGCGCTGTATTCGGCCAACCTGGCGATGGGGAAGCTCTACCGGCAGTTGCTGGCCGATCTGGACCTGACCTACCCGCAATACCTGGTCATGCTGGTGCTCTGGGAGGCTGACGGGATCACCGTCTCGGAACTGGGCGAGCGGCTGTTCCTCGATTCCGCCACGCTGACGCCGTTGCTGAAGCGCTTGCAGGCGGCGGGCATGGTGCAGCGTACGCGGGGCACGCGCGACGAACGGCAGGTCATCGTCACGCTGACCGACGAGGGCAGGGCACTGCGCGAGAAGGCTGGCCAGGTGCCGGTCGATGTCTTCTGCGCGACCGGGTGCGAGATCGACGAAGTCGTCGGCCTCAAGAGCCAGCTGGAAAAACTTCGCGCTGGCCTGATCGACACCAACAACGGCTGAGCGGCGGCGACCGCCAGGTAGCGGGTGGCCGTCAGCCCGTGATCTGTCGCTGCATGTGGTCCAGGTACTGATCCAGTTCCGCGACGCTCGCGAACACTTCGGCCACGGGCACAGCCTTGACGATCTCAAAGACCTTCTTCACCTGCGGCTGCGGGTTGAGCAGCAGGGTGCGGCCATCACGGTCGTGCATCTGCTTGCGCAGTTGCGCGAGGCTGCGAAGGCCGGCGCTGCTGATGTAGTCGAGGCCCGAAAGATCGATGATCAGCGTGCCGCCGTTGTCGACCATCGGCGTGATGTCGCGCAGGGCACTGTCGAGATCGCCAAAGGTCGCCGCGTCGAGTCGCCCCTCGAGCCAGACGGTGGTGCGGGCGGGGATGGGGCTTTCGCTGCGAACGATCAGGGTCATGAGGACGGCTCGTCGGACAAGGATGGATCGAAACGGATAACGACACGGTTGCCGTGTGCGTCGCGTGCATATTCGAAGTCGCTGGCGATGCTGCGTGCCAGGTGCAGGCCCAGCCCGCCGATCTCCCGGTCCGCGATATCGCCCGGAAGGTCGGGCGGTTCGTGCTGGAGCGGGTCGAACGCTTCGGCGTCGTCGCGCAGTTCCAGGCGAACGGTGTCCGAGCAAATCTCGAGGTGGATCGTGATCTCGCCAGCGCGGCCGTCCGGATAACCGTGACGCACGGTATTGACCAGCAACTCCTCGAGCACGAGGCGTACGTCGGCGCGACAGGCATGGTCGATGGCCGCGAGATCGAGGGTCATCTCCGCGCGGTCCAGGGCGAGGAACACGTCCTCCAGACGATTAGGAATGCACAGCCGCATCGAGGCGGGCTCCCGCGGCGCTGGTGTCGTGCCAGGTCAGGGCGAGCAGGGCGATGTCGTCGTAGGCGACAGCGCCTTCGACATACGCGTCGACATCGCTCAGCACGCGCTCGACGAAGGTTTCCGGCGTCGCGCCCTCTTCGATGCGCGACACGCTTTCGAGAAGCGCGTGCGCGCCATAGAGCTTCTGGTTTCCCGCGTGCGCCTCGCTGACGCCGTCGGTGTACATGAGCACGGTGTCGCCCCCAAGCAGCGTGAGTACCCGCACAGGGTAGCGCGCTTCGCGATCCAGGCCGAGGGCTGGTCCGGTTTCCACGTCGACCAGGATGGCGCTGCCGCCCGCGTGCAGCACGGGCTGCTCGTGTCCGGCGCTGGCGAGGGCGAGCAGGCCGGTTTCGGTTTCGACCACGCCACACAGCAGGGTGACGAACATGCAGGTGTCGTTGCCTTTGCACAGCTCCCGGTTGAGCGAGCCGAGGATGTCGCTCGGCGAACGTGCGTGGGTGGCGATCGTGCGCGCGAGCGTGATCGTGCGGGCCATGAACAGCGCGGCCGGAATGCCCTTGTCCGAGACGTCGCCGACCATGACGCAGACATGCCGCGCGCCGAGCGCGAAGTAGGTGTACAGGTCGCCGCCCACCGCGCTGGCCGGTCGCAGTGCCGCATGCAGTTCGAGCCGGCCGTCATCGGCGAGCCAGTGGGCATCGGGGATCAGGGCGAGCTGGATCTGCCGGGCGATCTCGAGCTCGCTGGCCATGCGCTCCTGTTCGCGCGCGGTCCGTTTCGCCGTATCGATATGGCCGGCAAGCTGATGACGCATGTGATCGAACGCGCGCGTGAGCCGGCCGACTTCGTCGTTGCGGCGAAGGACCGGTAGCTCGAAGTCCAGGTCGCCGCGCGATACGTTCTCGGCGCGCTCGGCGAGCACTCCCAGTGGCGCCATCAGGCGGCGTGTCACGACCAGGGTGATCAGCGACACGCCGGCAAGGGCGAGGACGCCGAGCAGGATGTCGACCATGTAGGTACGGCGCAGGTCGGCGAGCACCTGGCGTTCCGGCATGTTCAGGCCGAACGTCCAGCGTGTGCCCTCGATCGGCACGAAGTAGATCCACACCGGCTCGCTCACCCGGCCGCCTTCCTCCGGGGTGATACGTACGGGGTTGCGCTTCGCGGCCAGGGCGGCGAGCAGGGGACGGCTGCCCCGGGTCCCGATGTAGGACACCCAGTCGTGGGCCAGGAACTCGCCGTTGGCGTCGACCACGAAGGCCGAGGCATGGTCGGGCTTGTCCAGTTCGCCGAGCAGCTTTTGCAGCCAGTCCAGGCTGATGGTGACGTCGGCCACACCGATGACCGGCAGGTTCTTGCCCGCGATGGCGGTGGAGAAGCCGACCAGGGTCTCGTTGCGCTCGGTGGATCGGAACGGCGGCTGCCAGCATCCCTTGTCGCAATTGAGGCCACGGATGAACCAGGGCGAGCTCCAGTACGGTGCGGGATCGCTCAGGCGGGTGCCCATGACGATGCCCCCGGCCGGGTTGCGCCGTGCCACGGGCGCGTCTTCCGGACGCAGGGACGAATGGTCGTGTGGCACGAAGGCGGCGCTGATGTCGCCGATCTCCGGGTTCGCCTCGAGAACGTCGCGGATGATCGCCGGCGCCTGCTCGCGCCGGGTGGTGAGCAGGCCCGCGAGCACCCGGTCGACCTTGGCGACGCCATCGATGCGTGCCTGGATGCGGTTGGCGGCGGACGAGGCGATGGCGGCGGCCTCGCGCTCGGTCTGCTGGAGGGTCTGCTCGCGGGTGTGCGTCAGCAGCAGCCCGCCCGTGACGATCAGGACGATCGCCGACCCCAGCAGGACGGCCAGGGCGAGTCGGGAAGCGACGCTGCGAAGGACCATCGGGCATTCCAAGGATGCGTAGGGCCGAATCTATGCCGGCCGGGGCGGCCGGACAAGCCGTCCGGAGGCCATAATGCGACTTTTCAGAGCAAGGTACTTGCATGCCCGGCACGCAGCGTGAAGTCGAATTCCGTTTCCTGGCCCAGCCGACCGACGTCAACTTCGGCGGGAAGGTCCACGGAGGCATGGCGATGAAGTGGCTGGATCAGGCCGGCTATGCCTGTGCGGTGGGCTGGAGCGGGGCCTACTGCGTCACCGCCTCGGTCAGCGGTATCCAGTTCCTCGCGCCGATCCTGATCGGTGACCTGGTCACTGTACGCGCCCGCCTTATCCATACCGGCACCTCGAGCATGCACCTGGCGGTGGACGTCCTGGCCCGGGATCTGCGCAGCGGCGAGCAACGCCTGGCGACCAGCTGCGTCATGGTTTTCGTGGCGCTCGACAAGCCGGATGGCGGCAAGCCCACGCCCGTGCCGCCATGGAGGCCGGTGGAGCCGAAGGATCTGCGCCTGCAGGAGTACGCACTGAAGCTCATGGAGATGTCGCGCGCGATGGAACCGCTGGTGCTGGCGACCCGCGAAGCGTAAAAACGCTTCCCTTCACGGGGGCGTCTCGTTACACTTCGCGGCCCACCCGTCGACGGCCCGTATCGACGGGGTGTCCGGGCCTCCGGAAGCCGTCATTGCACGCTGATTCGCCTGCAGAAGTTATTGACAGTTTCCGGGACGCTCGCGACAATAGGCGTTCTATGTTGGAGGAATACCCAAGCGGCCAACGGGGGCAGACTGTAAATCTGCTGGCTTACGCCTTCGGTGGTTCGAATCCACCTTCCTCCACCAGACGAGTTCCGCGCAGTGCGGGAGTAGTTCAATGGTAGAACTTCAGCCTTCCAAGCTGATTGTGCGGGTTCGATTCCCGTCTCCCGCTCCATTGTAACTTCGCGCGCTGCGTAATCGTGCTCATGTAGCTCAGTCGGTAGAGCACTTCCTTGGTAAGGAAGAGGTCGCTGGTTCGATTCCAGTCATGAGCACCATCTTCGTCGTCCGCGGCGGTTCCTTTTTTTACTATCTCATTGGCTCCAGCGGAGTTTAGCGCTCATGGCAAAGGGTAAGTTCGAACGTAAGAAGCCGCACGTCAACGTCGGCACCATTGGTCACGTCGATCACGGCAAGACCACGCTGACGGCTGCGCTGACGAAGATCGGCGCCGAGCGTTTCGGCGGTGAATTCAAGGACTACGGTTCGATCGACGCTGCGC
This sequence comes from Luteibacter sp. P1_D3, assembly GCF_056406135.1. Taxonomy (NCBI): domain Bacteria; kingdom Pseudomonadati; phylum Pseudomonadota; class Gammaproteobacteria; order Lysobacterales; family Rhodanobacteraceae; genus Luteibacter; species Luteibacter sp. P1_D3. The sequence continues at coordinate 663 of NZ_JBFUAT010000054.1, read as the reverse complement.
CGGAAGAGAAGGCCCGCGGCATCACGATCTCGACCGCCCACGTCGAATACGAATCGCCGATGCGCCACTACGGCCACGTCGATTGCCCGGGACATGCTGACTACGTCAAGAACATGATCACCGGTGCGGCGCAGATGGACGGCGCGATCCTGGTGTGCTCGGCCGCTGACGGCCCGATGCCGCAGACCCGCGAGCACATCCTGCTSTCGCGTCAGGTCGGCGTGCCGTACATCGTCGTGTTCCTGAACAAGGCTGACATGGTCGACGACGCCGAGCTGCTCGAGCTGGTCGAGATGGAAGTCCGCGAACTGCTGTCGAAGTACGAGTTCCCGGGCGACGACACCCCGATCATCCACGGTTCGGCCCGTCTCGCCCTTGACGGCGACCAGTCGGAAATCGGCGTGCCGTCGATCATCAAGCTCGTCGACGCACTCGACAGCTGGATTCCGGAGCCGGAGCGCGTGATCGACAAGCCGTTCCTGCTGCCGGTCGAAGACGTGTTCTCGATCTCGGGTCGCGGTACGGTGCTGACCGGTCGCGTCGAGCGCGGTATCGTCAAGGTGGGTGATGCGGCCGAAGTGGTTGGCCTGAAGGACACCCAGCAGACGACCGTCACGGGCGTGGAAATGTTCCGCAAGCTGCTCGACCAGGGTCAGGCCGGCG
>NZ_JBFUAT010000053.1:0-22618 GCF_056406135.1 Luteibacter sp. P1_D3 | reverse complement strand
AGCTCTCGCAGCTCGCCCGGGCATATTTAACTAAATTTTATCCAGCAGCGAAAGAGCTACAGCTCAAGCTTTTGGCTCTCAAAAATAAGCTGATTAGCGGAAGCGAGGAGCAGCTCAACGCAGCGAAGCGAAATCCGCTTTCGCCATACACAATTCATATGCGCGGGCGAAGCGATTGGGTCATCGCAAAGCATCTGCGAGATGCCTTGGCACTTGCTAAAGATCGAGACTTCGAGGAATCGCTTAAGTTAGTTGAAAAAGCGCAAGTCCTTTCTCCCGATTTTTATGAGGGATATCGAGTAGAGGGTTGGATCAATGCCTTGATAGGCAATGCCAGTCAGGCTTATGACAGCTACGAAAGGGCGATCGAGACCGAACCCAAAGCTGCTAATGCAAGAATGATGTTCGCCGGCTTTCTGCTGCGCGACCTTCACGACGCCGAGCGTGCTGCTAAAGAACTGCAAGTAGCGATGGATCTTTTACCCGATAACCCCGAGCCAAAACTCGAGTTTGCGCGATGCTGCCTCTTCTTAGGCAGGTTTGATGAGGCTGAGGCGATACTTGCAATGGTCGCTATGGGGGACACCGTACCGACGCCCGCCCTGCCCATGCCTGCCGAACGCCCCTTAGACCTGGAAGGTGACCTGGATCGGATATCCGACGCCGATATTGGTCCGACCGCTCGCAAGGCTCTGGTCGAGGCGCGATTGGGTCAGGGCCGTTACCGTCGAGAATTGTTACGACGCTGGGGCGGCGCGTGCGCTGTAACGGGTTGCCAGTTGAGCGCAGTGCTCCGCGCTTCGCACTGCAAGCCGTGGCGACTCTCCAGTGATGGTGAGCGGCTCGATTCTCACAACGGCCTCATTCTTTCCGCAAACCTTGATGCCCTGTTCGATGTCGGGTTGATATCGTTTGACGACGATGGCGCCATGCTAGTGTCACCGAGCGTCTCGCTGGCCGAGAGGGAACAGTTGCAGGTTCCGGCAGATCTCTCACGTCCCCCGGGCAAAAAACTTCAGGGATATCTCCGGTTCCACCGAGAGCATGTGTTTCTGAGGGCGCGGGGGCGTTAATCCCCGGCTTTGATGCCCGTGCCGGACGCCCCCCGATGCCTTCGGCTGAAAGAGGACATTGCACGGACGGGCATCAGCCGATCGCAGGTCTACAAGCTCGAGTCCGAGGCCCGCTTCCCAGACGAGCAAAGGTCGGCTCGATTTCCGCCGCCAGGGTCGAGTCGGAGATAGAGACGCCGTGCCGCGACCACGTGGAGCTGAAAAACCAGGCTGCGCGTCCACCTCCCTAGAGCACTTTCGGTATGTGGTGAGGGTACATGGGCCTTGCTTGGTAGCTAGACTGCCGATGGCGTCCTTCTCTGGGTTGCTGCAGCGTTAGCGACTGGAACCCGCTGCGGTCGCCATGAAGTTCAACAAGAGGATCAGACGCATGAAGGTCATGTTCATCGGATTCGCAATGACCCTTTGCCCCGCACTAGTCGCTGCGGGAGACGTCAGCGCCCATGAGATCATCGTTCCGACACGGGTTTATTACCTAACAGCTGGCCAGCTGGAACCGAAGCTCGAGCAGGCAATCGGGTACGGCCCAGGCTTGCGCCAAACGATCGAAAGCACTATCGAGGGCCACGAGGGCATGTCGTTCGTTGACGGCGTAACGGACGCTGTCCAAGGAACGATCGCTTGCACGACGCCGCAGCAAAGGACCGAGGTCCTTTCGCTAACGGGGGCCTACTTGCGAGGCCATCCCGATCGACAAAGTGAGCCGGCGGCTAAGGTGGTAATCGATGCGCTCAAGATGCACTTCCCTTGCCCCGGAAGACAATCGAGAAAGCACTGACCGCAAGTCGCGACGATTGAGATCGCTGCGGCAAAGCATGGTCCGATGGATTCCTCCCAACACATTGCGCGCGACATGCGCGAGCAGCGCCAGGCGCTGACCCGGCATTCCTTGCCAGCGTAGAGCATGCCGAGTATCGACCGCCTCCGCGCCGGAAACAGCATAGCCAGCGTCGGACAAATGTTCAGGCGTCGCCTCGCCGGATGCAAGCCGTTGATATTCCTAAATCTCTCCCAGTCACTGACTACGGCGTTTATTCCGGCCCAACTATGCTGTTTTGGCCACTTGTGGACAGAAAGGCAAAGTGTGTGCGCTTTGCACGCACTTTGCTAAATGAACCGCAGTCGAGCACACGGAAACGGCGCTGTGACTGGCCTCTTCGTCACCGCTATGATTTTTTCCTAGAAAAGTTGGCGGATTTCCACGCATCCATTTAGCAAAGTGTGTACAGGCCCGGCATTTTCTTGGAGTTATAGGCGACAGTCCTGCCGGAAGGATCTCGACGAGCCAGCCTCCTCAGTGCCAACGGTCTCTACGGAACGGGCTACGCGCAAGCCAGGGCCATCCTGGAAGGGCACAGCCAGACCGGCGCGCTCTTTGGCGCGTTGAAATTCCTCGGCAACATCGCTTCTGCCTGGGCCGGCATCCCAGGAGGCATCTTCTCCCCGGCACTGGCTGTGGGGGCTGGACTCGGCGAGAACATCGCCCAACTCTTCCCCGGTGCGGACGCCTCGGCTGTCGTCTTGCTGGGGATGGCGGCCTATCTCTCCGGCGTTACCCAGGCGCCCCTGACTGCGGCCGTCATTTCTCTGGAACTCACCGCCAACCACCAGATGGCACTGCCCATCATGGCAGCCTGTCTGCTCGCCCGGGCCACCTCGGCGCTTGTTTGCCGGGTGCCCGTGTATAAGGCACTGGCCGACAGCCTCATTGAGGGGTTCGAAGCCGAGCACCAAAAGTCAGCGCCCTTGCCGGTCACAGATGACACGCCCCGGACCGGCGATATGCCTGGTCAAGCGTCCGGGTGACACCGGCCGTTCCAGAGTGATAGGCGGTGTGGAAAGGTTGCGTCTTCAGTGGCACGCGCCAGTTTGGTGAGGTCAAACGGCTTGACCAGCGTTACGGCCGTTGGCGGAATGTCATCGGTCGCCTCTTCCGGCTCCGACAACATAACGACCATGGCCAACGCCATGTTTTTCCGCTGCGCAACCTTGAGGTACGCGCCCTCTTTCCCGTCCCCCGGGAGCGGTACAGCAGCAATGAGAAAGTCCACGCGGTCGCGTGCCGAGACCATCAACGCCGCATGGGCATGGGTGAGGGCCCTCTCCACCTCGTAGCCTCTTTGCGCGAGCGCATCGGCAATGGTGCTGGCGAGCGATGCATCCGCTTCAATGATGACCGCAAGAGGGCGCCTGTGGGCCATCCGGCTTGTTCCGATGGAAACCGGTTTTATACATCGCGCGTAGAGTCGCTGCGTTAACCGTCCGATGTGCGTCTAGTACGATTCCCTGCGAGTGGTGACCGCGACAGAGTCCTGTTTCACCAAAGCAGACGGCTGGGTCGTCGCGCCCTGAGTCTATAGCCACGAAAATCAGGCATCGACGTTCCCTTGTGGTGTTCACTTAGCTTGCGCCGAATGAACATGCTGAGTTCCGCGACGCGGGAGCGCCTCGGCACGATCGACAGGCGATGGCCGACGCCTCATCGAAGGGTTGAACGGAGTGGCGAGGAGCTGAGCCGCGATCCACGCCGTGGAGTGCGTGGCCGGTCCGCCGCTGCCGGGGCTTGCTGATGGCTTGACAGGCCACCGATTGCCAAGATGTTTCCCGCGGCGCATCTGGGCCTCGTCCCCGCAAGATGCAGCGAGCCGTCCGTAGCCGGAATGGCACCGGACGATGCACATCGTCAGAAAAATTTACTTCGAATTTACGGCGCCCGCGAATCGCCTTACACCGAAGATATTCGGCGACTCCGATAATTCCGCAGCTCTCCTCATTCGGGTGAACCTGTGGAATTCCTTTACGTACTCCTGATCATCGTCCTCACTGCGGCGACGATCGGCTTCCTCATGATCTGCGACCGCCTGGGTCGCAGGTGAAGGTGTCGACATGACTTTCTCTTATCTCATCGCCGGGCTCATCGCCGTGGCGCTTACCTGCTACCTGGTCGTAGCACTTCTTAAGCCGGAGTGGTTCGAATGAGTGCCAACGACTGGATCCAGATTGTCGTCTATCTCGTCGTGCTTCTGTTGCTCATCAAGCCGATGGGCTCTTACATGGCGCTGGTCTTCGCCGAGCAACCGAACGGCGTCACGCGCCTCGGCGCTCGCTTCGAGCGACTGATCTATCGCGTCTCCGGCGTGGAACCGGGGGAAGACATGTCGTGGAAGAAGTATGCCCTCGCCATGCTTCTGTTCAACGTCGTCGGGATGCTCGCCGTATATGTGCTGCAGCGCGTCCAGCAGTGGTTGCCGCTCAACCCCGAGCACTTTACTGCCATCACGCCGGATTCGGCGATGAACACGGCGGTGAGTTTTGCCAGTAACACCAACTGGCAGGGCTACGGCGGCGAGTCGACCATGAGCTACTTGACCCAAGCCGTCGGCCTTTCGGTGCAGAACTTCCTTTCCGCGGCCACGGGCATTGCGGTGCTGATCGCTGTCATCCGCGGCTTCTCGCGCCGTGGCGCCAAGGCGCTCGGCAATTTCTGGGTCGACCTGACCCGCACCACGCTGTACATCCTGCTACCGATCTCGTTCGTCATCACACTGCTGCTCGTTTCGCAGGGTGTCGTACAAAACATCCATCCGTACGAGCATGCGACGACCGTCCAGGCGACGACGTACGACGAGCCGACCAAGGACGCCGACGGCAACCCCGTGTTGGATGCAGCTGGCAAGCCGGTGACACACTCGGCGACCACGCAGGAGCAGGTGCTACCGATGGGGCCGGCAGCTTCGCAGATTGCGATCAAGATGCTGGGCACCAATGGCGGCGGCTTCTTCAACGTCAACTCGGCGCACCCTTATGAGAATCCGACGCCGTTCTCGAACTTCATCGAGATGCTGGCGATTTTCCTGATCCCGGGTGGCCTCTGCTACATGTTCGGAAAGATGGTCGGTGATCGCCGGCAAGGCTGGGCGATCCTCGCAACGATGTTGGTGATCTTTATCCCTCTGACCATCGGCCTGGTCGCCGCCGAGCAGGCAGGTAATCCCGCCCTGCATGGCCTGGCCATCGATGCTCACGCTAGTGCGATGCAAAGCGGCGGCAACATGGAGGGCAAGGAGACGCGCTTCGGCATTGCTTCGTCGGGCCTGTTCGCGGCGATCACCACCGCAGCTTCGTGTGGTGCGGTCAACGCCATGCACGATTCGCTGACCCCTTTGGGGGGCTTGGTGCCGATGTGGCTCATGCAGCTGGGCGAGGTCATCTTCGGCGGTGTCGGGTCGGGCCTGTACGGCATGCTCGCCTTTGCTGTGGTCGCGGTCTTCATCGCGGGGCTGATGGTCGGCCGTACACCGGAGTACCTCGGCAAGAAGATCGAAGCGCATGAGATGAAGATGGCGAGCCTCGCCGTGTTGCTACCGTGCGCCCTGGTGGTGATCTGCACCGCGGTCGCGGTAATGACACCGGCCGGTGTGGCAGGCGTAGCCAATCCGGGCATCCATGGCTTCAGCGAAATCCTCTATGCGGTGAGCTCAGCGTCCAACAACAACGGCAGCGCGTTCGGTGGTCTTTCGGCGAACACGCCTTTCTGGAACGTCCTATTGGCGATCTGCATGTACTTCGCCCGCTATCCGCTCGCCATCGCGATGCTTGCCATGGCAGGCTCGCTGGCCGCGAAGCGTCACGTACCGGAGAGCGCCGGCACCCTGCCCACGCACACCCCGCTCTTCGTCGTCCTGTTGGCCAGTGTGGTCATCGTGGTCGGCGCACTCACCTTCCTGCCGGCACTGGCCCTCGGGCCGATCGCCGAGCACCTGATGTCCGCTACGGGGCACTGATCCATGAATAATCCGACTACAGCAAGGCGCGGCTTCGACCGGGCCCTGGTATCACGCGCCCTGGGTGATGCGTTCATCAAGCTTTCTCCGCGCATGCAGTTCCGTAACCCGGTGATGTTCGTCGTTTTCGTGTGCAGCGTCCTTACCACCCTCCTATGGGTACAGGCGCTGGCCGGACACGGTGAGGCGCCCACCGGTTTCATCTTCTGGGTCAGCCTGTGGCTCTGGTTCACGTTGCTGTTCGCCAACTTCGCCGAGGCGCTGGCCGAAGGGCGCGGTAAGGCCCAGGCCGATGCACTGCGCGGTTCGCGTCGCGACGTTGCTGCCAAGAAGCTGGCTTCGGCCGACCGCCACGCCGCCATCGTCTTCACCCCGTCGAGCGAGCTTCGCACCGGTCACTTCGTTCTCGTCGAAGCTGGGGAGATCGTCCCGGGTGACGGCGAGATTGTCGATGGCGCGGCGAGCGTGGACGAAAGCGCCATCACCGGCGAATCGGCTCCCGTGATTCGTGAGTCCGGTGGCGACCGCAGCGCCGTGACCGGCGGTACGCGGGTGCTGTCGGACTGGATCGTGATGCGGATCACCAGCAACCCAGGTGAAAGCTTCCTCGATCGCATGATCTCCATGGTTGAAGGCGCATCGCGTCGCAAGACCCCGAACGAGATCGCACTGACCATCCTGCTTGCCAAGTTCACGCTGATCTTCCTGTTGGCCTGCGCCACGCTGCTGCCGTATTCGATCTACAGCGTGCAGGCGGCTGGTACCGGCAACCCGATCACGCTCACCGTGCTCATCGCCCTGCTGGTCTGCCTAATCCCGACGACCATCGGTGCACTGCTCTCCGCCATCGGCATCGCCGGCATGGATCGCATGATCCGCGCAAACGTCATTGCCACCTCGGGCCGTGCCGTCGAAGCCGCCGGTGACGTCGACGTGCTGCTGCTCGACAAGACCGGCACGATCACGCTTGGCAACCGCCAGGCCGTCGCGTTCCATCCGGCGCCGGGCATCGAAGAACGCGAGCTCGCTGAAGCCGGCGAGTTGGCCTCTCGGGCCGATGAGACGCCAGAGGGTCGCAGCATCGTCACGCTGGCGTCGAAGCAATTCGGCCGCCCGGAACAACTCAGGACGGACAGTCAGGCGAAGTTCGTTCCGTTCACGGCGCAGACCCGCATGAGCGGCGTCGACGTCGGTACCCGTCACATCCGAAAAGGCGCGATCGATGCTGTCGAGCGCTACCTGGAGTTGCAGGGCAGCCATCTCCCCCCGCTGGTCAAGCGCATGGCCGAGGACGTTGCCCGTCGTGGCGCGACCCCGCTAATCGTGGTCGACGGTTCCCTCACCCTTGGCGTAGTCGAACTGAAGGACATCGTCAAGGAGGGAATCAAGGAACGCTTCGCCGAGATGCGCAAGATGGGTATCCGCACGGTGATGATCACCGGCGACAACCCGCTGACTGCCGCTGCAATCGCCGCCGAGGCGGGTGTCGATGACTTCCTCGCCGAAGCGACGCCTGAGGCCAAGCTGAAATACATCCGCGACATGCAGGCCGAGAACCGCCTGGTGGCGATGTGCGGCGACGGGACCAACGATGCGCCGGCGCTGGCCCAGGCCGACGTGGCCGTGGCCATGAACAGTGGCACGCAGGCGGCGAAAGAAGCCGGCAACATGGTCGACCTGGATTCCAATCCGACCAAGCTGATCGAGATCGTCGCCATCGGCAAGCAGATGCTGATCACGCGCGGTTCGCTGACTACGTTCTCTATCGCCAACGATATCGCCAAGTACTTCGCGATCATCCCGGCGGCGTTCGCTACGACCTACCCGGCGCTCAATGCACTCAACGTGATGCACCTGGCGACGCCACAGAGCGCCATCCTCTCGGCGGTCATCTTCAATGCGTTGATCATCATTGTCCTGATTCCGCTCGCGCTCAAAGGCGTGGCCTATCGCGCACTAGGTGCCGGCGCGCTCCTGCGCCGCAACCTGCTCGTCTATGGGTTAGGCGGCATCGTGGTTCCTTTTATCGGCATCAAGTTGATCGACATGTTGCTGGTCCTGTTCGGACTGGCCTGAACCGAGGTCACACCCATGCATTCCGTGAAGCTCACCGTACTCATCGAAGACACCGCCGACCTGGATATGGAGGTCCGGGTGGTAGCGTCCCACACCGAGCACGTTGCGGCCAACGTCACCCCCATGAAGCCGCGCGCAGTCGCCGCGGCACCTGAACGTCTCGATGACGAATACACCCTCGGCGGCTACGCCGGCATCTGACTCGCATAAAGCAAAGAGCACACCCATGAAGATCGTTTCGCTGACCGCCGCGGCGGTTGTTTCCTTCCTTAGTCTCGGTTCCGTCGTGCAGGCGCAGGACGCCCCGCCGGTAACCGCCAACGTGGCCATGGTCTCGGACTACATGTTCCGTGGCCTGACCCAGACCTGGGGCCATCCCGCCATTCAGGGCGGCGCCGACTACACGAACCCGAACGGCTTTGCTGCAGGCACCTGGGCCTCGAGCGTTAGCGACAAGAGCTACCCGGGCGGCTCAATGGAGCTGGATCTCTACGCCAGCTTCGGTCGTCCGATCAACGACGATTGGTCCTGGCGCGTGGGCCTGTACGGATACGTATACCCCGGCGCGAACCTGGACGACGCCGGCCTTCCGTCGCGCTCGTTCAACACGCTCGAGGCGAATGCCGCCTTGACGTGGCGCCAGTTCACGCTGAAATACAACCACTCGTTGACCGACTACTTCGCCGCAGACAAAGAGCAAGGTTACGACGGCGACACGCGCGGTACGGGATATTTGCAGCTGGATGCGGCATTTCCGCTTTCCGACACGTGGTCTCTGGCGTTGCATGCGGGCCATACCCACTACACCGCTAAACTGACGACTCCGCTCAGTAACGGCGCGCGCGACGCCAGCTACAGCGACTACTCCGCCACCGTGAAGTACCAGTTCGCCACCCATTGGTCGGTCAGCGGCAGCGTCACGCATGCCACGGACGACGCTTTCTATCACCGCGTATCCAGTTTCGTCAGTGCTAGCGATACCCGCAACGTCGGCGGCACGCGCGGCTCTATTATGTTCCAGGGTACCTTCTAAGAGGGCATGATCATGAGCAAACTCATCAGGCAATGTGTCGTGCTGTTCCTCGCGATGACGGTGCTGACTGGCATCCTCTACCCGCTGGCGGCGACCGGTGTGGCCCAGGTGCTGTTCTCTGCGAAGGCTAACGGGAGCCTGATTCAGAAGGATGGCAAGACGGTGGGCTCGTCGCTGATCGGCCAGGCCTTCTCCGAACCGAAGTATTTCTGGGGACGTCCTTCGGCGACCGCGCCGAACCCGAACAACGGTGCCAGCTCGTCGGGCTCCAACCTGGGCCCGACCAACCCGGCCCTCACCGACGCGGTGAAGCAGCGGATCGATGCCTTGAAGCAGGCCGATCCCTCCAATGCCGCACCGGTGCCGGTGGACCTGGTGACGGCGTCGGGCAGCGGCCTGGATCCGGAGATCAGCCCCGCTGCTGCGGAGTATCAGGTGAGCCGCATTGCGCGCGTTCGTAGCATGGATCCTGCGAAGGTGCGGGAGCTCGTCGCGGCGAATACCGACGGTCGCCAGCTCGGTGTTCTCGGCGAGCCACGCGTCAACGTGCTCGAACTGAATCTCGCCCTCGACGCGTCTCTGCGCTGACGCCATGAACGACGACCGCGACGCGCGGGCCGATGCCCTTCTCAATACGGTCAAGGACGCCAGCGGACAGAAGCTGAAGATCTTCCTCGGCGCCGCGCCGGGCGTCGGGAAAACCTACGCCATGCTGTCCGCCGCGCGTGACCTGAAACGGCAGGGTGTCGACGTCGTGGTCGGATTGGCGGAAACCCACGGCCGCGCCGAGACAGCGGCGCTGCTGGAGGGGATCGAGATCCTGCCGACGCGTAGCGTCCGCTATGCGGGCAGGAACTTCAGCGAATTCGATCTTGAGGCAGCCCTTGCCCGCAAGCCTGCGGTACTCCTCGTCGACGAGCTTGCGCATACCAATCTGCCCGGCGGCCGGCACACGCGTCGCTGGCAAGACATCGCCGACCTGCTCGAGGCGGGCATCGAGGTTTACACCGCGCTGAACGTCCAGCACGTGGAAAGCCTCAATGACCAGGTGCAACGCATCACGAACGTGGCGGTTCGCGAGACGGTGCCGGACGCATTTCTTGATCGCGCGCGCGATATCGTGCTCGTCGACCTTCCGCCACGTGAGCTGATCGGTAGGCTTAAGCAGGGCAAGGTTTACGTACCGGAAACGGCCGCAGTCGCGCTGGATTCGTTCTTCTCACCCACCAATCTGGCCGCGTTGCGCGAGTTAGCGGTGGAAACCGTCGCCTCGCACGTCGACAGCGACCTGCGCGAGCACATGCTGGCCCGTGGGGGGGCCATGCCGGTGCGACGCCGTGTGATGGCAGCGATCGACGGTCACAGCCAGAGCGAATACCTGGTTCGCGTCACGCGACGTATCGCCGAGCGCCGTGGAGCGCCATGGAGCGTCGTCTTCGTCGACCGCGGCGGCACCACCGCTGATCGGCGCGAACGCGTCGATGCGGCCATGCGGTTGGCCCGCCGATTGGGCGGCGAGGCAGTCACGCTGCGCGGACACGCCATCGCCGACGAGCTGCTCAACTGGGCCGATCGAGAAGGTGTCGGCCAAATCGTTGTGGGTAGGACACGGGAACGACCGATCGCACGGCGGCTCGGCTTCTCCCTGACCCAGCAACTCCTCAGGGATGGCGCGCACTTGGAGTTGACGATCGTCGCGACGCCGGCGGAGCGCGCCCGTGCGCGTCGACGCCTACGCGATGCTGGCGACCGCGGTACGCGCAAGGAGTATCTTCTCGCCACCGCGGCCACCCTGGCAGCGATGGGCCTGGCATTTCTCGCTGACCGCGTGCTGTCCGTGGCAAACCTGTCACTCATTTTCCTCACCGCCGTACTCGCGGTGGCGGTGCGTACGCGCATGGCGGTGGCGGTCTACACAGCTCTGTTGTGCTTCGTTGGCTACAATTTCTTCTTTGCACCACCGCGCTTCACACTGATGATCGCAAACGCCGACGACATCCTCGCCGTGGTGTTGTTCCTTGTCGCGGCGCTGGTTTGCAGTCGGCTGGCTACGCGGCTGGCCGGGCAGGTCCAATCGCTGCGCGCAGCACAGGCGCAGGGACGTGTGCTGGTCACGCTCGGCCAGCAGCTGGCTACCGCCGCGGATGCAGATGGCATCCGGATGGTCGGGGCGCGGATGCTTGCCCGCGCTGTCGACGGTAACGTCGCAGTTCTGGCAAGGGATGCGGATGGCGAGTTGAAGGTGGTCGCCTCTGGCGCCGACGTTTTCGAACTTACCGCTCAGGATCGTGCAGCGGCGGACTGGTCGGAGAATCACGCAGAACCCGCAGGGCGCTTCACCGATACGCTGAACGGGGCCTCGTGCTGGATGCTGCCGCTCGGGGCTGAGCAGCGCGCAGGCGTTGCCGCGTTTCGCTTCACCACTGCCCCGGATGCAGATCGCCGGGGTCTGGTTCAGGCGATGGTCCAGGACATCGGCCAAGCGCTGGACCGTGCCCGGCTCGCCTCAGAGTTGGAAAATGCGCGTGTGCAGGGCGAAACCGAACGGTTGCGCAATGCGTTGCTATCTTCCGTGTCGCACGACTTGCGTTCGCCACTCGCGTCGATGATTGGATCCGCCGATACCCTGCTCAGTTACGAGGAGAAGTTGCCGCCGGAAGAGCGACACGACCTACTCAAGGCAATACTGGATGAGGGCCAGCGCCTTGACCGCTACATTCAAAACCTACTCGATATGACCCGTCTGGGCCATGGCACGCTGAAGTTGAACCGCGGCTGGGTGGATGCGGGCGAGATAGTCGCCGCAGCAATCAATCGGCTCCGACGGCTGTTCCCAGAAATACGCGTGGACGTGCATCTTCCATCGGCGGCGATCCTCCTCTACGTCCACCCCGCCCTTATCGAACAGGCTCTGTTTAACATCCTAGAGAACGCCGCCCGCTTCTCGCCGCCGCTTGAACCCGTAAGGGTGATGGTGAAAAAGATGGACGACCGCTTGCAGATCGACGTCGCGGACCGGGGTCCTGGCATCCCTGAAGACGAGCGCGCCCGCATCTTCGACATGTTCTATTCCGTGTCGCGTGGTGACCGCGGTGGGCAGAACACTGGTCTCGGTTTGGCAATCTGCCGGGGCATGATCGGCGCCCACGGAGGCTCGGTACAGGCATTGAACAACCCCGGCGGCGGGACTATCGTCCAGGTTTCTCTGCCTCTGCCCGACCCAGCGGAACCCGTCCCATGAAGACCGGACTGCCCTTCCAGTTGCTGGTGATCGACGACGAGCCGCAGATCCGCCGTCTCCTCGATATTGCCCTGCGAGCGGAGGGGTACCAAGTGATCCTCGCCGCCGACGGCGAGGAGGGGCTTGGGATGGCCGCCATGCGCTCGCCAGACCTCGTGATCCTGGACATCGGCTTGCCGGGGATGGATGGCCACGAAGTACTGCGCAATCTTCGCGAATGGAGTGATGTCCCCGTGCTGATGCTTTCCGTTCGCGATGCGGAAACGGAGAAGGTCAAAGCCCTCGATAAAGGCGCTAATGACTACGTCACTAAGCCATTTGGCGCGCAGGAGTTGATGGCGCGAGTGCGCTCCTTGCTCCGTCAGAAGGCCAAACCCGTCGATGGCGGCGCGATGATGCGCTTCGACGATGGTCGCCTTAGCATCGATCTTGCGCGTCGCGAAGTTCTCGTCGATGGTGTCGCGATTTCTCTGACCCGCAAAGAATTCGCGTTTCTTGCGCTGCTGGTTAGGCACGAAGGCCGAATCGTAACTCAACAGCAGATCCTCACCGAACTATGGGGCGGAAGCCACGTCGAGGATACGCATTACCTGCGAATTGTTGTCGGCAAACTTCGCCAGAAGCTGGGGGACAGTCCAACCAACCCGACTTGGATTCGCACCGATCCAGGTGTGGGATATCAGTTTACGCGTCACCACTCGGCGGACTCCTAGCGTGTGACTGATCATCAACTCGTGTACGAAGCTCCACTCGAACTGCTTAATCTCCTGAGCACAGGTGTGGCCGTTCTCGACGATTCGCTGGCCTTTACCTGGATGAATCCGTCGATGGCCGAGCTGTTGCATATAAGCGCCGCACTTTCGCTGAGTCGGAGCCTTCACGATATCGTGCGAAATCAACTCATAAACGAGCGCGCGCCGATGGTTATGCGCGATAGAGAAAGGTGTGTCCTGCGTGCCACGATGCTCGGCCTTCCGGGCGGAGGTGAGATTCAGGCTGACGTAATCATCTCCCCGAACGCATCGGGCGGCGTCGTAATCGAAGTATTTTCGTCGTCTAATACGGCGATGCCTGCATTGTCTGCGACCTTGCGAGGCCTTGCGCACGAAGTGAAGAACCCGCTCATGGGGATGCGCGGTGCCGCGCAGTTGCTTTATCGTCGGGTGAGTGCCGATGATCTCCGCGCCCTCACCGAGCTCATCCTTGCAGAGACTGACAAGCTTTCTTCCCTGACCAACGATATTCTGGGCGGGGCGAACCCCGATGAGAAGAACGGGTACTGAAGGTAAATCTGTGTCCAGTCACTAGTCGTGCCCGAGATTAAAAGAATGTAGCAAGAAAGAACGGCGCATTCCGATGCCCGCCGTCAACAAGGGTAAGCGAGTGAGCGTGATGGCCAAGGACGTTAGCGAGGCTTTGGGCAAGGCATGAGCGACGAAGTCATCATCTACATCGCGCCGCCTTCGACCGAGAGTGGACAGTGGCGCGCGAGATCGAACGGGTGCCCCGAAGAAGAGCGCCCAGACGAGGAGTCCGCCGTTGCCTTTGCCGCAACCCGCGCGCGCATGATCGAGAGCGCCGGCAGGGTGGCGATCATCAAGGTCAAGCGGGCAGACGGCACGTTTGACGTCTTCCGAACATAAAAGGCGGAGCCCCCGCTCGTTGGAGCCCCCCGGCCCTAAGAAGGGCGCAGCAGCCGGTCCTATGCTATAGCTCGTTCGACACTTCTTCCATTGGGCCTCAGACCCGACGCAGAAGCGGCTCGTCTGCTTGTCGACGGCGCCGTGCGGAAAGGTGGCCGATTCACCCTCCCGGGACGATCGCTTCGCACGCGGCATGCGACAGTTGCAAACTGAAGATGGCGAGGAACCGCACATGGACGAAGTGCCAGAACGTTTGATCCTGGAGAACGCGGATATGACCGTAGAGGCCCTCACCGTGAGCCGCGCGTTGCTGGACGCAGAACTGTCGGAAGCACGATCTCTAGCGCGGTCGCTCCACCACCGGGCCGCTCTATCGGAGATATGAGGCTGGAAGAGGCGGCGGATCGGGTGGCCCCGCTTGGTGGGCCCGCCCGACCGCATTGCCAGCCTGGGATGAAGAAAATTATGCAGAGCCAATTCTGCGACCAGCCCGCCCGTTGACGCGGACTGGGCGTGGCTCATATTTGCGCTTTCGGCAATTGCCGTGTAAGCCCGAGATCTGCTGCTTGCCGAACCAATTCGAGCGAAGTCGCAACCTGGAGACGACGCATTAGCGCCGATTTATGGGACTCAACCGTGCGAGGCGACAGCCCTAACTCCTGGCTGATCTCTTTGGTCGATCGGCCGATGCCCATGAGTTCCAACACTTCGAGCAGGCGCGGCGTGAGCTGAATTGGCTGCCCTATGTAGTCGATTGTGGTCATCTCGATGAAGGATGCTGGCGTGTATAAGTCGCCACGCATTACTGATGCGACAGCGCCCAACAGTTCCTCACCCGCCGACGTCTTTAATACATAGCCATTCGCACCTGCGCGCAAGCATGCAGCGACTATGGATGGCTGTGCATGCATGCTCAATATAACGAAATGCGTCCGGTCTCCTCGTGCGCGGAGATGCCTCAGGATATCGAGCCCGGTCCCTTCCGCCATTTCAAGGTCAGCGATGATGAGGTCTGGCGCCTCTTGAATGACCGCAGCCAAGAGTCCTGCACCCGACTTGGCTGTGGCAACCACCTGCACGTGGATCCCAAGAACTCCACGGATGGCTTCCAGCACGATCGCGTGGTCGTCGGCCAGCACAGTTCTAGGAATAGAGGAAGGCGCCCCAATGCATGGAGAGGTGTGGTCAGACATGCAGTTCCCGTCGACACGAGTAGTACTGTAATTCATGGTCCCAGCGACTCGCCCGGTCAACCGTATAATTACTGAGGCGCGACACCGCCGACACGCGTATATGGTCGACTCTGGAATTCGTACACCGTATGGAGCTGGGGGCATCCATTATTTTCCCCAACGCTCGTTCAAGAGAGTATCTAGTTGCAGGCATGGCAAAGCTCTTTGGCTCGCACGACCCTTTGCGTGACAGGCGCTGAATATTGAGCGATGCTTTGGCCGTCTGGGTCCGCCGTACCCCGGTGCCCAGAAAGTCGCAGGCACGTGAAGCTTGGAGCCGAACGTGCTTGCGGCGCCTTTCGTTCCGACACCGTGTCGATGCGTAACCACTCTCGCACTGAAAGTGCCCCAGCATATTCCGATCAGGTATTGCGGGCGCCAGCTCGCAAGCGGTGACCTCCAACGCCAGTACGGTTTTACATATACACGTAGCTTCAAGGCGGCGTTCGTCACGTTGCACAGTGATGAAAATGAAAAGGTGGTCGATGACGTGAGTCGAGGCTGGCAGAGCCATCAAGGGTGTGATCCATTCGTCAGGAGCAGCTCAAGCAAGTTAATCGGCCAGCGAGCTATTTTGGATCTTCCACCGCGCGCCTCACCAATCGATCTACTGGAGGCTCCATATGCAAGAGCTTATTCGCGAAGAGACCTCCGAACTGCAAGACGCAAGAATTACCGCGTTCGTCCAGGGCGGTCTAATCGCCCCGAATCCCGCCGATGCTGTAGGGATCAATCGCTCCCGCAACTTGCATAGCGTGCTCCGGGAGGTCGAGTCTCTGGGCACTGCATCCCTCCAAGCGCAAGCAGACTGGCTCGGGCTGCCATGCATCGCGGCACTGAGTGACCTTCTCTCTGGGTGCCGCATGACTGATCAGGTCGCCCGCGAGATGGAGTGGTCTATGCAGCAGCGTCAAGGGTGGATGGATGAGGACCACAGATCCGATGTACTTGAGCGCTAGATGTATTTCTTGCGAGGTGCCAACTGTGGCGCGTGATGTCGGGTCGCGCGACTTACCCCCTCCGCGTATGGAAGCGTCGACATAGTCTTTATGCACAGGACTGCCGCGAGGTGCATCCGGGCGAGTCAGGGAAGTTCCCGTAACGTAATAATCGGCGGGACGGCCCTCAGCGTCGGACTGTCGCGCTGGCTCGCCGGATCGCCGGATCGCCGGATCGCCGGATCGCCGATCTTCAGGTCCGTTAAATTGATTTGGATACACCTCGGCAACTCCCGCTGCCTCACCTACGATGCGTAGCCTAGATGAACGAGCTCTTTGTACACCAGCCGCACGGCGAGACCGAGATCCCGTGCAATACGATCCCCACGGCTTACCGAAGAGGTGGATTCTCGGCCGGGCGGGGCTTGGATCGCGGCAGTTCAAGTTCGCCGATGTGGAGGCGTAGGAAGACGAGGTTCGGACCTCCCATCCTACGGAGCCGATATCGCCGGCTAGGGACGACTTTTTCGCAAGCCCTGTGACCAAACTATCAATTATTTCGCGGACAAACTATGCGTCACTGCATACAGTGCGGGGTGGCGGTTCGACGCCTTCCAGGTCCATGTAGCTCGCGCTGGCTTCGTGAAGCGCCCGGGCGGGGATCATCTCGGCGACCGCCGCCAACCGCGCATCGAGATCTTGAAACTCTGGATCTTCCCAGCAGCGGTCGACGTCGTGCCCGTCCGCAAAGGACGCCACGTAGGTGAGCTCGTCCGCCGCGGACCGCGCCAGGAGTGGCGGCTGGCGTAGGCGACGTCCAGGCCCGTGCGCGCCGGTGTTGGGCGTAAAGCAGGCCCAAGACGGTGTCGAACTCACCGGGCGCTGGCCGGTAGCTCACGATCAAAATCCGCATCGCTGTCCCCCTGGACGGCATGTGTGAAGGAGCGCCCCAACACTTATGTGGCGAACGCGGCGTTCGGATCATCCATCCATTCGCGCGGCAGATCGAGGACCACCTCGATGTGGCGGGCCACCAGCACCGACTGCCATCGTTGCAAGGCGATGGGCAGTCACCGGACTGCTCAGGTATCGGGTCTGCGCATCCCAGCCCACCACGTTGTTCTCCTCTAACCGGCGGAGCACGGTCAACATTGGCATGGCGGGCGCGCTGAATGGGCATGACAGCAGATACGTGGCGAGAGTCACATTGGATGTATCGGCCACTCGCTCGGGTTCGTCAGACCGGGCGCGCGCCTTCGCTGGCGCGACGGCCCCCGTCGAAAACCCGCGTGCCGCCGTTGTTCAATGGGGACCGACTTAAGGGCGGAGACCCGCGTCCGGGCCGCCCCGGAGATTGTCGCTTTAGCTAATGCTTGGCCGCGGCCCAGAGCCGCTGGGCAAGCGCGCGCACGTCCATCCCGCTGGCGGGCTTCCTGAGGTAGCCCATGTGAGTGAGCCGAAACGGAATGCGGTCCAAGGGCTCTCCCGTGATGAAGGCGAATGGCACGTGGTGCTCGCCCAGCCATTCCGCGAGCGCAAACGACGTTCCGCCAATGATATTGACGTCGAGCAGCGCCAGGCTTGGAAGGCGCTTGGCGATGATATCCATCGCCGCTCGGTGCGACCCGCAGGCCCCCGCGATCGTGGCGCCTTCATGTTCCAGAATCGATGCCAGCGTGACGGCAAGGATATGGTCGTCTTCCACGACCAGGACGTGGGCGCCGGTGAGGCCGAATCGTATGGACATGTCTGGGCCTGTGCGCTGGGACCCCAGACTGGGCGCTGCGCTGTCAACGCCGCGTGCGGAGGGCAGCGATCATGTGAAGATAGCTTGGCCGACGATTGGCGAGGTTATGTTGCCGAACGCAAGCGCAAGCGCAGCGGCCATCTATACCCAAGGTCTAGGAGCTTCGCAGACCGTCGAACGCGGCCAGCCGGGCGTCGTCCAAGGTCCGTCTGAGGTCCTGACCGTCGAATGGCGGACTCAGCACCTGACACAAAGTCGGAAGTTCACCATGGGCGTGATCGAGGGTGGAACACAGCGCAATCAGTGCGACGTCGGGCCGGTGCACGCCCACCCACGCCAGCAACGGTCGGTCTCCGTCGAGATCAAGAACACATCGCGACATCACCGCCGCCAAGCATGGCGCACCCTGTATGACCAAGCGGGCATCGCTGGTCCGATTGACTTGAACGGCGGTGGCACCGATGTCCTCAAGCGCAATGGAGAGCGCTCGGCCACGCCGACATCGTCGTGGACGATGAGGACCAAGGGGGACGAGTGTGCGTCAGCCGTCCCCCAGTCTTCGCCCGGCGGTGGGCTGAGGGCGGCGGGCGGAGTCAGGGACGGGACGCGCAGCGCAACCGCCCTCGCGAATACCGAGCGGGTTCGCGCAAACTCGGATCCATCCACCTCGTGCAGGGTCCATTGAGCGCCTCAGAGCAAATGCGGTTTGTAGCGTTTCGGCCCGCGTTTCACTCAATATCTCGACAATTTTCTCGTTCGGTGTCGAGTTAGAGCGGTCAAGCGTCTGTTTGAAATTGAGTGAATTCGTAGAGTACGGACCTTAGGTGTGCACAAACACCCATGTGCGCGGACAGCTATTTTGCGTTGAGGCAGGCGTATTGATTTCGGCGACCCGCGAAGACGCGTGGTGTCTACCGCCTAGGTGTACCGAGAAATATCTTCTTGGATGGCTCCCTTGGGGCACCCACTAGCCAGAGTTTTCCAACGCATTACCGTGGAGAATCCGGGAGGCGTCGTCGGCCATTTCCGAGCCACTCAAATTGAATTTTGGCTGGCTGCTCTTGGAATTCGACTCCAGCGCAAGCGTCGAGAAGCACCGCTCCTGAGGCTTCCTCAGAAGCCTCACCGTGTGCGAAGCGCTCTTGGCCTCGAAAGCAGGGGACCGAGTAACGACGCTTGGCACCGGATCGGGTAATGACATTGCGCACCCTTCCATGAGCGTTCCAAGGCCAATGGATCGTGACCCCAATCCCCTCACGTGAACGCTCATCCGAAGGCCGCCCGACTGTGCGGTGCTGGAATTCAAGGGGAAAGTCAGCTCGCCGATCAAGAAGACCGGGATCGAGAGATGTCAGGTAGAGGCTAAAGCCCACCGACCTTATCCGCACGAGAAGCATCAAACATACATGGCCTCCGTTGTCGAATTACTAGTACCTTCCACATCGATTGTCAAGCAATTCAATGCCGCTGCAATTTCCACAAAGAACGTTATGCAGTGACGAATAGTTTGGCTGACCGATGACCGAAAGATTGTCATGGCGGTTGACCAGGATAATTCTGCGCCCACCGCAAAGGTCGTTGGCCGCCATGCTGCTCCGATTGGTGCTTACTGTGCAACGTGGGCATGGATCGGGAAGGTCATTGCGAACACAGCCGTGTACTGCTCAGCGTGGGGCAGGGACGATTATTTTTTGGCAATCAAGCGTCGTTACCTACCAATTGACGCCGTTAAGGCGAAACGGAGCGTCACCTTGACAACAGGCGGTCTCGAATGCAGCGTGGGTTGCTCGCTCACAGACTGCCAGATGCAGTGACATGTGGGGTGCTCTTTCGGAAGCGCTGGAAGTCTGGCACCGAACTCTGCGCGTCCCCTGATAGACGGCCAAGATTAGCTTCGCGATGGCAGCTACGCTGCGATGGAGCTAGGCCCCGCGCCTGCACACGATCGCGCCTCGACGCATACGCCGGCCATGCCGAATAGGCTATGGCTTATATATACCTGGCTACGCCGAACATGACAGGGGTTGGGGGAATGGAACCTCGGTCAACTGCGTCCGCGGTGGTGCCCCTCAGGTTCCCGCTTACGTGATATCGAAGCCGCGTTTAATTTCTCAATGATTGATAAAGGCCGCGAAATATAGTTGGAGCGTGATTGCCTTTCCGGGCCTTAGCGGTGTGGGTAAAACGGTCTTTGCCCACGTCTAAAAGGGTCTAGCTACGCCGGGGAATATTAAGTGTGACCGGGAAGAACGAAGGATCTTCCGAGCCTATTGGTCCGAACTCTCAGCGCAGCGTACATCCACCGCAGGTCTGCGAATCTTCGCATCGCTCGATTGATCGGCGAGCGACGAGGCATGTGGAGCGCATCCTTCGCCTAGATCTGGAGGCACTACCAACGGGTTACGATCTGAGAAGTGGCAGCCGTATGCGTGCAGGTGCCCCGTAGCCAATACTTCAACCCGCGTTAAAAGGGGTGCGCAGGTGACGTCGGTGACATTGATTCAACGTGTTTAGGATGCGCTGCGCAACGCCTAGTAGCATCATACAGAATCCCCGTTGGGCACGACGATATACTTCTGGTTGGTCCCACGGCGCATGCAGTCGTTCAGCGTGGTCACGCTCAGTAGATCGCTGAGCGTGAATGCCCCCTTGTAATRACTGGCAAAAGTCGTGGTCATCTCCTTCGCGACTCGCGCTTTCAGGGCATCGCGGCGGCTCTCGTCAAGCTGTGAGAATTCCCAGACCATCAGCCATCCGCCAATGCCCCATGCCGTTCCGACATCGAGGTCGATGATGCGTGAGCTCGGATCGAGTAGACCGTAGTTGTAGACCTGTTTGTGGGTGGAAGACCCATACGCGCTGTACGTCGCCATTTTTTCTTTGCAGACCCGCTCCATTGCCGCAAGGATCTTCGATGCCATGCGACCGCCCCCTATCGCATCGAAGGCGAGCGTAGCGCCCGTCGCCTGGATCGCATGGGCCAGCTCAGCAGCGAAATCCGCAGACGTGCTGTCGACCACGTGCACAGCACCTTGCGATTGCAGCAGCGCAACCTGCTCCTTCGTACGTACGATGTTGACCAGCGGTATGCCCTCAGCGATGCAAAGTCGACTGAGCATCTGTCCGACATTGGATGCTGCGGCGGTATGGACCAGGGCGCCATGTCGCTCGCGACGGAGCGTCTCAATCATGCAAAGGGTCGTCAGCGGATTGATGAATGCGCCCGCCGCCGCAGCAGCCGGCACCCCCTTTTCGATGAGGATGCAGTCACGGACGTCAACGACACTGTGCGTTGCATATGAGCCCTGCCCGGTAAAAAACGCGAGTGTCCTACCCACGAGATGACTTACATTGTTCCCGGCGCCCACGACTATTCCGGCACCTTCATTGCCGACAGGCATTTTTTTACCCAAACGCCCCCGCACGGCGCCCATGGCGGCGTCCGGGATCCGCCCCTCGATTACCGGTCGAGACGACATAACCGAAGCCTTCAACGACGATGCATCGACCGGACCAAGCAGCAGCCTCAGGTCGGATGGATTGACGGGTGCAGCGCGCACTTCGATGACGACCTCGTCCGGGCCGGGGACACGGAGCTCGACGTCGTCGAGTGAAAGGCGAAGGGTGCCATCGTGCTCGATGACGGAAACCAGGGTCAGAGCATTCGTCTCGTTCATGGTGAGGCCGTTTCCAAAGACAGGGGGCCGGTTCCGACCCGCGTCGCGACCCGGACCGGCACCGATTTATAGGATGGCGTACCGCTCTGCTGGTCGAAATAATCCAGTGGAACGAGCCCGTTGCCTTCGGGATAGTAAGTGGCGACCGAGCCGCGCGAGATGTTGTAGACCACGGCAATGAGCGTGGTCATGGAGCGTTCGGGACGGTTTCCGAAGGCTGTCTGGACGACGATCTCATCGCCTTCTTCGATCCCACGTTCTGCCAGGTCGTCGGCATTCATGAACAGCACGTCCCGTCTTCCGAAGACGCCCCGGTACCGATCGTCCAGTCCATAGATCGTCGTGTTGTACTGGTCGTGGCTGCGAATGGTCGTCAGCATGAGTACCCCTGCATCGGCAGACGTGGCGCACCCCACATCGAACTCACAGGGAATGAACTGTGCCTTGCCGGTGGGCGTGTGCCAGATACGCTCCGTGGGTGGCAAAGGCAGGCGGAATCCTCCCGGCACGCGTATTCGTGCATTGAAGTCCGCGAAATCGGGGAAAACGAACTCGATGGCGTCCCGGATGCGATCGTAGTCCATGATCATCTCCATCCATGGCACACGGCTGTCGGGAAGGGTGGCCGCCGCCATGCCTGCCACGATCGCGGGCTCGGAACGCAAATGCGGCGACGCCGGTGTCAGTTTGCCGCTGGACGCATGCACCATCGACATCGAATCTTCCACGGTGACAGCCTGCGGGCCACTGGCCTGGAGATCACGCTCGGTGCGCCCCAGGCAGGGCAGGATGAAAGCCTTCTTGCCAACCAGAAGGTGGGAGCGATTGAGCTTGGTACCAATATGCACCGAGAGTTCGAGACCCTTCATTGCGGGGAAACAGACATCGGCATCGGGCATCGCCACGGCTAGGTTGCCGCCCAGACATATAAGCGCCTTCGATCGCCCTGCGGCAATCGCCTCGAACGCGCGGACTGCGTCGTGGCCATGCGCACTCGGCGGCGTGAAGCCGAAACGCTGCTCGATGCGCATGAGCATGCCGGCGTCAGGCTTTTCCGTCACTCCCACGGTCCGGTCGCCCTGGACATTGGAGTGGCCGCGCAACGGGCATATGCCAGCGCCCGGCTTGCCGAACATGCCACGGAGAAGCAGGAGGTTTGCAATCTGGTTGACGT
>NZ_JBFUAT010000052.1:20000-22877 GCF_056406135.1 Luteibacter sp. P1_D3 | reverse complement strand
GTATAAGGCCCCTGGCGGTGACCTACTCTTGCATGGCTTGAGCCACACTACCATCGGCGCATGCGCGTTTCACTTCTGAGTTCGGGATGGGATCAGGTGGTACCACGCCGCTATGGCCGCCAGGGAAGGGGTGGGAGCAGCGCTTTTTGAGCGCCGGCTCCACAGAGGGTGTAAACGAGTGACAAGCGTCCGGATTCGGAAGCGAGTAGAGAGAGTTAAGACGGTGAAGCGTCTTGGGGTTATATGGTCAAGCCTCACGGCTCATTAGTACACGTAAGCTCAATGCATTGCTGCACTTCCACACCGTGCCTATCAACCACCTAGTCTTGATGGTGCCTTTAGGAGAGTCAAGCTCTCGGGAGATCTCATCTTGGGGCGTGCTTCCCGCTTAGATGCTTTCAGCGGTTATCACTTCCGTTCGTAGCTACCGGGCAATGCCATKGGCATGACAACCCGAACACCAGCGGAACGTCCACTCCGGTCCTCTCGTACTAGGAGCAGSCYYCCTCAAATCTSCARCGCCCACGRMAGATAGGGACCRAACTGTCTCACGACGTTYTRAACCCAGCTCRCGTACCWCTTTAAWTGGCGAACAGCCAWACCCTTGGGACCKGCTMCAGCCCCAGGATGWGATGAGCCGACATCGAGGTGCCAAACACCGCCGTCGATATGAACTCTTGGGCGGTATCAGCCTGTTATCCCCRGAGTACCTTTTATCCGTTGAGCGATGGCCCTTCCATACAGAACCACCGGATCACTAAGACCTACTTTCGTACCTGCTTGATCCGTCGATCTCGCAGTCAAGCACGCTTATGCCTTTGCACACAGTGCGCGATGTCCGACCGCGCTGAGCGTACCTTCGWRCTCCTCCGTTACWCTTTGGGAGGAGACCGCCCCAGTCAAACTRCCYACCATACACGGTCCCCGATCCGGATTACGGACCTAGGTTAGAACGTCAAGCACTTCAGGGTGGTATTTCAAGGATGGCTCCACCAGAACTAGCGTCCTGGTTTCATAGCCTCCCACCTATCCTACACAGAAGAACTCAACGTTCAGTGTAAAGCTATAGTAAAGGTTCACGGGGTCTTTCCGTCTTGCCGCGGGAACGCTGCATCTTCACAGCGATTTCAATTTCACTGAGTCTCGGGTGGAGACAGCGCCGCTGTCGTTACGCCATTCGTGCAGGTCGGAACTTACCCGACAAGGAATTTCGCTACCTTAGGACCGTTATAGTTACGGCCGCCGTTTACTGGGGCTTCGATCAAGAGCTTCGCCTTGCGGCTGACCCCATCAWTTAAYCTTCCAGCACCGGGCAGGCGTCACACCCTATACGTCSACTTTCGTSTTWGCAGAGTGCTGTGTTTTTGATAAACAGTCGCAGCGGCCAGGTTACTGCGACCCCTCGATGCTCAGTCACGCACGTGACCACACCAAGAGGCGCACCTTCTCCCGAAGTTACGGTGCCATTTTGCCTAGTTCCTTCACCCGAGTTCTCTCAAGCGCCTTGGGATTCTCACCCTGCCTACCTGTGTCGGTTTGCGGTACGGTTTTTCTACAGCTGAAGCTTAGTGGCTTTTCCTGGAAGCGTGGTGTCAGTCACTTCGTCCCAAAGGACTCGTCTCGGTGCTCGGCATAAAGATTCCCGGATTTGCCTAAGAATCATGCCTACCGCCTTTCCCCAGGACAACCAACGCCTGGTAGACCTAACCTTCTCCGTCCCCACATCGCACTGTAGAAAAGTGCAGGAATATTAACCTGCTTCCCATCGACTACGCATTTCTGCCTCGCCTTAGGGGCCGACTCACCCTGCGCCGATGAACGTTGCGCGAGGAAACCTTGGGCTTTCGGCGGGGAGGCTTTTCACCCCCCTTATCGTTACTCATGTCAGCATTCGCACTTCCGATACCTCCAGCAGACTTTACAATCCACCTTCACAGGCCTACGGAACGCTCCTCTACCGCGTACAGATCAAAATCTGTACACCCCGAGCTTCGGTGCATAGCTTAGCCCCGTTAMATCTTCCGCGCAGRMCGACTCGAYCAGTGAGCTATTACGCTTTCTTTAAAKGRTGGCTGCTTCTAAGCCAACMTCCTGRCTGTCTATGCCTTTCCACWTCGTTTTCCACTTAGCTATGACTTTGGGACCTTAGCTGSGGGTCTGGGTTGTTTCCCTTTTCACGACGGACGTTAGCACCCGCCGTGTGTCTCCCGTGTATCACGTGTTGGTATTCGGAGTTTGCCATGGTTTGGTAAGTCTCAATGACCCCCTAGCCATAACAGTGCTCTACCCCCAACAGTGTTCGCACGAGGCGCTACCTAAATAGCTTTCGAGGAGAACCAGCTATCTCCGAGTTTGTTTAGCCTTTCACTCCGATCCTCAACTCATCCCCATCTATTGCAACAGATGTGGGTTCGGWCCTCCAGTGCGTGTTACCGCACCTTCAWCCTGGYCAWGGATAGMTCACTYGGTTTCGGGTCTACTGCCAGAGACTATTCGCCCTATTCAGACTCGGTTTCCCTTCGCCTCCCCTATACGGTTAAGCTTGCCACTGACAGTAAGTCGCTGACCCATTATACAAAAGGTACGCAGTCACCCTTGCGGGCTTCCACTGCTTGTACGTATACGGTTTCAGGRTCTATTTCACTCCCCTCTCCGGGGTTCTTTTCGCCTTTCCCTCACGGTACTAGTTCRCTATCGGTCARTSAKGAGTATTTAGCCTTGGAGGATGGTCCCCCCATRTTCAGACAAGGTTTCACGTGCCTCGCCTTACTCAATTTCATGCCATGCACCCTTTCGTCTACCGGGCTATCACCGTCTACGGCCAGCTTTTCCACGCTGTTCGACTAGAATGTACGACACTTTTGGGCTAGTCCGCGT
>NZ_JBFUAT010000052.1:0-15000 GCF_056406135.1 Luteibacter sp. P1_D3 | reverse complement strand
TGCGCCCAAGGACGGCTATCTCCAGGCGCTGCGCGAGCTGTGCACCGAGCACGGCGTGTTGCTCATCTTCGACGAGGTCATGACGGGCTTTCGCGTCGCACTCGGCGGGGCGCAGGCGCATTACGGCATCACGCCCGACCTGACCTGCTTCGGCAAGATCATCGGCGGCGGCATGCCGGTGGGTGCCTACGGCGGTCGCCGGGATCTCATGGAACAGATCGCGCCAGCGGGTCCGATCTACCAGGCCGGGACGCTGTCGGGTAACCCGGTGGCGATGGCCGCGGGCCTGGCGATGCTCCAGCTGATCCAGGCTCCCGGTTTCTACGACGACCTGACGGCCCGTACCGTCCGCCTCACCGACGGCATCCTCGCCGAGGCGAAGAAGGCCGGCGTGCCTTTCAGCGTGAATCGCGTCGGCGCGATGTTCGGTCTGTTTTTCACCAACGAGACGGTGGAGAGCTATGCGCAGGCGACCACGGCGGATGTCGCGGCGTTCAACCGCTTCTTCCACGGCATGCTGGAGCGCGGCGTGTACCTGGCGCCGTCGGCGTTCGAAGCGGGCTTCGTGTCGAGCGCGCACGACGATGCGGTGATCGCTGCGACGATCGCTACCGCGGGCGAGGTTTTCGCGTCGCTTTAGGCGAATCGCCGCTGAAGCGGCTCCCACAGAGAGCCGGCTTCAACAGAGAGCCGGCTCCCACACCATGGCCCTATCAGGCGACTTGCGCTTCCTGGACGAAGGCGGCCAGCGAAGCATGGAGTCGCTCCAGGCCTTCGGCCGTTTCCTCGTCCGTGATGGTCAGCGGCGGCACGATGCGCAACACATCGGGGCCCGCCTGCAGGATCAGCAAGCCATGCGCGGCGGCGAGGTCGAGGATCTCGCCGGCACGGCCGGCATATCTCGCATCGAGCACGGCACCGATCATCAGGCCGCGGCCACGGATTTCCGAGAACAGGTGGAATTCGTGGTTGAGCTTGTTCAAGCCGGTACGCAGGTCGTTGGCCTGGCGTTCCACGTTGAGCATGACCGCCGGCGAGGCGATCTTGGCCAGGGCGACGCGCGCGACTGCCGCGGCCATCGGGTTACCGCCGAATGTCGTGCCATGGGCGCCGAACTGCATCACCTCGGCCACCTTGGGCCCGACCAGCATGGCGCCGATCGGGAAGCCGGCACCGAGGGCCTTGGCCAGGGTGACGATGTCGGGCGTGACGTGGTCGTGGGTGTGGGCGAACAGCGTACCGGTGCGGCCCATGCCGCACTGGATTTCGTCGAGGACCATCAGGGCCTCGTGCGTATCGCACAACTCGCGCACCGTCTTCAGGAAACCCGGCTCCGCCGGCATGACTCCGCCCTCGCCCTGGACCGGCTCGAGCATCACCGCGGCGACGTCGCCGTGGGCCATGGCTTGTTCGAGCGCAGCGGGGTCGTTGAAGGGCACGTAGCGGAAACCACCCGGGAGCGGCTCGTAGCCTTCCTGATATTTCGGCTGGGCCGTCGCGGTCACCGCGGCGAGGGTGCGGCCGTGGAACGAGCCTTTGAAGGTCACGATGACGCGCTTCTCGGGCGGACGCCCCAGCGAGGCAGCCCACTTACGCACCAGCTTGATCGCGGCCTCGTTGGCCTCGGTGCCGGAGTTGCAGAGGAAGACCCGCTCGGCGAACGGCGCGTGCTCGACCAGTTCCCGGGCCAGGTGCAGCGGCGGCCCGGAGTAGAAGACGTTGCTGGCGTGCCAGAGCTTGTGGGCCTGGCCGACCAGGGCGGCGACGAGGTCCGGATCCTGGTGGCCCAGGGCGTTCACGGCGATGCCGGCGCCAAAATCGATGTAATCGCGGCCTTCCGTATCCCAGACACGGGAGCCTTTCCCGTGATCGAGGACGACATCGCGCGGGCGGTACACGGGCAGCCAGTAACGCTTGCCCAGGCCAACGAGATCGGAGGGTTCGACAGGGTGCGACGACATGGGTACGACTCCGGGCAGCGGCCGCAGCGCCGACACCCCTACAGGAACGGATGGAATCGCACGGTACGCTCTGCGGTCCGACATCGATCCGAAACCACCTCATCGTATAAGGCGCGGCCCCTGCCGACAACGCACATCGTGTAGCGCCGGTGCAACGATTTGTTACACGTCGCTACACCGCCTGAACGCCCGGTTTCGGCGACCTTGCCGGAAAGTCCTTGCGAATCAAAGGAAGCGATTCGTGGCACGGCGCTTGCTGCCGTAGTGGGCAAGGCCCTGTGAAGCCCGCGATGTTCGCTCGCCCGACGACCCTGCCAAGCCGGACGACGAATGGGAACTCCCGGTCCCCCAGAGGGCCGGGAGTTTTCTTCACTCCCCGTCAGGACGGGCCGAGTCCGGTCAGCGGAGTTGGTCGAGCGCGAGTTGGTGTTTCTTGCAAAGGCGATAAACGGTCACGCGGGATACGCGCAGACGTCGCGCGCATTCGCTGATGTTGAACGCACTGGCGCGCAGGCAATCGACGATCGCTTCGCGTTCGGCGGAGGTCCGCGCGCTGCCCAGGCTGTCCCGGTCCGCGCCAGGGAGGTCGGCGCTCAGCTCGAGATCTTCCGGCGTGATCAAGGCATCGTCGGCGATGACGGCCGCGCGTTGCACCCGATTCATCAGCTCGCGCACGTTGCCTGGCCACGCAAAGGCGTTCATCGCCTTGCGGGCGGTCGTGCTGAAGGCCCGTGCGCGCGTGCCGTAGCTTTCGCGGAACGCATCGAGGAAGTACTGGGCTAGCAGCTCGATATCGCCATTGCGTTCCCGCAAGGGCGGCATGCGCAGACGTAGCACGTTGAGTCGATAGAACAGGTCCTCGCGAAACCGGCCCTGGGCCACGGCTTTCTCGAGGTCCACGTGAGTCGCCGCCAGCACGCGGACGTCCACCTTGATGGACTGGCAGCTGCCGATCCGCTCGATCGTGCCTTCCTGCAGCACGCGCAGCAGGTTGGTCTGCGCATCGAGCGGCAGATCGCCGATCTCGTCCAGAAACACGGTACCGCCATCGGCGGATTCGAAGTGGCCGATACGCCGTGCGGTGGCGCCGGTGAACGAACCCCGCTCGTGGCCGAACAGTTCGGACTGGACGAGGTTGGCCGGCAATGCCCCACAATTGATCGCTGCGAACGGCTGTTCATGGCGTGGCGAAAGCTGGTGCAGTGCCCGCGCGGCCATTTCCTTGCCCGTGCCGGTTTCACCGGTGATGAGCAGGGGCAGTTCGACCGGCGCGAACTTGCGAATATTCTGAGAGAGCATGCGGATGGCCGGGCTGTCGCCGGTCAGGATGCTCGGGCGGTTCTCGATCGGCGCGGGCGCGTCGCCCGGCGCGCGCTGCAACGCCTGGCGCAACGCGGTGAACGAGGATGCGCCGTCGATGATCTCGAGGGCCAGGGGCAGAGCTTGGCGGACCAGGGGTTCGTGGGCCGGGGTGCGCGAACCCGTCAGGCCGATCCAGGCCATGCCCGGATGGTTTTCGCGCAGCGCGTGGAGGATGCGAACGGCCGCCAGCGCACTGGCCCGAAGGTCGACCACGGCGATAGCCGCGTCTCCGCATTCGGGTAGTGCTTCGTTCTGGCTCGCCGGATCGGCAACCAGGGTGCGCCAGCCCGCCCGGAGCAGCCCGAAGTGTTCTTCAACGCTCGGCCTGCCAACCCAGACGACACAACGCCCCGACATTTCCCCGCGCGACATGCCTGCTCCTCACCCGTTACGTGGCCTGCTAGCCGGCTTCGCGGATTCAATCCTGGACCCGCCGCCGGCACCCCTGCAGGCCGGCAAGCCCCACATCGTCGCGCGTGTGTCAGACGACTGCGACGGGGATCGAAGTTATACCGGCATGCCGAATGCGGCCATACGCCAAACGGGCTAGCCTCCCGAGCCATACGGGTGTATCGACGCGCTAGCTACAGAAACAGATCCGGTAGTAGCGGGTGGCCCGGTGCGACAGCGTAGTGATCGAAATCCGTGACACCTTCTTCGCGCAGCACGTCTTCGTCGATGTAGAAGCGTCCGGTCGATTCGCGTGAGGGACGCGTGAGGATCGCGTGCGCCGCGTCCGCGACGATATCCGGCGTGCGGCAATGTTCGGCACGAACGCCCTCGATCATCGCGATGGCTGCCGTGCCGATCACCGTTTTCGGCCACAGCGCATTCACCGCGATGCCCAGCGGCGCGAACTCGGGCGCCATGCCGAGCACGCACAGGCTCATACCAAACTTGGCAATGGTGTACGCGACATGTGGTGCGTACCACTGCGGATCGAGGGTCGGCGGCGGCGACAGCATGAGCACCTGCGGGTTCTTCGCATCTTTGAGATACGGCAGGCAGGCCTGCGTGGTGAGGAAGGTGCCGCGCGTATTCACCTGCTGCATGAGGTCGAAACGCTTCATCGGCGTGTTTTCCACGCCGGCCAACCAGATGGCGCTGGCATTGTTCACCACGATGTCGATGCCGCCGAAGCGTTCGGCGGCCGTCGCTGCGGCCATGCGCACTTCGGACTCTTCGCGGATATCCACCTTCAACGGCAACGCCACGCCACCGGCCGCTTCGATCTCGGCGGCGGCCGTGTAGATGGTGCCCGGCAGCTTCGGATTGGCGACGCTGCTCTTCGCCGCGATGACGATGTTCGCGCCGTCGCGCGCGGCGCGCAGTGCGATGGCCAGCCCGATGCCGCGCGAGGCACCGGTGATGAAGAGCGTTTTCCCTGCGAGTGAAGTCAAGACACGTCCTTTTACGGGCGCTGGAAGCGCGGAAGAATGTCACGCAGTTCGGCGAGTCGCTCGAGTGGATCGTCGAGTTCGAGCATGTGCTGGCACTCGTTCGGATCCAGCGGCAGCAATTCGGAAAGGCGAAAGCCCACCCAGCTGGCATCGTCCGAGCGCGTCGCCACGTCGTGTCGCCACGGCGGCTGCATCTGGTCGACGAGGCGTTCGAGAATCGTCGCGAGCAGGCCGAATTCGGGCGGCAGTGGCGAGATCTCTTCGGCACGCCAGGTGGCGATGTCACCACGTACCTGGCCATCCGAGCGGATGCGGGTGCGCGTGACGCGAAAGCGCAGGCCACCTTCGGCGACGATACCGAGCAAGCCGTCTTCGCCCGTGTGGAAGTCCGTGATCGTGGCCAGCGTGCCCACCGCGGCAGGCACCGCGGGCTGCCCGGCTTCGCTGCCTTCGAGGATCATGCAGACACCGAACGGGCGGCCCGTTCGTGCGCACTCGCGCACCAGGTCGATGTAGCGCGGTTCGAAAATGCGCAGTTGCAGCTGACCGCCCGGAAAGAGGACGTTCGACAGGGGAAACAACGGGTAGTCTTGACCGGGCGTGGTGGCTGCCATGCCCGTCAGTCTAACCTGCGTCGAGTGCGGTAAAGAAGCGCCGCGGCGCCGCTTCGAAGCCGCCGTTGGACATGAAGACGACATGGTCGCCTTCCCGTGCGTCCGCGGCGAGTGCACTGACCAGCGCATCCACGGTCGGCACCGCCGTGCCACGACCCGCGAGGGCCGCGGTAACGCGCGCCGCATCCCAGGCAAGCTCGGGGCGATGCAGGAAGACCACGCGATCGGCATCGACGAGCGACGGCGCCAGGGCATCCGCGTGCGCGCCCAGCCGCATGGAGTTCGAGCGGGGTTCGAGCGCGACGACGATGCGCGCATCGCCGACCTTCGCACGCAGCCCTGCCAGCGTCGTCGCGATCGCCGTAGGATGGTGGGCGAAGTCGTCATACACCGTGACTCCGCGTGCCTCGCCGATCGTTTCCATGCGACGCCGGACGCTGGCGAAGCTGGCGAACGCCGGCAGCAGGGCCACCGGATCGGCGCCTGCCGCGGCGGCCGCCGCAAGGGCGGCGAGCGCATTCATGACGTTGTGCCGGCCCAGCGAGTTCCAGCGAATCTCGCCGAGCACGCTGTCGCCGCGGCGCACGCGGAAGTGCGATCCGTCGGCGGCGATCAGCTCGGCGCGCCAGTCGCCCTGCTCGATACCGAACGTCTCGACCGGTGTCCACGCACCCATCGCCAGCACCTCGGCGAGGTACGCGTCTTCCGCGTTGACGATGAGCCGGCCGTTACCGGGCACGGTGCGGACGAGGTGATGGAACTGACGCTGGATGGCGGCCACGTCCGGAAAAATATCGGCGTGGTCGTATTCGAGGTTGTTGAGGATGGCGATGCGCGGACGGTAGTGGACGAACTTCGAACGCTTGTCGAAGAAGGCCGAGTCGTACTCGTCGGCTTCGATCACGAAGGGCTTGCCCTCGCCCCGGCGGGCCGAGACGTCGAAGTTGCCGGGTACGCCACCGATCAGGAAACCCGGCGCCAGGCCAGCGGATTCGAGCAGGTGGGCGAGCAGGCTGGTGGTCGTCGTCTTGCCGTGCGTACCGGCCACGGCCAGCACGTCACGGCCGCCGAGCAGGGTCTCGCCCAGCCACTGCGGGCCCGAGATGTAACGCAGACCTTCGTCGAGCATGTATTCGACCGCCGGGTTGCCGCGGACCATGGCATTGCCGACGACGACCAGATCAGGGGCGGGCTTCAGGTATTCCGCCTTATAGCCTTGCATCAGGCCGATGCCGAGGGCCTCGAGCTGGTCGCTCATCGGCGGATAGACGTTGGCGTCCGAGCCTTCGACGGTCAGGCCGAGTTCGCGCGCGAGCGCGGCGACGCCGCCCATGAAGGTGCCGCAGATACCAAGGATATGCACGCGCATGAGTCGACTCATCGGAGCGCGATGCCTGGGCACCGCGGAACGGCCCGCCGGAGCGGGCCGTGTGGATCAGGCGCTGGCAGCCTGGACGCCGCCGGGCAGCACGTCGAGGACGCGCTGCGTCACGTCGTCGAGCTCGCCGACGCCATCGACGACCTGCAGCTTGCCGCGCTGCTCGTAAAAGCTGGCCACCGGCGCGGTCTGCTCGGCATAGATGCCCAGACGCTTCTTGACCGTATCCGGATTGTCGTCCGGACGACCTTCCTTCTCGAAGCGCACTTCGCAGCGGCCCACGATGGCCTGGTCGGGCACATCGAGCTTGACCACGACATCGAGCGGCTGGCCAATACGGGCGAGGACGTCGTCCAGCGCCGCGGCCTGGGCCAGGTTGCGCGGATAGCCGTCGAGGATGAAGCCCGGCCGGGCGTCCGGCTGGCTGAGGCGGTGCTCGATGATGCCGAGCATGATGTCGTCCGAAAGCAGGATGCCCTGGTCCATCAGGCCCTTGGCCTTGAGGCCCAGCTCGGTCCCTTCCTTGATCTCCGCGCGAAGCAGGTCGCCGGTGGAGATATGGGGGACGCCGAGGCGCTCCTTGAGGCGGGTGGCCTGGGTACCCTTCCCGGAACCGGGGGCGCCGAATAGCACGAGTCGCATTGATGCTCCGTTACGTCGGGCGACCGGGGGATAAACCCAGCGCCGGACACGAGAAAATGGGTCTCAAGGTAACGGCAGGGCCTCGCTCGCGTCAAACGGCCGACACGGGCCCGGTGTAGGCGATGCCCCGCTTCCAGCGCGGAGGGACCAGCCGGCCGCGCTGGCGGGCCACCAGGAACAGGCCCAGCGACACCAGGCTGCAGGCGACCAGGGCGACGATCGAGGCCTCCGCGCCGAACTCGCCCCCGGACAGCCAGTCCGGCCCGGCCAGGCGCGAGGCGACCAGGCCGTGCATCCGGGTGCCCGAGGTGGGCACGCCGAAAACCAGCGACTGGGTGATGTTCCAGGCCGCATGCAGGCCCATGCAGGCGAGCAGCGAGCGGGTCGCGACATAGAGCAAACCGAGCATCAGCCCCGCCTCCAGGGCGATGGCCAGGCTGGTGCCGACGGTCGCATGGGGGTTGAAGAAGTGGGCGAAGCCGAAGAACAGGGAGGAGATCACCAGGGCCCAGCCCGTACCGAGCGCTTCTTCGCAAGCCCGGAACAGGACGCCGCGGGAAATCAGTTCCTCGCCGATGGCGGCGCCGACGCCGGCGCCCAGGACGATGCCGGGCCAGTCGGCCCCGTTGTCCGGCCCCAGCACCACATAGGCATGGCAGAGCCAGAGGGTGCCGACTACCACGGCCATCAGGGCCGCGCCGCCGACCAGCCACGCCAGGCCTGCCGGCCAGGTGACCGGCGAAAATTCGATGAGCGGCCGACGCTCGATCCAGCGGACGAGGACGAGGTAGGCGACGATCGCCGGCACCGCCCGGATCAGCATTTCGCCGATCCCGTGGACGAGGGCGCTGCTGTCCTTGCCGATCAGCCCGATCGAGTTCAACGCGCTCATGGCGATGGTCAGCGCGATCGTCAGGATCGCAAACAGGCCGATGCGCGCGCCGGCACTGTAAAGCAGGCCGCGCTGCCAGCGCGTGGCACCGGCCGGCGGGGCGTACAACGTATTGGGTAAACGCACGACGATCCCCTTCCCCTGGCTCAACCCTGAGTCTAGCGTGTCATCCGTCGGCCGCACGCGCTACGCTCGGCACTCCCATGGTGACGAGGAAGTGCGTATGGCCGCCGGCAAAATTCTCTACGCCCAGTCGGGTGGCGTATCCGCCGTCATCAACGCGTCCGCCGCGGGCGTGATCGAAACCGCGCGCGACAAGGGCATCGTCGTTTATGCCGCGCGCAACGGCATCCTCGGCGCGCTTCGCGAAGAGCTGATCGATACCTCCAAGGAAGCCAAGGCCAATATCGCCGCGCTCAAGCACACGCCCGGCGGCGCTTTCGGCTCCTGCCGCTACAAGCTCAAGTCGCTGGAAGAGAACCGCGCGGAGTACGAGCGCCTCATCGAGGTGTTCAAGGCGCACGACATCCGCACCTTCCTCTACAACGGTGGCAACGACTCGGCCGATACGGCGAACAAGGTCTCGAAGATCGGCCAGTCGCTGGGCTACGAGGTCAACTGCATCGGCGTGCCGAAGACGATCGACAACGACCTCGTCGTCACCGACACCTGCCCCGGCTTCGGCTCCGTGGCGAAGTACACGGCCATCTCGGTGCGCGAGGCCAGCCTGGACGTCGTCTCCATGATGGACACCTCGACCAAGGTCTTCATCATCGAGGTGATGGGCCGCCACGCGGGCTGGATCGCCGCCGCGGCAGGCCTCGCCGGCTCCGCCCCGGGCGATGCGCCACACGTCATCCTGTTTCCGGAGAACGTGTTCAATCCCGAGACCTTCCTCGCCAAGGTCAAGGCCACCGTCGAGAAGGTCGGCTACTGCACGGTGGTCGTCTCCGAGGGCGTGAAGGACAGCAACGGTACCTTCCTCGCCGAGTCCGGCGCCCGCGACGCCTTCGGCCACGCGCAGCTGGGCGGTGCCGCACCGGTGCTCGCCGCCCTGGTGCGCGAGAAGCTCGGCTACAAGTACCACTGGGCCCTCCCCGATTACCTGCAGCGCTCCGCGCGTCACATCGCGTCGAAGACGGATCTCGACCAGGCCTATGCCGTGGGCAAGAAGGCTGTCGAATACGCGGCCGAAGGCCTCAATGCGGTGATGCCGGTGATCGTGCGCACCTCCGATGAGCCGTACAAGTGGAAGATCGAGGCGGCACCGCTGGACAAGAKCGCCAACCACGAGAAGAAGATGCCGAAGAATTTCATCTCGAAGGATGGCTTCGGCATCACCGCCGCGGCGCGTCGTTACCTCGCACCGCTGATCCAGGGCGAAGCGCCGCCGCCGTACGGCCCCGACGGCCTGCCGGTCTACGTGACGCTGAAAAACGCCTCGGTGCCGAAGAAGCTGAAGAAGTTCAAGATCTAACCCCGCGCCGCTGTTGTAGGAGCCGATTTATCGGCGATTGGGTGCTCGCAGCAGACTGGCTCGCTGCCGCGAGTTCGCCGATGAATCGGCTCCCACAGAGAGCTCGCCGATAAATCGGCTCCTACCCGAGCAGGTTTCGCATGAGAGAGAGGTCGCGGACGAATTGGGCGTAGCCCTCGTCGCGAGCCTGCTCGTCCGGCAGGCGCAGCAGATAGGACGGGTGCACGGTCGCCATCGCGCGTGCGCCGTCGGGCAGATCCAGCCACTGACCACGCTGCGCCATCAGGCGAAACGACGCGCCGAACACCGCTTGCGCCGCCATCGCCCCCAGGCAAACGATCGCGTCGGGACGAATACGGTCGATCTCGGCGGCAAGCCATGGCCGGCACGCGGCCTGCTCCTCGGCATTGGCGCGCTTGTGCAGGCGTCGCTTACCGCGCGGCTCGAACTTGAAGTGTTTCACTGCGTTGGTGATGTACAGGGCGCGGCGATCGACACCCGCCTCCTCCAGCGCGCGGTCGAAGAGTTTGCCCGCCGGGCCAACGAAGGGTTTGCCCGCAAGGTCTTCCTGATCGCCCGGCTGCTCGCCGATGACGACGATTCGGGCATCGCTGGGCCCCATGCCAAAAACCGTCTGCGTTGCCGGCTTCCACAGCTCGCATCGACGGCAGTCCTTCGCTTGCAGGCGCAGCGCCGCGAGGCTGCCTTCCGGCGCATCGGCGACGGACTTCTGCAAGGGCGTGATCTTCTTTCGCGGAATGGTCGGTTGCTTTTCCACCATGGCCTGCATCCTCGGTAACGCGTCGCGCACCAGTCCCGGAATGAGTTGCGCTTCGGGCAGGTTCTTCCAGTACTTCACCGGCATCTCGCGGCGCATCGCATCCACCTTCAGCCGGGCCGGATTGAAGATGTTCGCGTAGTACGTGCGCCAGAGATCTTCGAGCGCGTCGCCCGAAGGCGCGTCACCGCGTTGTGCGCCCGGCCCGAATGAAAGCGTCGTACCATCCCAGTGGGCGCTGCGTAATGGCGTCAGCAAGGACCAGCGCATGCCAGTGAATCGACGGACGAAGAACGGGGCTACGCGGGTGACGATGTCGTGGTCCGGCTCGAACCACGCCACGTAGACCGTGCCATCGTCCACCGGCAGCTCACGAAAGCGCACGAAGGCCTTCATCTTGTGCATGTCGCGATTGACCTGCTTGACGCAGGCATGCGCCCAGGCCACGTCATCGTCCGTGGCGATCGCCAACAGGTTGCGTTCGCCGTGGGCGAGGCGCCAGAGCATGCGGTAAAGCGCGGCGTGGCGCCGTGGATCCGAATGCGCCAGCACGGTGTTCACGAGGGAAAGAAAATCGCGCGGAACGGCGGGCGCCTGGGCGTGACGTGGCGGCGGCAGGGCATCATCGCTTCCGAACAGGCCGCCCTCGGCACCGGTCGTCCATTCGACCTCGGCCGGATCCACCTCCGCCAGCAGCAGCGCACGTGCTTTCGCGCGCCACTCGTCCGCGTCCGAGGCATCGTCGAGCCGGACGCCGAGCATCAGCCGAAGAGATCGGGCTGCGCTGGCTCACGCAGGTCGCGTTGCAAGGCCGCGCTCTCACGGTCGCCGCGAGGGCGATGGTCCACGGTTTCGACAAAGGGAGCGACCTTCTTCACCGGCACACGCAAGCGAATGAGGTCGGCGTAGCGGATGCGCTGGTGCGCCCGCATCGCGATCATCCGGTCCACGGTCTTGACGCCGAGGCCGGGCACACGCAGCAACATGTCTCGCGACGCACGGTTGACGTCCACCGGGAAGCTTTCGCGATGACGCAACGCCCAGGCCAGCTTCGGGTCGACCTCGAGCGAGAGCATGCCGCTATCGCCGGGGGGCGCAATCTCGTCCGCGCGAAAGCCGTAGAAACGCATCAGCCAGTCGGCCTGGTAGAGCCGATGCTCGCGCACGAGCGGCGGCGGCTTCAGCGGCAGGATCTTCGAGGCATCGGGAATCGGGCTGAACGCCGAGTAGTAGACGCGGCGCAGGTGGTAGTTCGTATAGAGATTGGTGCTGGCCGTGAGCACGTCGCGATCGGTCGCCGCGTCGGCACCGACGATCATCTGCGTACTCTGTCCGGCAGGGGCGAACTTCGGCGCCTTCTTCTCCGCCTTGGCTTCGTCGATCGAAAGACGCAGGCGCCCCATCGCGCTGCGGATGTCACCGAGGTCTTTCTCCGGAGCCAGCGACTTCAGGCCTTCGGCCGTGGGCATTTCCACGTTGATGCTGAGACGATCGGCCCACCGTCCGGCGGCATCGATCAGCTCGGGTGAGGCATCGGGAATCGTCTTGAGATGGATATACCCGCCAAACTTGTGCTCGGTGCGCAGGCTGCGCGCGACGCGGACCAGCTGCTCCATCGTGTAGTCGGGCGACTGGATGATGCCCGACGAGAGGAACAGGCCTTCGATGTAGTTGCGGCGGTAGAACTCCATGGTCAGCTCCACCACCTCTTCAGGCGTGAAACGTGCGCGTTGTACGTTGCTGCTGCGCCGGTTCACGCAGTACACGCAGTCGTAGACGCAGAAGTTCGTCAGCAGGATCTTCAGCAGGGAAATGCAGCGCCCATCGGGGGCGTACGCGTGGCAGATACCCATGCCTTCGGTCGAGCCGATACCGCCCGAGCGCAGCGAGTTGCGGCCCTTGCCGCCACTGGACGAGCAGGACGCGTCGTACTTGGCCGCGTCGGCCAGGATGGCGAGTTTGTCGGAAATCTTCATGGGGGAGGTCATGGTGCCAAATGACGCCTTCATCCGCGTGAAAGCCCCCGCGCCTCGCTTCGGTATCATGAGGCTCGATCCCAGAGACGGACCCCGCATGGACCTGATCATCCGCCACGCCACCCTTCCCGACGGTCGCCGCGACGTCGACATCGGCGTCGTGGACGGGCGCTTCGCGGCGATCCAGCCGGGCCTGCCAGCGAAGGGTGCAGAAGAGATCGATGCCCGGGGCCGGCTGGTTTCTCCGCCCTTCATTGACGCGCACTTCCACATGGACGCGACGCTGTCGCTCGGCCTGCCCCGTCTCAATGCCTCCGGCACCTTGCTCGAAGGCATCGGACTGTGGGGCGAACTCAAGCCGGACCTCACCGTCGACGCGCTGATAGCCCGTGCCATGGCGTATTGCGACATGGCGGTAGCCCAAGGGCTGCTGAGCATTCGCAGCCACGTCGACATCTGCGATGACCGCTTGCTGGCGACGCAGGCCCTGCTCGAAGTGAAACGGCGCGTCTCGCACTACCTGCATCTGGAACTCGTGGCTTTTCCGCAGGATGGCCTGCTGCGTTCGCCCTCAGCGAAAGCCAACATGATCCGTGCCCTGGACATGGGCGTCGACGTGGTCGGCGGCATTCCGCACTTCGAACGCACGATGGCCGACGGCGCCGCGTCGATCCGCTGGCTTTGCGAACTCGCCGCCGAACGCGGCCTGCGAGTGGACATGCACTGCGACGAATCCGACGACCCCTTGTCCCGGCATATCGAGACGCTCGCCGCCGAGACCATTCGCTGCGGCCTGCAGGGCCGCGTTACCGGTTCGCACCTGACCTCCATGCATTCCATGGACAACTACTACGTCTCCAAGCTGCTGCCGTTGATCGCCGAGGCCGGCGTGCATGCGATCGCCAACCCCCTGATCAACATCACCCTGCAGGGGCGCCACGACACCTACCCGAAGCGTCGCGGCATGACCCGTGTCCCCGAGCTGTTGGCCGCCGGCGTCAACGTCGCC
Source organism: Luteibacter sp. P1_D3 (assembly GCF_056406135.1). Taxonomy (NCBI): domain Bacteria; kingdom Pseudomonadati; phylum Pseudomonadota; class Gammaproteobacteria; order Lysobacterales; family Rhodanobacteraceae; genus Luteibacter; species Luteibacter sp. P1_D3. The sequence goes on along the minus strand of NZ_JBFUAT010000052.1, from coordinate 1,511 downwards.
TTCGGCCACGACTGCGTGATGGACCCCTGGTACGGCCTGGGCTCGGGCGACATGCTCGAGGTCGCCCACATGGGGCTGCACGTGGCGCAGATGACCTCGTCCGCCGGGGTCGCTCAGTGCTTCGAAGCGGTCACCACGCACGCCGCACGCGTACTGGGGCTGGACGGCTATGGCATCGCGCCTGGCCGCCGCGCCGACTTCGTACTCCTTCAGGCGGGGGATGCCTACGAGGCGATTCGGCTGAAAGCCGCCCGGTTACTGGTGGTTCGCGGCGGAAAAATCCTCGCCCGGACACCTGAACGGGTCACGTCGCTAAATCTTGCGGAACGCGCGCAGGAACTCACTCTCGAGTTCCGTCCGGGGTCGATTTCCTGAACGCGCGAGTTCATTAGCTGTCGCGTCAATGAATGCTTTCGCGAAACTTTCGATTCGTAGGACTTCGCATTCAGGAAACTCTGCCTATCTTCGGGTCGTCGATCAGCCGTAGCGACTTGCGGCGTGATGATCGTCCTGGAGAGATGCGATGAAGACGATGCTGCGTACCGCGTTTGCCGCCCTTGCCCTGGTCGCCACGACAGCGGCGTTTGCCGACGACCATCACGACCGCGACCGCGGCCGCGACGGGCACGGTTACGACCGTGGCCATGATCGCGGTCACGACGGCCGTGACTGGCATCACGACAACGGCTGGCACGGCCATCGCCCGCCGCCGCCGCGTTACTACGGACACGGCTATCACAATGGTCCTGGCTACTATGGTCCGCCCCCGCCGCGTTATTACGGCCACTGGGAGCGCGGGCACCGCTACTACGGTCGTAACACGGTGGTGTACGACTACGGCAGCTACCGCCTGCGCCCGCCGCCGCGCGGCTACCACTGGGTACGCGAGAACAACGATTTCCTGCTCGTCGCCGTGGCGACCGGCATCATCTTCGACATTGCCACACGCTAATTCGGGAGCATCCGCATGAAACTGCTTAGCAAGATCGCCTTGACCCTCGCCGCCTCGGCCGTCATCGCCCCGGCGTTCGCTTTCAGTCCGGCCCCGTTCGCGCCGGCCGGCATCCAGCAGTATCACGACGACCACGGTGACGATCACCGCGACGACCGTCGTGATGACCACCGCGACGATCACCGCGACGACCATCGTGACGACCATCGCTACGATCATCGGAACGACCACGCCAACAACTGGCATCCGGGTCCGGGCGGGCATTGGGAACGCGGCCACCGCTACGACGGTCGCGTCATCGTGGTGAACGACTATCGCGAGCGTCACCTTCGCGAACCGCCACGCGGCTATCGCTGGCAGCGCGCCGACAACAACGACTTCCTGCTCGTTGCTGTCGCTACCGGTGTGATCGCGGACATTATTTCGCAGTAAAAACGCCGTGATATCGGGCCGGGCCTCCGCTGCTGCGGGGGTCTGGCTTTTTTTTCGTGCTTTGCGTTCGCCGTGTGCTGTGGCGCAAGAGCCGGCGGGTATCGCCCTCGGGGCCACGCTCCGGCGC
>NZ_JBFUAT010000051.1:0-23882 GCF_056406135.1 Luteibacter sp. P1_D3 | reverse complement strand
CTACCACTTTGCCCGGCCCTCAACGGGCCGCGCCGCCATTCCCGAATGTCTTCGCTATGAATGAGGTCCCGCGATGTCTGAGCCCTACCGCGAGTTTGCCATTGTCATCGAACCCAAGCCGATGCTCGCCGATATGATCGGGGATTACCTGAGCCGGGCAGGCTATGACGTGGCCGTTGCCGCCACGCACGTCGGAGGCGCCGGGCTTGCCAAGGCCCGCGGCAAGGTCGACCTTGCCGTTGCGGCGGTACCTGCACCGGGAGAAGACAGCCATGGCGCCTACCTGGAAGAAGCAAGGGCAACCAACCCGGCCATGCGCATGGTCGTCATGCTGTCCGACCCGCTGGCGTCCATGGCGGGTGCACCGGTCGATGCCGTCCAACTGGTCAAGCCGTTCAGTGTCGAAGAGCTCGATCGGGCCGTGGCGCTTGCCCGGTTGCCGACTTAACCCAACCCATCGGTCCACATGCCGACGTGTTTTCGCCTCATGTAGTCCCTGACGGCACGCGGATTGGGACCAACGCCCTCCACCGCTTTGCGTACCTCCTCCGGACTGGAGCCGAAGACCATGGCCCAGAGCGAAAGATCAACGTTGTCGCCGGGGTCAATGGCTGTTATCCGGTTGGTGATGTCGTCGTACTCGGGCTGCATGGCTTGCAATTCACCATCAGGATAGGACTGGCCTGCGACGCAGTATCCAGACGCCATGCGTGCAATCGGTCAACGGTGTGTCCCAAGCCTGCTTCACCGGTGTGAATGACCGAATCGACCCGGCGAATCATCTGGCTATTGACTCTAGACCTAGATCAAGGGTCTAGACTTGTCCCATGACCACTCAAGCCTCCCTTACCATCGGCCGCATCGCGCAGTCCGCGGGCGTCGCCATCGATACCATCCGGTTCTACGAGCGGGAAGGGCTGCTGCCCGCCCCGCGGCGCCGGCCCTCGGGTTACCGCGAATACGACCAGGCCACGGTCTCTCGCCTGCGCTTTATCCGGCGGGCGAARGACCTCGGTTTCACGCTCGATGAGATTCGCGAGTTGCTGGCTCTCTCCGCTGACCGCCATGTCGGCGTGGAAGGGGTGCGTGAGCGTGCCGCCGCGCGCTTGCTTGCCATCGACGAGCGCATCGCCGAACTGCAGCGCGTGCGCGACGGCCTGTCGGAGCTGGTCGACGCCTGCCCGGGTCATGGCGCGCCGGAAGACTGCCCGATCCTCAAAGCACTGGCGGAGCCGAACACATGACGCACGCCTGTTGCTCTCACGACGCGGTTGCCGACGTGGCGACCGTGATCGACCCCGTATGCGGCATGACCGTGGATCCGGCCAAGACCCAACACCACGCGTCCCATCATGGCCACGATCATCACTTCTGCAGCGCGCGTTGCCGGGAGCGCTTCGTGGCGTCACCAGAGACCTTCCTCAAACCCAAGGCGCCCGAGGCGCCGATGCCGGCAGGGACGATCTACACCTGCCCGATGCATCCCGAGGTCCGTCAGGAAGGCCCCGGCTCATGCCCGAAGTGCGGCATGGCGCTGGAGCCAGCGATGCCCTCGCTCGAGGACGACAATGGTGAAGTGATCGCGCTCGGCGGACGCCTGGCCACGCTGGTCGCGCTGACGCTGCCCGTCTTCCTGATTGCCATGGTCCCGCATGTGACGGGGCAGATGTGGCGCCAGCCATGGGCGGCGGGCCTCGGCTGGATAGAAGCCCTTCTCGCGAGCGTCGTGGTGTTGTGGGGCGGTGCGCCGTTCTTCGCGCGCGGCTGGCGCTCGCTGCTGCCCTGGTCGCCGAACATGTACACGTTGATCGCGCTCGGCACCGGCGTGGCGTGGTTGTACAGCGCGGTGGCGTTTGCCTTGCCGGGGCTCTTCCCGCCGACCATGCGCGACATGCATGGGCAAGTGGCCGTCTATTTCGAATCGGCGGCGGTGATCGTCACGCTGGTGACACTCGGTGACTTCCTCGAGTTGCGCGCGCGTCGCCAGACAGGCGAGGCCTTGCGCGGGCTTTTGGGCCTCGTGCCGAAGACGGCGCGACGCATCGGCCGAGACGGCAACGAAGAAGACATTCCCCTGGAATCGCTGCACGTTGGCGACCAACTGCGCGTCCGTCCGGGCGAAAAGGTGCCGGCCGATGGCAGCGTGATTGACGGCGAAAGCTATGTCGACGAGTCGATGCTGACCGGCGAGCCGGTGCCGGTGGTCAAGAAGGTGCACGACAAGGTGACTGGTGGCACGCAGAACCAGCATGGCGCGTTGGTGATTCGCGTCGACCACGTCGGCCAGGACACCGTGCTTTCTCGCATCGTGGCGCTGGTGGCTGAAGCGCAGCGTTCGCGTGCGCCGTTGCAGCGCGTGGCCGATCGTGTTGCTGCCTGGTTCGTGCCTGCCGTCGTCGTCGCCGCGGCACTCGCCTTCGCTGCGTGGTGGATGGTCGGGCCGACACCCACGCTGACGCATGCGCTGGTCGCCGCCGTTTCGGTACTGATCATCGCCTGTCCCTGCGCATTGGGCCTGGCAACGCCGATGTCGATCATGGTGGCGAGCGGTCGTGGCGCCCAGGCGGGGGTTCTGTTCCGCGATGCCTCTGCGATCGAGACGCTTCGCGAGGTGGATACGCTGGTCTTCGACAAGACGGGTACGCTCACCGAGGGCAAGCCGACCCTGGTCGATTTGCACGTCTTCGGTCGCGAGCGTGCCGAGGTGTTGGCGCTTGCCGCGTCGGTCGAACGACCGAGCGAGCATCCGCTGGCCACCGCCATCGTATTGGCCGCGGAAGGCGAAGGCGTCACGATTCCCGCCGTCACGGGATTTCAGGCGGTCGTCGGTCGGGGCGTCAGTGGTCGCGTCGATGGCCACGATGTCGCGCTGGGTAACGCCGACCTCATGGACGATGAGCGCGTGGATATCGCAGCGGGACGCGAGATCGCCGACAGGGCGCGCGCAAAGGGTGCGACAGCGATGTTCATGGCGATCGACGGCCGACTGGCCGTGGTGCTTGCGCTGGCGGATGCGGTGAAGCCTTCGACGAAGCCGGCGCTCGATGCCCTGCATGCCGCGGGTGTGAAGCTGATCATGCTCACCGGCGACAATGAGGCGACGGCGAAAGCGGTGGCGTCGTCTTTGCCCATCGACGAGGTGCATGCAAGTGCTTCCCCTGAGGACAAGGCGAGTATCGTCAAGGCGCTGAAGGCGCGTGGTGCGAAGGTCGCCATGGCGGGTGATGGCGTGAATGACGCGCCGGCGCTGGCCGCGGCGGATATCGGGATCGGCATGGGCAATGGCAGCGATATCGCCATCCAGAATGCGTCGGTCACCTTGTTGAAGGGCGACCTCGCGGGGATCGCGCGTGCGCGGGCTCTGTCGGAGGCGACGGTGAAGAACATCCGGCAGAATCTGTTCTTTGCCTTTATTTACAACGCGGTCGGCGTGCCGCTGGCGGCAGGCGTGTTGTATCCGCTGTTCGGCATCACGCTGTCGCCGATGATCGCCGCGGTGGCGATGAGTCTGAGCTCGGTGTCGGTCGTGGGGAACGCGCTGCGGCTGCGCCGTGTAGCGATCTAACCAACAGGTCGCGACTGACCTGCTCCGGTAGGAGCCGATTTATCGGCGATGGGTACCAGCGGCAAGCACCCATTCGCCGATAAATCGGCTCCTACCAAGAGCGAGATCGGCTACTTCTTGTCGAACGAGGGCGGCGCGTCGGATGGCTTCGTTGCCCAGGCCTTGTTCGGCTTGTCCGACAGATCGAACTCCAGTTTGCCGCCCTTCAGCGCGAACGACTCCGGCAACCACGACTTCGTGGTGCGCTTGCCGTCGACCTTCAATGCCGTGACGTAAGGCTTGCCCATACCGGCGTTCGGCGCTTCGATCACGACATCGCCATCGGGACGGTGCACGGTCGCCTTCGTAAACAACGGACTGCCAACCACCATCTCGGCGCGACCGGGAATCGACGGATACACACCCAGCGCGGCGAACACGTACCACGAGGACATCTCGCCGAGATCGTCGTTACCCGGAATGCCATTGGGCGCGTTCACCCAGATCGTATCGAGCACGCGGCGCACCAGCTCCTGGGTTTTCCACGGCTGGCCGGCGAAGTTGTAGAGCCACGGCGTGCCGATCGACGGCTCGTTATCCAACTCCGCATGCAGCGGGCCGGACTTGGTGACGGCGAAGGTGCCATCGGGCTGGTAGAAGAACGCATCGAGGCGCTTGCGGGCCTTTTCGCGTCCACCCATGGCGTCGAACAAGCCGCCGACATTGAACGGCACCATCCACACATACTGCGCGGCGCTGCCTTCGACGAAGCCGTCTTCGGTCGACGGCGTGAAGGCGTGCGGCGTTTCCTTGTCGTCGTCCTTGATCAGTGCCCAGGTGCCGTCCGCGTTGCGATTGCGGATGTAGCCGCCCTCGGGCGTGGCCTTCGGATCGAACAGGTTGCGCCAGTATTGCGCGCGGCCGAGGAAGCGTTGCGAGGTGGCAGTGTCGCCAAGGCGACCCGCCAGTGCGCTGATGCCGAACTCGGCGGCGACGGTTTCCAGCGTATCGGCGGCCGGGCCCCAGGCAGGCGCACCGACGGGGATGTAATGCAGCTTGAGCCAGGCATCCAGCCCGGGACGCTGGCCAACGCATTCCACTTCGCAACCATCGTGCGACAGGTCCAGTGCCGTCGGGTTATCCGCTGCATGGACGAGCGAAGCGAGGGCGCCCTTGGCGTCGAAGTCGCGACCGCCGAAGGCATAGATGCCCGCGATCGCGGCGGCGGCGGGGTCGCCGTTCATCACGTGCGTGCCGCCGTTGTTGTGCGTCCAACGATCCCACACGCCGTTGTTCTGCTGGGCCTGGTTGTAGAGGCTCTGGGCGATGTCGCTCGCCGTTTTCGGTTCGAGCCAGGCGACCATCGGCAGCTGGGAACGATAGACGTCCCAGCCGGAGAAATTCGCGTACTGCGCCTTCTGGCTGCTGGCGACCTTGTGCACCTTGTTGTCGAAGCCGGTGTATTCACCGTTGACGTCGCTGAACACGTTGGGCGTCATCAGCGAGTGGTAGAGCGCGGTGTAGAACACCGTGCGCTGGTCGGGCGTGCCGCCTTCGATGTCGATGTGCGAGAGGCGCGCATTCCAGGCATCGACGGCTTTGTCGCGTAGCGCTTCGAATGTTGTTCCCTTGGGGATCTCGGCGTCCAGGTTGGCCTGTGCGTTCGCTGTACTGACGTACGAGATGCCGACGCGGGCATTGACCGTACGCGTGCCCTTGGCAAACCCGACCCACGCACCCGAGCCCTTGCCCGTGTCCGGAAAACCCTTCTCGCCGTATCCCGTGCCGCCCTCGGCTTGCTTGCCACCCTTGGTGACGGTCGTGTCCTGCCAGGTGCCGGTGGTGGCGAAGGGCTGGTCGAACTCGATCACGTAGTGGACGGTGTAGTAGCTGCGCCGATCCGCTTCGTTGATGTAACCGCAGAAATTACCGCTGGTGACGTCGCCGCTGATGCGCCGGTGCGCGGCATCGATGGTGACGGTGGCCTTCTCGGAACCCGATTCGGAATCCGAGGCGCGCACCAACACGTTGACCGGCTTGCCGGCGGGGAAGGCGAAGCGCGCCGCGCCCGAATGCAGGGCGGCGGTGAGGTCCGTGGTGACGCCGTTGTCGAGGGTCACGTGGTAATGACCGGCCTCGGCGACTTCGTTCGCGTGCGTGAACTTCGACGCATACGCATGGCGGAAGTCCGTCGACGGCGACGTCGTTACCTCGTCGGTAATCGGCATGATCGGGACATCGCCCGAGCCACCGGCACACCCCCAGCCTTCGACATTGGTCAGGCTGAAACCACGGATCGCATCGGCGCGGTACTCGTAACCGCCTGGCGCGGCAATGGGCGACTTCTTGCCGGGCAGCGGCGAGGCCTCCGGCGAGAACTGCAACATGCCGAACGGAACGACGGCGCCGGGGAAGACATTGCCCCCGTTGGCGGTGCCGATCAGCGGATTGACGAGGTCGGCGGGGCCGGAAGCGGCGACCACTGCCGCGGGCAGCAGGGCGGCGGCAAGGACGAACGGGTGCATCGCGCGCAAGGGCAGATCTCCGTGGGACCGGTATTTATATCGATTGAAATCCGATTTGACGACGCGGTCGTGTGCCAACGGTCATGGGTGCGCTGCACCATGCCGAGGCGCGGGGGTGTTACCAGAGAATCCCGTCGACCGGCTTGGCCGGCTCCAGCCCGTGCGATTCGCCCAAGGCATCGCGCAGGTCGATCTCGATGCCGCGGGTGAGGGTGGTCAGCGGGACATCGTCTTCGAGGTTTTCGAAAGGGTTCTGCATGTCGTTGCCGATCTGCAGCAGCGCGAGGAAGAGGAAGCCGGCGACCGTGGAGCCCAGCGGTGTGTAGACCCCGAGCGTCTCGACCAGGCCGAGCGGCAGCAGGATGCAGAAGCCGTGGGTGAAGATGGCGGGGTAGGTCGCGTACTGCTGGGGCAGTGGCGTGTTCTTGATCCGCTCCATGCCGCCCTGGGCGTTGGAGATGTCGGAAAGCGTGCGCGCAAGAGCCGTCAGCAGGATCGGATCGGGCTTCGCCTCGGCGATGAGCGTGCCGGTACGGGCGTGGATGGCGTTGGGGACGTTGGTGACGCCACGCAAGCGTTCCACGTCGTCGGCGGGCAGGCGCGCGGACAGTTCGTCCCAGGGCGATTGTCGGCGCAGGTGCAGCCGCAAGGCATGCACGTAGGCGATCTGCCGGTGGACCACGGCAATACCGCTGGCACGCTCGGGCAGCATGGCCAGCGCCTCACGGGCGAGCGTGCGCGAGGCGTTGACCATGGCACCCCATAGCGTTCGCGCCTCCCACCAGCGCGCGTACGCGGTGGTGTTGCGGAAGCTGAGGTAGACGGCCACGGCCGAGCCGAGCAGGGTGAGCGGCAGGGCGGGAAACTCGGCGGTCCATCGCGGGTGCATCACGTACCAGAAGGCGGTCACGGCCACATCCCACGCGAGCAACCAGATCAGCGGCTTGCCCACATAACGCAGGATGTGTCCGAGATGCGCGCGACCGGGAAGGATCACGCCTTGTGCTCTCGCTTGATCGCTTCGGCCAGGGGGATGAAGTTGCTGGTCGCCTCGTCGAGGACGGTGATCTTGCCGTCGCCGATGTCGTAGACCCAGCCGAGCAGGTTGATCGCGTCGTTGGCCAGCGCTGCGGCGACGGCCGGATGCGAGCGGAGGTGGGTCAGCTGCAGGCGAACGTTCTCCTCGATCAACGCGTGCATGGCGTCGGCGCCCTCGAGCTTGCGTGCGAACACGGCGCTCTTGGCCGCCTGCGCGTTGCGCAGCCAGGCTTCGACCGTGGGCAGGTCCTTGGTCGATTCCGGGTTGAGAAGGCCCTTCATGGCGCCGCAGTCGGTATGACCGCAGACCACGACATGCCGAACCCCGAGCACCATGACGGCGAATTCGACGACGGCGGACACGCCACCGAGCATCTCGCCGTAACCCGGCACGATATTGCCGATGTTGCGGCAGACGAAGAGCTCGCCGGGCTGCGTCTGGGTGATCATCTCCGGCACCACGCGGGAGTCCGCGCAGGTGATGAACAGGGTGTGCGGCGCCTGGCCTTCGGCCAGTTCGCTGAACAGCTTTCGGTTTTCCGGCTCGGGGAAGATCTTGCGGCTGAAGTCCTCGACGCCCTGGAGCAGGCCGAGGAGGCTGTCGTCGCGCGGGGTTTCCTGGGTCATATGCGTTGCCTTGGAAAAGCTAGGCGAACAGTTTATGACAAGAACGTGGTGTAGGAGCCGATTCATCGGCGATCCCGCGTCAGCGGGCCGGGATCGGGCGAGCACCCAATCGCCGATGAATCGGCTCCTACCAAATGGAAAGGGCCGGCCAGGKATCCCTGGCCGGCCCTTTGATGCCGAGGCTCAGGCCTCGACATCTTCCTTGTACGCATCGATCGGGATACAGGCGCACATCACGTTCTTGTCGCCGTAGACGTTGTCCACGCGGGACACCGGCGGCCAGTACTTGGAGAGCCGGAGCGAGGGCAGCGGGAAGGCGGCCAGTTCGCGCGGGTAGGCGTGGGTCCACTCGGTGCCGATGACCATGGTGGCCGTGTGCGGTGCATTGCGCAGCGGGTTGTCTTCGCGGTCCAGGCGACCGTCGTCCACCGCACGGATCTCGTCGCGGATCTGGATCATGGCGTCGATGAAGCGATCCAGTTCGTGCTGCGATTCGCTCTCGGTCGGCTCGACCATCAGCGTGCCAGCGACCGGGAAGCTCAGGGTCGGGGCGTGGAAGCCGAAGTCGATCAGGCGCTTTGCAACGTCTTCCGCACCGACGCCGGTGGCGTCCTTGAGCGGACGCAGGTCGAGGATGCACTCGTGCGCGACCAGGCCGTTACGACCCGTGTAGAGCGTGTCGTAATGCGGCGCCAGGCGCTTGGCGATGTAGTTGGCGTTGAGCAGGGCCACTTGGGTCGCCTTGCGCAGGCCTTCGGTGCCCATCAGCGTGATGTACATCCAGGAGATCGGCAGGATCGAAGCCGAGCCGAAACTCGCGGCGCTGACCATGCCGACGTCGCCCTCACCGCCGAACGTGCGCGGCAGGAACGGAGCCAGGTGCGACTTGACCGCGCACGGACCGACGCCCGGGCCGCCACCGCCGTGAGGGATGCAGAAGGTCTTGTGCAGGTTGAGGTGCGAGACGTCCGAACCCCACTTGCCCGGCTTGGCGACGCCAACGAGCGCGTTCATGTTCGCGCCGTCCGTGTACACCTGACCGCCGTGCTTGTGCACGATGTCGCAGATCGCGACCACGTCTTCCTCGAACACGCCGTGCGTGGACGGGTAGGTGATCATGATCGCGGCGAGGCGGTCCGAATACTTCTCGGCCTTCTCGCGGATATCGTCGACATCGACGTTGCCGTTGGCGTCGCAGCGCGTCACCACGACGGTCATGCCGCACATCTGCGCGGAGGCCGGGTTGGTGCCGTGCGCCGATTCCGGGATCAGGCAGATGTCGCGATGGCCTTCGTTGCGCGAGCGGTGATAAGCGCGGATCGCGAGCAGGCCGGCGTATTCGCCCTGTGCGCCGGAGTTCGGCTGCAGGCTGACGGAGTCGTAACCCGTGCACTCGACCAGCATCGCTTCGAGCTCATCGATCAGCTGCTTGTAGCCCTGCGCCTGGTTGGCCGGGGCAAGCGGATGAATGTTGGCGAACTCCGGCCACGTCACCGGGATCATCTCGGCGGTGGCGTTGAGCTTCATGGTGCAGGAGCCGAGCGGGATCATCGTGCGATCGAGCGCGAGGTCCTTGTCGGCCAGGCCACGCAGGTAGCGAAGCAGTTCATGCTCGCTGTGGTGCGTGTTGAACACCGGATGCTGCAGGAAGTCGATCTCGCGGAGCAGGCCCGAGGGCAGGGCGTCGGCGGTGGCGGCATCGAGCGCGTCGATGTCGTTCGCGTTCGCGCCGAAGACGCCGGCCAGCGTGGCGATGTCGGCACGCGTGGTGGTTTCGTCGAGGCTGATCCCGACGCTAGAGGCGTCGATGGCGCGCAGGTTGACGCTGGCGGCGGCGGCCTTGGCGTGGATCGCCTTGGCGTCGATGCCGGTCACGTGCAGGGTGTCGAAGTAATCGTTGCCGACGGTCACGCCGGCCTTGGTCAGCGCACCGGCGAGGATGGCGGTGAGGCGATGCGTGCGACGTGCGATGCGGGCCAGGCCTTCCGGGCCGTGGTACACGGCATACATGCTGGCCATGACGGCCAGCAGCACCTGCGCGGTACAGATGTTGGACGTGGCCTTCTCGCGGCGGATGTGCTGCTCGCGGGTCTGCAGGGTGAGGCGGTAAGCCGGCTTGCCTTCGGTGTCGACGGAAACGCCGATCAGGCGGCCCGGCATCGAGCGCTTGTACGCGTCGCGGCAGGCGAGGTAAGCCGCGTGCGGGCCGCCGAAGCCGTACGGCACGYCGAAACGCTGCGTGTTGCCGACGACAATGTCCGCGCCCCAGCTGCCCGGCGAGGCGATCAGGGTCAGGGCGAGCAGGTCGGTGGCGACGCAGACGATGCCGCCGCGCGCGTGGGTCGCGTCGGCCAGTGCCTGGTAGCTGTTCACCCGGCCGAAGGTGTTCGGGTACTGCAGCAGCACGCCGAAGCTGTCGACCGTGGCGCCTTCGGCGTCATCGCCGATATGCAGCTCGATGCCGATGCCGTCGGCGCGCGTGCGCAGCACTTCGAGCGTCTGCGGATGGACGTCCTTCGAGACGAAGAAGACGTTGGACTTCGACTTGGCCGAACGTTTGGCCAGCGTCATCGCCTCGGCGGCCGCGGTGGCTTCGTCGAGCAGCGACGCATTGGAAATGTCCATGCCCGTCAGGTCGGCGACCATGGTCTGGAAGTTGATCAGTGCTTCCATGCGGCCCTGCGAGATCTCCGCCTGGTACGGCGTATAGGCCGTGTACCACGCCGGGTTCTCGAGCACGTTGCGCAGGATGACGTTCGGCGTGAGCGTGCCGTAGTAGCCCTGGCCGATGAAGCTGCGGAAGACGGTGTTGCGGTCGGCGATGGCGCGGATCTTGGCCAGCGCCTCTTCCTCGGTCACCGCGGCGGGCAGGGCGAGCGGGGCGGGCGACTTGATCGAGCCGGGGACGATGGCATCGGTCAGCGCGTCGAGCGTGTCGTGGCCGACGACGCTGAGCATCTCGGCGATCTCGGCATCGTTCGGACCGATGTGGCGTTCGATGAACGCGCCATGGTTCTCGAGCTCACGCAGCGAAGGAGAGTTTTTCTGGCTCATGACTTGGAGGCATCCGAAAGAACGTGCCGTGCCGGCACGTGGGGCGCCCCTCTGTCCTTTTGCCTGAGAGTTTGGAGGCGGGTAGGCCTCTTGCACCTTCGGCGCCGGATTCAACCGGTCTCTCCAGAGTGATGAAGCACGCCGGTGGTCATGGGGGCCTGAGCGATTACGGGCGTTGCGCCTTCGGCAGCGGGTCCTTCCGCTTCTCCCACCGGGTGTTGCTGCCCCGGATTATACAGTGGGTCGGGCGGCGTGGGTCGCGGGGGTCGCGGCTCCCATCGAGCCCCGGGCGAGTGCCGCTTTAAGGGGCGGCCTCCCGCGCGTCGCAACGTAGGCAAAGTCCCGGCAGTCCTGTAGGCGAATGGGCATCCTCCGCGAACGTCAGCGAACAGGCGGAAAAATCCCCGATCCACGCTGCCTGGTCCGTGTCAGGCAAGGGCGGCCGCGTCGTGGCTGGCACGGTGAAGCGGGTTACCGTCGATCCCGGACTAGACAAGGAGGTCCTTCATGAAAACTCTCGACGTTCCCCGCCGCGCGCTTGCAATGACCCTAGGCGCGGTCCTACTCGCTTGCGCGGCTCCCGCTGTCATCGCGGCACCCAGTACCGCTGAAAAGCCCGTTAAGGCGCTCCTCACCTTTGGTGACCCGTCCCATATCGACCATGCGGGTGACCTGCTGAACGGCCTTCAGAAGGCTGCTGTCGTTGCTGGCGGTTCCCTCCCCGCCGACCAGTTGAAAAGCTACGCATTGCCCTCCGCCGGCGCCGTCGCCATCGTCGCCGCACGTGACATCGCGTCACTCGGGGAGAGCCGGGCGGTGCTCATGAAACTGTTCAACGCCGGCGTGCCCGTCTTTGTCTGCGCCGATGACGCGCACGGCGCGGATGTCGCGGGACTGTTCGGCATGTCTCCTGAGACGGGTGATGCCATGTTCGTGCGTCAGGCGAACGGCGAGGTTGCCCTGCTGGACAGCGCCAGCGGTGAGCAGCACTGGAATCCGCGCTGGTCGCAGGTGATGGCTGCTTCGGTGAACAGCCTTCGCGATGACAACGCACCCGAATTCGATGGCCTCAACGACACGTCAGCCCAGGACGCCGACCAAGGGGCAGGTGAACCCATCTACACGTTCCACGAAGGACTGATCGAGACCGGTACTGATGAGATCACCGGCCGGGCGACCATCCAGGTCATCCGTTCGGCCAGCAGGAACGGTGACGACAAGGAAATCAGTGTGCGTGCGTGGTCGACGATAACGCCCAAGGGGGCGGGCATCGTCACACACGCACGCGGCAGGCGAGGGGTGCCGACCAAGATCACAGCCACGTTGCCCTGGGTCTATCGCGCGAGCCACAGCGTTGTGGCCGATGGCGCCCAGGCACAGATGGTCCACAGCCTTCCTGAGAGCATGGGGTCGACCGGGACGAGGATGGACTACGAGAAGGTAGGACGGCGGGGCTACACCATCGGAGGAGGGATGGGCGCCCACGTGTCGGCTAGCGGTAAGCCCAGCGCCGCTCTGGCGGCAAAGCTACGTTTCAACCTATCGTTCAGTTACACCAGGGAAAGTACGGAGACCATCAGGTACTCGTTCCTGGATTATTCACTGTTCGCCCGGCCCGTCGATCGCGGCAAGCGGATGCTTTGGGAAGCACCTATTGCTCCCCACTTGAAGGACGCCTTGATGGCGAACAACAAGACAAAAAAATTCACCGACGGCAAGAACATGACGCCGATGATGTTCAGCGGTTCCCTGGACACCTGGTCGGTATGGAAGCTGCCGGGTGACTACGAGGGCAAGGTCACCGTGGCGATCGAGGCGGGATACGACCGCAATGAGCGCCTCAACTCATGGGTGAAGCCGCAACGCGGTTATTTCGAGGCGACGAAAACCATCAAGGCCGGAAAGAGCTACGTTTTCGACCTCTCGCATCCCTTCCTCACCCGGGAGATCACTGTGTTGATCCGCTCCGCCGCCGGCGACGGTGGATGCCTCACGCAGACCGAAGGCAAGATCTCGATCGCCTCCTGCGATCCGTCGAACCGGTCGCAGATGTGGGGCCTGGATAGCGAGAGCCGGTACGTTAACCGCGCCACGAAGCAATGCCTCACGGCCGACACCGAGGACGCCTTGTTGCGTATGTCGTCATGCACGCTTGCAAACAGCCAGCGCTGGGAATGGCGGGCCGATCGGTTGCACAGTGGCTATGACGATGGCCGGCATCGCCTCTACGTCGAGTTGGGCAAAGTGCGCTACCACGTGCCGCCCGGCCGTTTCGAGGATGTGCCGGTGAATCCGCATAACGCGGTCCTTTCCCCCTGGTCAGGCTATCCGAGGGCCCCGTTGGCAGGCGAGTTGATTCCCGCGCCCCACGGCGTGAACGCGGGTTCGGTGCCGTCGAGCTGGGCATCCACGTACCGTGCCATCAGTCCGGAGCAGCGCTGGGATGTCATCGTGCTGCGCGCAGGCCTGGCGCCTGATCTATAGACCAGGCGAGGAGCTGCCCTTCGGCAGCTCCTCTTCCGTTGCCGGTGGCATTCGCAAGCAGCCTTCCCGCTTCACTATGCGCGTTCGGCAAGCGGGGTAAGCGAAATACCTTGATGGAGGCAGAGACAGTGCAACAAAGCTTGTAGGCGCTAGGAAGGATTCGGGCGAGTCCTGATCCGGGGACGACGACAGGATGTTCCTAACGCCGGTGATCGCGTCGGCAAGCTGCCCGGAACGTACCTGAGTGACGCCCCTCGAAGGCTAGTCCGACGACGATGCACGTGTGGCCAAGGCGGCGCTAACGTCGGAACCGGACTACGAACAAGGAGGTCCGATCCCATGAAAACGTCCGCTCTATCCTATAAACCACTCAGTTTTGCCGTGATTGCCGTCCTGGCGATGTGCTCTCCAACACACGCGTCGTCGCCCGACCAGCCAGCCATCACGGCCGTTGTTTCGTTCGGCGATCCATCTGTCCGACCGCCGTCGGACAGTTCGCCGCCTTCGGCGTTGGCCATTCCGTTGATCCGCCCGGCTGACGCCGCACGCCTCGCACCCGAAACGTCGAGGCACCTGCTGGTCATGGTCGATGCCAGCTCGCTGCCGCTGGCACGCGACGAAGCCGGGATACTTTCCCGCTTGTTCATCCAGGGCTCGCCGGTACTCCTGAGCATGAATAGCCCGACGCCCGACGACCTTGTCCACGTGGCCGCCGCGTTCGGCATTGCGCCAACGGCGGGTGATGCGATCCTCCGCAAGGACGGCGACGCCGTCGCGGTATTCGCTTCGTCGGCGCAGAGCAGTGCAGATGCGTCGGCTCTTCTTCATGCCCTCCATGCGACGACGGAACCGTCCCCCGACGCGAACATCGCGATGGCAAGCGTGCAAAGCGCATCCCCTGGCGATGCGGACGAGGGGGCCCCGGTCGGTCCGGGGCGGCACTTCGATATCAATGTCGTCGATGCCCGCGGCGAGATATCCGGCGTCACCGGCATCGACGTGGCGCGCAGCCGGACGGTGTCCTCCGACTACAAGATGCTGACGGTGACATCGAAGGTGACTATCGCGCCCGAGACGGCTGGCGTGAGCGACGGTGCCAAGACCGGAAAGAACGCGTGGACCGCCGATCTGCCTGTCGAATATGGATTGCGTCACGAGATCACGGCCGGCGACGCGGAAGTGACCTATCTGGACCATTTCCCTGTGACCGACGGCCGCACCGAATTCACGCAGGACGATACCGAGACTCGTGGCTTCACCATCGGTGGCTCCACGGGGTCGGAAGTCAGCGCAACAGGCAAGAAAGATGATGCGCTTGCGGCGAAGTTGCCCTTCAGCCTGTCATTGGGCTACGAACACAAGTGGCAGTCCAGCCTCAAGACGACGTTTCAGGATTACTCGATCCAGGCCACGCCCCGGACACCCGGCACCGTGGCCTGGAAGGCATTTATCGCGCCTAAGCTCGTCAACGTCCTCGTTGCCCGTGAACGGGCGGGTATGCCGGAGCTCAGCGAAAAATGGATGACCCCGATGATGCGTGCCACCACGTTCGAGGCGATGTCTTACTGGAAAGTACCGGGAAACTATGCGGGCCTGGCGAACGTGGCCGTTACCGCGGGATACGACCTGGACAAACGAAAGTGGTGGTGGAACCGTTCCGATATCGGCCAGTCGCGACAGCGGGAAGCACGCAGTGCCGTGACGGAATTCGTCATCGACCTGACCGATCCCTACCTCTCCGCCGAGATCACGGTGCTGATCCGATCGGCGACCGGCTCGGGAGCCTGCCTGCGTGATAGCGCTGGCCTTGTTGGACTGGTCGCCTGTGACGCCACGGATCGCAGCCAGATGTGGGGTCTGGACGAAGCCAGTCGCTATGTGAATCGCGGCTCCGGGCGCTGCCTCACGGCTCGACCGGCGACGCGCTCGGTGGTGACGGAATCCTGCGCCAACGTCACGTTCGAGAAGCAATGGCAGTGGCGGGCTGATCGCCTGCATTCGTTGGTCGACCACTCGACTTATCGTCTGTACGTCGCCGGGGGCGAGGTGCACGTCTCGACGAAGGGGCAGTTTGCGGATTTTCCGGCCAACTTCTCGTCGCCGGCGCTCGAGCCATGGACCAATTACCCGGCCGCGCCGCGGCAGGGCATCGATCACGTCGTCGGTAGTGCGGGAACGCGACCGGTGGTCGTGGGGCCGGAATATGCGGGTACGCCCGCTGTCTCCGATGACCAGCGCTGGCGCATCGAGGTGTTGCGCCAAGGGCTGTAGCCTCGGCACATGAGGAAGGCTTCCCCGCGTGTCACGGCGGGGAAGCCACTGGGCTAGGCACGGAACTGCTCGCGCATGAAATGCATATAGGCATCTTCCGATGTTTCCCGCCGCGAATGAATCAGCGGACGGATATCGTCCGTGGCCACATAGCGCAAGCGATCGGTTCCGTCGGTCGTTGCCTCGAAGATCACTTTGGCGACGTCTTCGGAGGTGGCATGGCGGCTGGCGCGTAACCCCTCGAACACCTTCCCCGTGGCCGCCACGAAGGCTTCGTAGCCCACCGGTACCGACGCGCTGCCGAACTCGTCGGACGAGCGTGCACCGAACCGCGTGTCCAGCACACCGCCAGGCTCGACGATCTTTACGTTGATGCCTTGCGAGGCCAGCTCATAGGACAAGGACTCGGAAAAGCCTTCCAGGGCGAACTTGCTCGCGTTATACAGCGAGATCATCGGCAGGCCGAAGACACCTGCGCCGGAGCTCACGTTCACGATGGTGCCCCGTTGACGCCCGCGGAAATGGGCCAGGATGGCGCGGGTGACATCCATGACGCCGAATACGTTGACGTCGAACTGCTCCTGGATCTTTTCGCGGCTGGCGCCTTCGAAAATGCCGAACAGGCCGAAGCCGGCATTGTTCACCACCGCATCGATCGCGCCGAAGCGGGCAATGCCTTCGGCGATGGCGCCGTCGATACTCGCGAGGTCCTGCACATCCAGGCGCGTGACCAGGATATTGGGGTGGGCGGCAAGGTCGGTGCCGGCGGCTGGGTCGCGCATGGTGGCGACAACCTGCCAGCCGTGCGTGGCGAAGTGGACGGCGGCGGCCTTGCCAAAGCCGGTCGAGGCGCCGGTAATGAGGACGGTCTGGGTCATGAGCGTTTCCGATGGATGACCCACGACAAACTAGTTGCGCACGGCTGTACTAACAATCAGGCTTATCCGGGACGTATCGATGCGGGAATTCGCACAATGCACAAGGCCGGCCTGATCGAACTACAGGCGGTGCTCGCCGTGGCGACGCACCAGAGCTTTCGCCGTGCGGCTGTTGCCGTGGGTATGTCGCCCTCGGCATTGAGTCATGCCGTAGCCGCCCTGGAACAACGCATGGGCGTGCGCCTGTTCAATCGTACGACGCGCAGCGTGTCGCTGTCCGAAGCAGGCGAGCAGTTCGTTTCCCGCATCCGGCCCGCCCTTGGCGAGATATCCGCCGCGATGGAAGCCGCCAACGCTTTCCGCGACAGCCCGACCGGGACCTTGCGCATCAATACGTCCGAAGGCGCGGCGTCGATGATCCTCGAGCCGATGCTGTTCGAGTACGTGCGTCGTTATCCCGAGATGCGGCTGGACGTGGTCACTGAAGGTCGCTTCGTCGATATCGTCGGCGAAGGTTTCGATGCCGGCGTACGCATCGCGGGGGACGTGCCACAGGACATGGTCGGCGTGCGCTGCACAGGGCGCCTGCGCTTCATCGTCGTCGGCTCGCCTGCGTACTTCGAGAACCGACGCAAGCCGAAGGTGCCTGAGGATCTTCTGGAGCACACCTGCATTCGCAGTCGGTTGCCCAGCGGCACGTGGTACCGCTGGGAATTCGAAAAGCGCGGGCAGGAGCGACGCATCGATGTTGACGGTCCTCTCGGACTCGACAGCCATCACCTGATGGTCGCGGCAGCCCTGGATGGCATGGGATTGATCTGGACCAGCGAGTGGAACGTAGCCCCGTATCTCGCCGACGGCCGCCTCGTGGCCGTGCTCGAAGACTGGTGCCCGTATTTCGATGGCTTGAATGTTTATTACCCGGTGCACCGGCACATGTCGGCAGGGCTCCGGGCATTCATCGATCTCGTGCGCGAAAAGGCGGAAGGGGTGCCTTGATCGGCCTTGTTGGCATTAACGGCCCGGTCGGTGCTTACCAGGGATCCACGCCTTCGGTGCTGGTGAACCCACCGGTGGGGCCATCCGGGAGCAGGGCGATGCGCACCGTCTCGGCGGCACCTTCCTCGATGGTCTGGTGGCCGCTGTGCCCGTTGAGATCGGTAGCGGTGTAACCCGGGTTCACGGCATTCACCTTGATGCCAAGATCCTTGAGTTCCGCGGCGAGCAACACGGTGAACATGTTCAAGGCTGCTTTCGAACTGTTGTACCCGGTGATCTTCACCGCCGCGTAATCCCAGTCCGGATCCGCGTTCAACGTGAGCGAACCCAGGCCGCTGGATACGTTGACGATGCGGCCGGAGGCCGATTTCTTGACCAGTGGCAGCAGTGCCTGGGTGACAGCGATCGTGCCGAAGAAGTTCGTCTCGAAGGTCTGCCGAACGATATCGAGGTCGGTCACGCCGGGTAGCCCATCACCTTGGACGGCGATGCCTGCGTTGTTGACGAGCACATCGATGTGGCCTTCGTTGGCTTCGATATCGGTAGCCGTTGCCTTCAGTGACGCGCTGTCGGATAGATCGATGGCGACGTATCGCACGTCGATGCCTTCGTTTTGCAGGGTCCTGGCGGCTTCGACGCCACGTGCCTTGTCGCGGGCCCCGAGCAGGATCCGGTAGCCGGCCTTGCCGAGTTGACGCGCGACTTCCAGGCCGATGCCCTTGTTGGCGCCCGTGACCAGGGCGATTCGGCGATCTGCTGCGTTCATGGYGTTTCCTTTGATGTTGGGTTTGGAATGGTGCGGTGCTCGGCGCTCTGTTCTAAGATATGAATCATCCTTCGGTTTTTACATTCGCATATGCCCGTCGTTCCCTCGGAAGCGCTCAAGGCCCGTAAAACCCCACGCCAGGCGCGTTCATCGGCCACGGTGGCGGCGATTCATGAGGCGACCTTTCAGGTTTTGCTGTCCGATGGCATCGGGCGGCTCACGACGACGCGTGTAGCGGAGCGGGCAGGGGTGTCCGTTGGCACCATGTACCAGTACTTCCCGCACAAGCAGGCGTTGCTTTATGCGGTGTTGGACGAGTACCTGGAACACGTCGTCGTGGCCGTGGAGGAGGCATGCCTTCGTCTTCTGGGTGGCCACCTGGCGGAGATGTCCGATGGACTCACCCAGGCCTATCTCGACGCCAAGCTGCGTCATATGCCGGCATCGCTCGCCCTCTACGCGGTCGCTGCCGAACTGGACACGGCAGCACTGGTGGCCGATGTGGTGCGGCGGGTCGACCGGTGCATCGAACGGCTCCTCCACAGCGCCTCTGACGCGGCCTTCGACGACCTCGGCAAGGTGACGTTCGCCCTGCGGACCATGCTCGTCGGCACGGTCCGGGCCGGGTTGGAGAACGATGCCTCGCCCGCGACGCTGGCAATGTTGCGTACGCAGCTGCCCGTGATGTGCCGCGCGTACCTCGAGGCGGCCGCACGCCGTTAGAAGCACTTGCCAAATGACCGACGGTCATTTACGTTATGACCACTGGTCATTTTGGAGGTGTTCCATGGCATCGAACGGTTGGGCGCTGGTTACCGGCGCATCGAGTGGGCTGGGTCGCGACTTCGCGCATGCGCTGGCCCAGCAAGGCAGCAACGTCGTCCTGGCGGCGCGCCGCGCCGAACCCATGGAGCGGCTGGCCGACGAGCTGCGCTCACATTACGGCGTGCAGGCACGTGTTGTGCCGCTGGATCTGTCGGCCGATGGCGCGGCGGCCGCCTTGAAGCTGCGCCTGGACGGAGAGGGCGTCCTCGTCGATACGCTGATCAACAACGCCGGTCATGGCATCACCGCAGAATTCCTGGATGCGCCGGTTGAGCGGATCAACGCGATGCTTCGCCTCAACGTGCTTGGCCTCACCGACCTGACCCATGTGTTTGCCAATGACATGGCGAAGCGTGGTGGCGGCAAGGTGATGCTCGTCGCCAGCGTGGCAGCGTTCCAGCCTTGTCCTCATTTTGCCGCCTATGCCGCCAGCAAGGCCTACGTCCTGTCCTTGGGCGAAGCGCTGCATACCGAGCTCAAATCGCGGAACGTGGTGGTCACGGTGCTGTCGCCAGGCGTCACCGAGACCTCGTTTTTCGATGCCGCGGGTGAGGCGCCGAATGCGGCGATGAAGCGCATGATGATGAAGTCGCGGCCGGTGGTCGACATTGGCCTGGCGGCCATGGCGGCAGGCAAGTCGGCGGTCATAGCGGGCCGCATCAACCGCGTCATGGCCTTCCTGTCCCGCTTGTTCTCGCGACAGCAGCTGTCGCGTATCACCTATAGAATGGCCACCACCTGATGATGGATTGAGCGTGCATGGTTCGATACGCCCTGGCGGCCGAGGATAAGGAAGCGCGTCGCGACGCGATCCTTGCGGCCGCACGCACGCTGTTCCTGCGCGATCCGGAAAAGTTGCCTTCCGCGGCGGCCATCGCGACGGAAGCGGGTCTGGCGAAGGGTACCGTGTACCTGTATTTCGCGACCAAGGAGGAGATCTTCATGGATCTCCTTCACGTCGAGCGCGTGGCGATGATGACGCGCATCCGCGAGGCATTCGCGCCGGACGGGCGGTCGGTGGACGAGAAGGTCACGGCATTTCTCGCTGCCTACGTCGCACACGTCGCCGGGCAGCCCGACATCCTCAAGCTCGAATCACTGGGCTACAGCGTGCTGGAGCGAAACATCGAGCAGGACCGGCTGCGCACCTATAAACAGGAGCTCGGCACGGCGTTGGTCGGTGCAGGCACAGTCGTCGAGGCTGCGCTCGGCCTGACCGAAGGCGAGGGCGCGCGCGTGCTCGTCCACAGTTACGCGCTGACGCAGGGCCTGTGGCAGGCGCTCGACATCCCACCCGATTGCCTGGCGATGATGGGCGACGCGGCGCTGGCATTTACCAGCCTGGATTTCGCGACCGAGCTGAAGGTATCGCTGGATCGTTACTGGCGCGGACTGCGCAGTCAGGCTTAGTCCCAACGATTGGCGTTGCCGGGGAAGTCGGACCGCTGCGGTCGCACGACGCAGAAGCGCTGGCCGGTTGGCGCCTGCATCACCACCCAACGCTCGAGCCTTTCGGCGACGACGGCGCCGAGCGCTTCCAGACGAGCGACTTCGGCCGGGATGTCATCCGTCTCGATGTCCAGGTGAACGCGGCTTCCGTGAGTGACGCGCTGCACCTGCACGATGGGTTCCTCGGGCGGCGAGGCCAGCATGCGGTAGTTGCCCTCGGACCCTGGATGATCGAGATCGACCGGACGCCCTAGGGCGTCGGCCCAGAAGTGGGCTGCCTGGTCGACATCCCCGGTGTTGCAGTCGATCAATACCGCGCAAAGCCTTGAATGATGCATGGCGATCTCCGGTCGGACGGCGGGCCCCGAATATAGGCGTTTAGCCGGCAGGAAGCATGCCGATGGATTGCATCCACTTTTCCGCGAGCTGGGGCCATGCGCCGATGGGCATATCCGGCTTGCGCAGAGCGAAGGCGTGGCCACCGGTGGCGTAGAGATGCATTTCCACCGGCACGCCGTGCTCTTTCAGGGCGAGGAAATAGGTCACGGAGTTCCGGACGTTGTCGACGGGGTCGTCTTCGGCTTGTACCAGGAACGTGGGTGGTGTCTTAGCCGTGATGTGTAGCGTGGGATTGAGAACCACACCTTTCCCCTCCCACAGGCGGCCGGGGTAGAGGGCTATCGCAAAATCCGGCCTAGCGCTCAGTGTGTCCGCTTCGTCGATCGGTGCGTAGTTCTTGCCACTGGCGTTACTCACGTCCGCCACCATGTTGCCGCCCGCCGAGAAGCCGATCACTCCCACCTTGTGGGGATCGACGTGAAGACTTGACGCTTGCTGGCGGATCAGCCGGATGGCTCGCTGGGCGTCCTGCAGGGCCATGTGGACTGTCGGCTCCCGGCGGCAGTCGCACGAGCCATCCCATTGAGGGCCGCTCGTCGGTATGCGGTACTTGAGAAGAACGCAGGTGATGCCCTTGCTGGTCAGCCAGTCGCAGATCTCGGTGCCTTCGCCGTCCATGGCGAGGACCCTGAACCCGCCTCCCGGAAACACGACGACGGTCGTGCCGGTGCTCGGTCCCTTGGCCGGCACGACCGTCATGGTCGGTCGCGTGACGTTCTCGATCGTGGCCCCGTTCTTGACCGATTCCGGTCCGGTGACCGGTGGCCGTGCGATCACCTGGCCTTCGGGCCAGAGCGGGACCTGCGTGAGGGGAGCAGGGGGCTGCCACGTCGTGGGCGCAGTGCTCGGGGCTTGCGAATCCTGAGGGGATGCACTTGCGGCCGTGCTCGCGAAACATAGGGCCGCGATCAGTCCTGCGTGACGCCACGTGTGATTCATCGACTGGGTCCTCTCCTGAGAGTGGCCTAGGTTATCTACGCTAAAGGGCATGAATATGGCGATTAACTGGCCGCGAAGCTGCCGATCGATCGGGACTTCCCGATGGCCGTATGACTCAAGCGGGCCATATGGCGCTAATGCCCTCCACCGAGATATGCCACGGGCTCTCGGTGCCCGTCACGATTAAATCGATGAGAATTGGAAAACCCGAAACGTCCGGCATCACGCACTCGACGACTGCAGCCAAGTGGCTGCTGTTAGCCTTGAAGTACTTCACAGTGATCGAAGAAGTTGCCTCTCGGGATGGTGGCTGGCCTTCCGCCAGGGCGGCGTCGAAATCGGCTTCGATGGCCAACGAAGGATGACGATCAAAGGACAGCGCGTAGCCAAATCGGTCTGCGACGCCTTGAAAGTCGCGCTTAGCAAAGAGTTCTATCGCTTCCGCGCCGAGTTGCGATAAGAACGGCTCGTTAATTTGCGTGATTTGGCTCATCGGCTGGAAATTCCTATCCTAGGGCGCGCAATAGCTTGTCATCACTCTCAGAGTCTCAGGCGATCGGCAACGAACGCGCMCGGAATGGCTCCCAGACAACACAGTGGTGCGGCCAGCCCATTAAGTCCCCACGCCTTCGCGATATGGAAACCCGCTTCTCGCAGCCCTGCGGGAACAAGAACCACCAGAGCGAAAGTGGCCAGAATGCCGAAGAAGGCACCGGCACGCCAGAGAGCCAATCGATGGGAAAAGCGGGCGGTCATCCTAAGTACCTCGCGTTGGCTGGGGCGATGGTACCCGTGCGGCCTCAGGACATCCAATCACGAGGGTGCGTTAAACTGGAGTCACGTGGTTGATTTGTCGGTTCGCTGGGGGCAACGATGGTCGTAATTTACGATGACGGACAAGCAATGGTGGCCGGTGATGCCGTACTGATCAGCGGTCAGTACCACGGTGTTGTCGTTGCGAATATCGACAGCCACAGCTATCAGGCCGGCGAGGAAGGCTGGGCCTATCTTCTCACTGGCGTGATGATTCGCACCGATTTTGCCGGCCTTGTGCACTACCCTGACAACGCACACGAATCGTTCGAGCTGGTAGCGCGATACACGGCCTAGCGATTGGGTTTCAGCCATTCCTGAATCTGTTCGTTCGCCATGCCACGGCCCAGCTTTCCATCCATGTATCGCCACGATACGTCGTGGTGTTCCCGATCCAGGGAGTCGATGCAGTCCTTCGCCAGAATGATGTCGTAGTCCCTCTGGTAGGCGTCCACTACCGTGGTTCGCACGCACGAGTGCGTATTGACGCCGGCAACGATCAATCGGTCGCAGCTTAACTGCGATAGCAGGTCGTCGAGGGTAGTGCCGAAGAACGCGCTGTAGCGTTTCTTCAGGATGAAGTGATCCGTGGCCTCGATGTCGAGTTCGGGCAGGAGATCGGCGCCTGGAGTTCCGGATATGACCACCTTGATCTTGCCCCTTCGCACCTCCAGCGACGCATCGCTGAGGTCGGCCGCATATTCCTGTCGCACCCAGACGACGGGAATGGCTGCGTCGCGGGCCATCGCGGTGAGGGCATTGGTATGACCCGCGAGGGCGGGCCGGAGCAGGGACAGCCGCTGGTGGCCGAAGAAGTCGGCCTGCATGTCGATAAGAAGGGCAACAGTCGTCACGATCGCACCTCGGCTTCGGGTGGGTCACGCTGACCAATGTACCGCGTCGAGCAGGGCACTATCATGACGACTTGCATGGCCAGTCATGCCTCACCCTTCGCAAGTTCTGATGGCTGGCGCGAACCCGCGTAGGATGGGGCATCCATTACCGGGCGGGTCCTCACATGGCATGTCGTGTCCTGATCATTGGCGGCACCGGGCAGGTCGGCGCCGCCGTCGTGCGTGCTCTGGGTGCCGAGCCGTCGTGCGTCGAGATCGTCATGGTCAATCGTCGGGAGATTTCCCCGATGCCGGGCTCTCGCGTGCGGCAAGCGGTGCTCGATACGAAGGCGGACCAGTTTCAGGCCGACGTGACCCGGCTCGCCCAGGCAATGATCGCGCAGGGCGATCCGGTTTACGCTGCATCCTGTGTGGGCG
>NZ_JBFUAT010000050.1:0-27537 GCF_056406135.1 Luteibacter sp. P1_D3 | reverse complement strand
GTGCCGTCCAGACGGCCCTGCTGGCGCTGGGACGGATCGGCGATCCGTTCTGGCGAGACAACGAGGCCGGCCTGCAATGGATCGGCCTCGCGGACTGGGACTACCAGCTTTCCTTCGACGTCGACGCGGCCGCGCTCAAGCGTGGCCACGTCGACCTCGTTTTCGACGGCCTCGACACGTTTGCCGAGGTCAGCCTCAACGGCAAGAAGCTGCTGGCCGCGGACAATATGTTCCGCCGCTGGCGCCTGCCGGTGAAAGGCGTGCTTCACGCCGGCAGCAACAGCCTGCTGGTGCACTTCCAATCCCCCATCGCCCGCCTGCAGCCCTGGCTGCTCAAGCAGCCGTATGCGCTGCCGGGTGAATTCGATTCGTCCTTCGGCGATGAGCCGAAGGGCAAGCAGACCTCCAACTACGTCCGCAAGGCCAACTACCACTACGGCTGGGACTGGGGTCCGCGGTACCTCGCCGCCGGCATCTGGCGGCCCGTGCGCCTGGAAAGCTGGGACGACCTGCGTCTGGCCGACTTCCATATCGCCCAGGCGAAGGTCGACGAAGCCAACGCGCACGTCGATGCGCAACTCGCCTTGCAGGCCGATAAGGCCGGCACGGTCAAGGTCGCCGTCGAATGGACCGCGCCGAACGGCACGCATGGCACTCAGGAACGCGAGGTGACCCTGGTCGCCGGCGAAAACCATGTCGCCGTGCCCGTCGACATCGACCATCCGCAACGCTGGTGGCCGGTCGGTTACGGCGATCCGAACCTGTACCGCTTCCACACCACCGTGAGCACGGGTGGCGCAACCGTCGCCCAGGCCGATCAGGAAACCGGCCTGCGCAGCGTGGAACTGCGCCGCGACAAGGATCAGTGGGGCAGGGGCTTTGCCTTCGTGGTCAACGGCGTGCCGACCTTCGCCAAGGGCGCCAACCTGATCCCGTTCGACAGCTTCCCCGCCCGGGTGACCACGGCGCGCATGGAGGCGATCCTGCGTTCCGCGCGGGACGCCAACATGAACATGCTGCGCATGTGGGGCGGCGGCACCTACCAGGACGACGCGTTCTACGCCGCGGCCGACCGCATGGGCCTGATGATCTGGCAGGACTTCATGTTCGGCGGTGCGATCACGCCCTACGATCCGGCCTTCCGCGAAACCTCGCGCATCGAAGCCGTCGAACAGGTCACCCGCCTCCGCGACCACCCGTCCATCGTGCTCTGGGCCGGGAACAACGAAGTGCAGACCGGCTGGGAGTCCTGGCCCGATCGCGAGGACTTCCGCAAATTCATCAACGCGGACGAAGTACGTCGCCTCGATGACGGCATGCGCGAACTGTTCGGCAAGACCCTGCGCAAGGTCGTCGGTGATCTTTCCCCGCAGACGCCTTACTGGGCGAGTTCGCCGAGCACCGATTTCGACGGCGAAGCCAATGTCGAGAACGATGGCGACTTCCATTACTGGAAGGTCTGGTCCGGCTCGGAGCCGATTTCGCATTACCTCGATGTCACGCCGCGCTTCCAGTCCGAATACGGCCTGCAGTCGTTCCCGGTCATGGCGACGATCAAGGCCTTCGCCGACGCCGGCGATATGCAGCCCGAATCGAAGGTGATGCGCGCCCACCAGAAGTTCGCCAACGGCGACGGCAACCAGCGGCTGCTGCTGTACATCCGCCAGGAATACGGCGAGCCGAAGGACTTCCCCTCGTTCGTCTACCTGAGCCAGGTGATGCAGGCCGAAGGCATCGAGCTGGCCGCCGAACACCTGCGCAGCGCGCGTCCGCGTAACATGGGCTCGCTGTACTGGCAGCTCAACGACGTCTGGCCGGGCGCCTCCTGGGCGAGCGTGGACTATTTCAATCGCTGGAAGGCCTTGCAGTTCCATGCGAAGCGTTTCTATGCGCCGGTCGACGTGGTCCCGCTGCGGCGCGACGGCAAGACCGAGGTGTTCGCGGTTTCCGATCGCACGGCCGACTTCGACGCCACGCTGCGCACGCGTGTCTACGACATGGCTGGCAAGCTCCTGCGCGAGGAGAGTCGTCCCCTGCGCGCGACGGCCCTCAGCAGCACGAGCCTGGCGCGCCTGGATGATGCGACCCTGCTCAAGGGCGCCGATCCGCGACGTACCGTGGTCGCTTTCGACCTGCTCGAGCAGGGCAACCTCGTTGCGCATCACCTGCTGTACTTCGGTGCGGCACGGACCCTCGCGCTACCCCAGCCGGAGCTGGCGACGAGCCTGCGCGACACGGGGCACGGGCTCGTGCTGACGGTCACCGCGAAGCGCCTGGCGCGCGGGGTATGGATCGACACGGGCGACCTCGATGTTCGCCTGTCCAACAACGCCTTCGACCTGCTGCCCGGTGAAAGTGTCGATGTGGCCATCGACGGTCACGTCGACGCGGACACGCTTCGCCACGCTTTGTCGGTACGCTCACTGATCGATGCCCTGAAGGAAAGCCAGCCGTGAATCCCAGCCGTCGTAACCTCATCAAGTGGATCTCGCTGGTACCCAGCGTCGCCATGGCTGGCGGGATCAGCGCAAGCGCGTTCGCCGCGCCACGCTTTCCCGGCAAACGGCCGCCGGTAGGCCAGCGCAAGTTCACCAGTCCGGCCGTCGAAGCACTGATCGCCGCGACCAAGAAGAAGATCGCCGATCCCGAGCTGGCCTGGCTCTTCGAGAACTGCTTCCCGAATACGCTCGACACGACGGTGGAAGTCGGTCGCCTGGACGGTTACGAAGACACCTTCGTCGTCACCGGCGACATCGACGCGATGTGGCTGCGCGACTCCTCGGCCCAGGTGTGGCCATACCTGCCGCTGGCGCCGAAAGACGAGGCGCTGCGTAAACTGTTCCGCGGACTGATCCGCCGCCAGGCCCGTTGTATCGCGATCGACCCGTACGCGAACGCCTTTCTTCCCGACCCCAAGGGCAAGAGCAAGCTGGACTGGGCGCAGTCCGACCAGACCGACATGCGCCCCGGCGTGGCCGAGCGCAAGTGGGAAGTCGATTCGCTCTGCTATCCGGTGCGCCTCGCGCACGGCTATTGGCAGACCACCGGTGACCGCGAGCCATTCGACGACGCGTGGCGTGCGGCGACGCGACTGATCGTCACGACCTTCCGCGAGCAGCAGCGGAAAACGAGCCCCGGCCCGTACCACTTCCAGCGCCCGTCGCCCAATCCGACCGAGAGCCAGTTCCTGCACGGCTACGGCCAGCCGACCCGTCCGGTCGGCATGATCCACCAGATGTTCCGTCCGTCGGACGACGCCACCGTCTACGCGTTCAATATCCCGGGCAACCTGTTCGCCGTGGTCACCCTGCGTCGCCTCGCACAGATGCATGCGAGCTTCTATGGCGATCAGGTCTTCGCCGACGAATGCCACGCCATGGCCGACGAGATCGCCGCTGCCGTCGAGCAATACGGCGTGGTAAAGGATCCGCAGGGCGACTACTGGGCCTACGAGGTCGACGGTTACGGCAACCAGCTGTTCATGGACGACGCCAACGTTCCGAGCCTGCTCGCGTTGCCGTACCTTGAGAGCGCGCCGCACGATGCCCGCTACCAGCGCACGCGTGACCGGGTATGGAGCACGCACAACCCGTATTTCTTCAAGGGCAGTGCCGGTGAWGGCATCGGGGGTCCGCACGAAGGCCTGCGCATGATCTGGCCGATGTCGATCATGATGAAGGCGTTCACCACGGATGACGTGGCCGAGCAGCGGCAGTGCCTGCACTGGCTCAAGACCACGCATGCCGGCACCGGCTTCATGCACGAGGCTTTCGATCAGGACGATCCGAAACAGTTCACCCGCGTGTGGTTTGCGTGGGCCAATACCTTGTTCGGCGAGCTCGTGGTCCACCTTGCCGACAAGCATCCCGATTCCCTGCGCCGCGTCTGACGCGCGCAACTGAGCTGGAGCGATTCATGGTTACCCGTCGACGTTTTCTGCAAGGCATGGCCGCTGTTTCGGTCGTTGGTCCGCTCGGTTCCCTCACCGTGCTGGCCGACGGGGTACACAAAGGCTTGAACGCGCCACCCGCCAGCGGCGGCACCGCTGCGGATGGCGTCTTGCGTTACGTCGACGTTTTTGTTGGCTCGAGCGGTCACGGTCACACCTACCCGGGTGCGACGCGGCCGTTCGGCATGGTCCAGCTGAGCCCGGACACGAACAACGCGGAGTGGGACGGCTCGTCCGGCTACCATCAGGACGATGGCTCGATCATGGGCTTCTCGCACACGCATTTGTCCGGTACCGGTGCGGCGGATATGCTCGACTTCCTGGTCATGCCGGCGATGGGCGCGGTACGGCTGCAGCCGGGCGATCGCGACTACGACGGCGTGAACTACGTGTCGCGCTTCGACGCCAAGCACAAGGGTGGGCAAAAGCCGGAGAAGGCGCCCCGTACGCACGTCAAGGGCTACCGATCGCGTTACACCGGCGAGCAGGCCCATCCGGGGTATTACCGGGTGAAGCTCACCGAGCATGACATCCTCGCCGAACTGACCGCGACCCTGCGTGCGGGTATGCATCGCTATACCTTCGCGAAGGACGGCGACGCGCACCTGTTGCTCGATCTCGCCCATGGCTATCAGGACAACGTCCAGACGCCCACGCGACTGAGCGATGTCGAGCTGACCCTCGTTGGCAACGACACCGTCGTCGGCGGTCGTCGCGTCTACCAGTGGGCGACCGGCCGGGTGCTCTACTTCGCCATGAAGCTGTCGCGGCCGATCGTGAACGCCACGCTCTATAGCGACGACAAGGCGCTGCCCGCCGGCACGACCACGATCAAGGGTGACCAGCTGAAGGCGGCGCTGCACTTCGACAAGGCCTCGAGCGAGCCCCTGCTCGTCAAGGTCGGCATCTCCGGCGTCGATATCGATGGCGCCATGCGCAACCTGGACAACGAAATGCCCGCCTGGGATTTCGACGGCGTGCGCGCGTCCGCGGAAGCGGAGTGGGAGCGGGAGCTGTCGCGTATCCGTATCGAAACGTCGTCGGACAAGATCAAGCGCACGTTCTACAGCTCGCTGTACCACACCATGCTCGCGCCGACGGTGTTCAGCGACTTCGACGGGCGCTATCGCGGCATGGACAAGGCGGTCCACACGTTGCCCGAAGGCCGGCACAACTACAGCACGTATTCGCTGTGGGATACCTACCGCGCGGAGCATCCGCTGTTCACGCTGTACCAGTCCGAGCGTGTGCCGGATCTGGTCGACGGCCTGGTGCGTCTTGCCGTGGAAAGCCCCAGTGGCGCGCCGGTGTGGCCGCTGCAAGGCATCGAGACGGTCTGCATGATCGGTTACCACTGCGCGCCGGTGATCGCCGAGGCGCAGGCCAAGGGCTTTACCGGCATCGACTACGCCAAGGCCTGGCCGGTGCTGCGTCGTCGCGCCCTGCAGGACGACTACTTTGGCCTGCCGGCGTTTCGTGCGAAGGGTTACATCCCCAGCGACAAGGAAGGCGAGGCGGCCAGCAAGACCCTCGAATACGCCTACGACGCCTGGGCCGTGGCACACATGGCCGATGCGCTGGGCCACGCCGACGATGCGGCGCTTCTGCGCACGCAGTCGCAGAACTATCGCAACGTGTTCGACAAGGACACCCAGTTCGTCCGCCCCCGTGCGGACGACGGCAGCTGGCTGCTGCCCTTCGACCCGATTAATATCGGTCACTCGAAGCGCTGGCGCGACTTCACCGAATCGAACGCCTGGCAGGCCACCTTCCTCAACCAGCACGACGTGTACAACTACATGGCGCTGTTCGGTGGCGAGACGGCCTTCGAGGCCAAGCTCGACGGGCTGTTCAACGCCGACCCGGCCCTGCCGGACAACGCGCCGCCGGATATCGCCGGGATGATCGGCCAGTACGCGTTCGGCAACGAGCCGGGCCACCACATGCCCTACCTCTATGCGTACGCCGGTTCGCACCACAAGACCCAGGCGCGCGTGCGCATGATCCTGGAATCCATGTACCTGCCCGAGCCCGATGGCCTTCCCGGCAACGAGGACTGCGGCCAGATGAGCGCGTGGTACGTGATCAGCGCGATGGGCCTGTACGCCGTCGACCCGGTCAGCACGAACTACGTGTTCGGCGGCCCGCTGCTCGATCGCGCGGAAGTGCAGGTCGGTGGTGGCCGTACGCTGGTGATCGAGGCGAAGGACAACGGTCCGGGCCGGCCTTACATCCAGTCGGTCAGCTGGAACGGCCAGCCGTGGTCGAAAAGCTGGATCAGCCATAAGGAACTGGCCGCCGGTGGCAACCTGGTCTTCGTCATGGGCGACAAGCCGAATGAGGCCTTCGGCAAGGCCAGGGCCGACCGGCCGCCCTCGTTCGGGTCAGCTGCCGGGGTGTAGCAAGTTTCTGCGAGCCTCGTGTAGATTCGCCTTCTGACCGTCAGGGAGGCGCGGATGACCCCGCCCGGTGGACCGGTCACGGGGGACAACTCGGATGAATCGTTCGTACCGGCTGGTATGGAATGCGGCCCTGCGCGTCGTGCAGGTGGTTTCGGAGCTGGCGCGCGCTGGCGGGGCGAGCCGGGCTGACGGTGTCGAGTCCCGCCGACGCGCCCTGCTGGTGGCCGCACCGCTGGCCCTGGCTGTCGCCTTTGGCCTGGCGTCCCCGGCCCAGGCGGCGGTCGAGCTGCCTGTCTTCGACAGCGCCACGGGCGCGACCCCCGTCCTGTCCATCCAGGGCAACACGCTTACGTTCTCGCAGCCTGATCCTTCGAACGTCTGGGTCAACTGGTCGAGCTTCAACATCGGGGCGGGCGGCACGGCAAACTTCCAGCAGACGTTGGGTGCCATCACGACAGCGTCGCACTCGGTGACCGGTGGCACGATCTCGTCGATCGCGGGCACGTTGTCGATGCAGGGGCGCCACGCGCTCGCCGATGCGCAGGGCATCACGATCGGGAGCACCGGCGTGGTCGGTGGGGACGACCTTGTGCTTGCCGCGATGGCGATGTCGCCTGCGGCGAATGGCATGCCGGCGGCGTATGAGTTCGACGCCATGGGTGCCGGGGCCAGCCTGGTCAACGCCGGCACGATCTCGACGGCGGGTAGCGCGGTGCTGCTGGGCTCGTCCGTGCGCAACGAGGGCAGCATTGCGGCGACAGGCAACACGATCCATATCGTCGCGGCATCGCACGTGAGCGACAGCGGGCCCCTCAACACCGCGGCATACAATTTCCTGCATACGCCCCCCACGCTGGGCGGTTACATCGCCCTCGCCGGCAACAGCGGGCAGCCGGCGATCGAGAATATCGGGACGATCACCGACCCGGCTGGCAACGTCATCCTGGAGGCACTCGGCGGCGACATCGTCAATTCGGGGACGATCCAGGCCAGCGGCGGTCGGGTGGGTCTCTACTCCGATACGAAGGTCCTCATGACCGGGACGATCGACACCAGCCAGGGTGCGCCCATCAGCAGCGTGGCGATCGGCGCGGGCTATGTGAACCCGGCGGGGACGACACCCGCGGTCGCCTACGTCGGCGACAGCGCGGTCATTCGCACCACCAGTGCGCTGATCGGTGGCACCAGCGACTTCGGGGGGCGGGTCGACATCAGTGCGCACGACGCGTTGCACCTGGGCGGCACAATCGACGTCCACGGCCATGCCGGGGGCTCGCTCAACATCGCCAGCGATGGCTATCTCGAAGCGGACGCGCGGGTCTACCTCTCGCGGATGCCCTACGACGGCAGCGGCTCGCTGGCAATCCGGTCGGGTGACGCCATGGTGGTGACCGACGCGGTTGTCGCCCGTATCGATGCAAACGGAACGTACACGCCGGGTGGTCCGTCGCAGGTGGGTGCATCGATGTTGTCCATGGCCGGTGGCGACATCAGCCTGACCTCCGACTCGGATATCGCATTCAACGCCGATGTGACGTTGTCGGGACAGACCGCGAATCTTGTCGCGACGTCGGGCGGTGCCATCGAACTTGCAGCGGGACGCACACTGTCACGCAGCAGCCAGGGCGCGAGGCTGTCGTTGTTGGCAACGCAGGGGCTGGTGCTCGATGCGAATACGCGCCTGGGCGAAGATACGTCTCACTTCAACAGCATCGAGTTGAAGGGCGGCGAAGTCGATACAGGCGCCGAGATCAATGCCGATGACTTGAAGGTGACCGCTACGCACGGCGATGTGACGCAGGCCGGAGGGGTGATCAAGGCGTTATCCTCCAACGTCAGTGCCACGGGCGACGTATCTCTCACCCAGGACAACCAGTTTTCATACCTGACCGTGACGGCGGGCGGGAACCTTGCCTTGCGTACCCTGAATTCGCTTCAGTTGTCCGCCAACGTCGCTGGCAGCACGACCATCGACGCGTTATCCGACGTGACAGCGCACGGAAGCAGCTTCGGCGGAATGATCACCGTCACCTCGCGTGATCTCATGCTGGACAACCAGTCGGCGCTGACGATGGGTGCGGTGGACGGCAGGAACGTCAGCTTGTACACGTACAACGGAGCCATCTCGCTGACCGACCGATTCGACGTGAGCGGCAATGCGACGATAGGGGCAGGGCACGGTTCGCTTACCCAGAGCGCCACGCCGCTTTCGATCGCTGGCAATGCGTACTTCGGCGCGTCCGGCGACGTGATCCTGGACAACCCGGCAAACCAGGTCGGTGGAGCCGTGGGTGGCTCGGGCACGAACGTCCGTATCGCGAACAACGGCGACATGCAGGTGGGCAGCCTCAGCGCAACGAATCAGCTGTGGCTGTCGACGGGAAGTGCGGCGGGCAAGGTGACCCTCCTGAACAGCCTGCATGCGGCATCGATCTACATCGACGGCTCGTTGCTGATGGGCCAGGATCCGTTTCCCATCCTTCCGGAACAAGTGATCGGGAGCCTGACGACGACGGGGTATATGTCGGTCGAAGGGAAGCACGGGTACATCTTCAACGGCGACATATCGGTGGGCACCGATCTGACGAATGCGGTGACGTCGCTGGCAAGCGTGTTCAACGGCGGGGTCCTGGTCAACGGCTCGACGCATTTGACGCAGGGTGCGATGGTCGTGGGCGACGACGCTCACCACGGTGCGACCCTGACATCCGACGTGTCCGTCGCGCAGGGCGCCGCGCTGAGCGGCACCGGTACGGTGATCGGCAACGTGACGGTCGCCCAGGGTGGCAGCGTCGCGCCCGGCGACGGCGGCCAGTACATTGTCGGCGATGGGTTCGGTACGCTGACGATCGATGGTTCGCTTGCCCTGAACGGCGGTGGGCTCTCGGTCAAACTCGGCACGCCGGGCGCGGATGCCCAGACGGTGGGGCTGAGCGATCGCCTGCACGTCACCGGCGATGCGGTGATCGACAACGCGCCCGTCGATGTTCGCGCCGGCGACGGCATGGCACCGGGTCTCTACACGGTGTTCGACTACGGCGGCACGTACACGGCGCTGAACGGAGGCTTCCATCTCGGTACGGCGCCTGCCGGCGACGCGCTGCAGTTGCTCGACCGCAGCGACCTCAAGCGCTTGGATGTGATCCTTCGCACGGACCTTCCCATCCAGTTCTGGAACGCGAATGGACTCGCCAGTGGCGCACGCTATGGCGGTGGCTCCGGCACGTGGGGCACGCTGGGCGCGACCTGGGCCGATGCGAGTGGCGCATGGCAGGGCTCCCTGCCGGATCCCGGATTTGCCGTCTTCGCAGGGGACCGGGGCGACGTAAGCGTGGACGACAGCAAGGGCACGGCCCGTGCCACTGGCCTGCAGTTCGCGACAGACGGCTACACGCTCGGCGGCGACCATGTCCGCCTCGTGGCGACGGGTACCGCCGCGCCAGTCATTCGCGTGGGCGACGGGACGAGCATGAGCTCCGGCTACAAGGCGACGATCAACAGCGTCCTCACCGGTCGTGCCGGCCTGGTGAAGGCCGACTACGGAACGCTCGTCCTTACCGCGGCGAATACCTACACCGGTGGCACGACCATTTCGGGCGGCGCGATCGAGGTGGCACAGGACACCGCCCTGGGCGACGGAAGCGGATACCTCAGCCTGGATGGCGGTGCGCTTCGCGTCGACGGTACTTACTTCAACGCGACGCGCCGCGCCGTCGTTCTTGGCACCCATGGAGGCGGCTTCGACATCGTCGATGCGGCCAACACCTTTACGCTCACACAGTCGTTAGGTGGCAGCGGCTCGTTGAGCAAACGAGGTGACGGCACGCTATCGCTCACCGGAAGCAACACCTATACCGGCGGCACGAGCATCGCCGCCGGTACGCTCCGTGGAAGTACGCTCAGTCTGCAAGGTGACATCGCCAACAACGGGACACTTGTCTTCGATCAGCCGACCGATGGCCGCTACGCGGGCTTCCTTAGCGGCACGGGCGAGATCGTGAAGTCCGGCGCGGGCATGCTGGTTTTCGACGGGCAGGGCAATTTCTCCGGCCATACCTCGATCGCCGCGGGCAGCCTCCAGATAGGAGACGAATCGACGCCGGGCGCGCTTCTGGGCGGCGCTGTCGATCTGGCCGCTGGCGCCTCCTTGAGTGGACACGGACGAATCGGAGGCGACCTGGTGGCTCACGGTACGGTCGCGCCCGGTTCGATCGGCACGTTGACGGTGGGCGGCGATGCGACCCTTGCATCCGACAGCACGCTGTATATCGACACGTCACCCGCCGGCGCCAGCCGCCTGGCCGTCGCCGGTCACGCGACGATCGACGGCGCCCGTCTCGTGGTGGATGCGCAGGGAGCGACGTGGATCGCAAACAACCACTACGACGTGTTGACCGCTGGCGGTGGCGTGACCGGTCAATTCGCCGCCGTCGACAGCCACTTTGCCTTCCTCAACGCGATCATCGCCTACAGCGCAGCGGGTAAGGTAAGCCTCGATCTTCAGCGCAACGCCGTCTCGTTCCTCGATGCAGCCTCTACACCGAACCAGCGTGCCGTCGCGATGGCCGCGGACAGCCTGGGTGTCGGCCATGCCGTCTACGACCGCGTCGTCGCGATGGACGAAAGCGCCGCCGAACGTGCTTTCTCGGCCCTCGCCGGTGACCTGCATGCCAGCGCGCAGTCGGTCATCGTCGACGACCAGCGTCAGGTACGCGATGCCGTGACACGTCACATGCTTGGCGACGACGACGGTCGCCAGGGTGCCCACGGCGACGATGGCCACGGCGTCACCACATGGCTGAGTGTCCTCGGCCACGATGCCGATTACGACGGCAACGCCAACGCGGGAAAGATCGACAGCAGTGGCAGTGGCGCGTTGCTCGGCATGGATGTCGCGGTCGACGGCGACGCACGCATCGGTGTGTTGCTCGGGCACGCGAAGCAGTCGCTGCACGAGCGGTCGCTCGACGGCTCGGCAAAGGTGCACAGCAACCAGTTCGGCCTGTATGGCGACGTGGCCTTCGATGCCCTCACGCTGCGCGGTGGCATCGTCCATGCGCATCACGATATCGATACCACGCGCCACGTGACCCTCGGCGACGAGACGTCGCGCCTGGATGCGGATCGCGATGCGGCCAGCACGCAGGGATTCGCGGAACTCGGCTATGCGTTTCACCCAGGCATGCGCACGCGCCTCGAGCCCTTCCTGCAGGTCGCCGCCGTACGCTGGAGCGGCGATTCGGCGACGGAACGCGGCGGCATCGGCGCGCTGCGTGTCGACGGCCGCGATGCGGACGTAACGGTGGGCAAGCTTGGGATCCACGCCGGCATGGCGACCGATGCGACGCATGTCGTGGGTTGGCAGACGACCGTCGCCTGGCAGCATGCGTCCGGCGACACCACGCCGTCCGCTCGCCTGCGTTTCGCCGATGGTGGCGAGTCCTTCGATGTTTCCGGTGTGCCACTGGCCCGCAACGCAACCACGGTCGACGCCGGCCTGTCCTTCCGGCTCAGTCCGGCGGTGCATCTGGATGCGAGCTATACCGGGCAGTACGCCAGCGGCCTGAGCGACCACGGCGGCCGCGTGAGCCTGGGGGTTTCGTTCTGAGGCGCCCCCTGTTCACGGCGGGTAGACCCCACAGGCGCCAACCTGAATCCGCCGGGAGCATCCGGCTGGGTCAGGGGACCACCATGTCGTACGCCGGACGGATGTATTTTCGGATGTTTTCGCCGGRCCTGATGGTCCTCGGCGTCGGTGCCGTTGCCGCAGCGGCGATGAAGGCCGTCCAGCAGATGCCAGGCGACCTGGGCATTCTTTCCCTGTATTCCAATCTGCCGGGCTGGATCGTCGCCGGATCCGTGACCGCGGCGGTGGCCTGGGTGACCGTGCAGGCCGTGCGCGTGAAGCTATGGGAGCGCGGCGCGGTCGCCAGCTGTTACGTGTGTGGCTGCGTGTTGAGCACGCCACGCGCGTCCCGTCGTGGACTGGGCATGACCCGCCACTGCCTGGGCTGCCGTAAAGTACATGGCGTCAACCATCGGCTGACGCCCGTGGTGGTACCGCTGGCGGTCGCAGTGACGACCGTGACGGACGCGGCGACGGCCCCGGTCAGGCGCGTACGTTCGTTACCGTAAGTCGGTGACCCACCCGCTCGAGCAGCGCCCGTAGCTCTTCCGCGTCGGCCAGGCTGGCATCGTCCTCCAGGGACAGCCATAGCGTGTCGCCGGAAAGTCCGTGGATTTTCTCGTTGAATTCGATCTCGATGGCGACCTTGCCACCGGGCTGGACAACCGATACCGCGAAATTACGTGCCTGCACGCCCTGTATCCCCTGGTGAACCGTGTTCCGGATGAGGCCATGTTACCCACCCGCGACGAAAAGTGGTGGCCGTGTCCGGTGATGCGTGATCGACGGCACGTTCACTCCGGCCGCACGCGGCTTTGGTGCTAATCGGCCCACGAGGAGGACGCCATGCTGCAACTCAACCCGCCGCTGCCCATGAACACCCCCAAGGGGGAAGGCTTCGCCCATTTCCTGATCGATTACGGTCCGGAATCGGATCTCTACTGGACGGTGTTCATCACCGAAACCGGTGAGATATGGACCTTCGCTAACCGCGAGGTGCGCGCGTCGAAGAACATCACCCTGGGCCGGACCTCGCCCTCGGTGCCGCGCCCGGCACCGCCGATGCGACGCCAGGCCAGTGAAGCCCGTGACCCTGGCGTCGTCCCCTTCGCCGTGGCCGACGGACAGATGTGAATTGACGAAACTGGTATCGTTCGCCTAAAGCCCGGACCGCCTCCGGCCGATAACCCAGTTCGAATCACATTAGCAGTACGAGGCGCGACGATGGGTATGTTCGGATGGGGGCGCGGCAGGCGCAGCGCCCGCACGGAGCGCGCGATCATCGCCGCGCTTTCGCGCAGCCAATCGGTCGTCGAGTTCGGCATGGACGGCATCGTGCGCTCGGTCAACGAGCGTTTCCTCGCGACGCTGGGATGCCGTGCCGAGGCCGTGGTTGGCCAGCCCCACAGTCAGTTCTTCCCGGTCGACGATGCGGAGCATCTCTGGCGCGCCCTCGCCCGTGGCGAGCAGGTGGCCGGCACGTACCGGGCTACCGGCGCGCCCGGTCGCGAGGTCTGGCTTCAGGCCGTGTACATTCCGCTTGCGGGACGGGGAGGCAGGATCTCATCCGTGCTCCTGTATGCCTGCGATATCTCCGACGAGCGGGTCTCAGTGGCAACGCGCGAGCAGCGCCTCGACATCGCCGATCGCACCCAGGGTGTGGTCGAGTTCTCGCTTGACGGCATGATCCTGGACGCCAACGAGGTCTTCCTCGGTTTCACCGGCTACCGCCTCGATGAGATCGTTGGCAAGCACCACAGCCTTTTCGTGGATGAGGAAGAGAGCCGTTCGGATGCGTATATCGGGTTTTGGCGTCGCCTGCGGTCTGGCCTTCACGACGCCGGACTCTATCGGCGCATCGCCAAGGGCAAGGTCGTGGTCTGGATCCAGGCGACCTACAACCCGATCTTCGATGCCAACGGCCGTCCGGTGAAGATCGTGAAGTACGCCACGGAGATGAGCGCGGATGCCCTCGCGGGATCGCCTCCGCCGGTCGCCGCGGACGAACAGGCCGTGCCGCGCGCCGTCGCCCCGCCGTCGACCGGGGTGGCCGATGTGCTCGAGCTGATCGATGGCGCTTCCCTTCGCGCCAGCGCGCTGGCGATGGACGCCGCCATCGATGCCGCCCTCGCCGAACAACGCGGCGACCCCCGATAGGGCATAGGCCGTGTGGCGATCTGGCCGGTCGCCCGAACCGATGTCACATTGCCCTTGCAGGGTGCGCCATTCCGGCGTTGTCACCCGCCACAGGGGGCGGTATGGCTAGGTGCGGCGACGAGCGGGTACCCGCGATCGTGATGGGGCGCGGGCCGACCGCGCTGGGTATCCTTCGTAGTCTTCAGCTTGCCGGCATTCCTGCCTACGTCGCATGCCCACCTGGCGATATCGTCAGCCGTTCGCGCTGGTACCGACCGACTCCCGGTGCTGTCCCGTGGGACGGCCAACCGGGTGAGCAGGGGCTTGCCGCCCTGCGCGCCATGCCCTTGGACAGGGCCGTCATCATTCCCGGCGCGGACGACGCCGCGCTCTGGCTGGCCGACCTGCCGTCCACCGATCTCGGCGAGCGTTTCCTGGTCAGTACATCGAGCCGCGATGCGCAGGAGCTGCTGCAGGACAAGGCCGTGTTCGCCGGCTACCTTGCCGCCGCGCATATTCCGCATCCGCGCACGTATCGCATCGCCTGCCGGGAGGACATCGACGCCATTCCGTTTGCGTCGATGGACCGCGTCTTCGTCAAGCCGGTGAACTCCCAGCGATTCAGTGATGTCACCGGCGTGAAAGGCCTCTGGGTCGACCGGCTTGAAGCCCTTCGCGAGACGTGGGCGCGCCTGCATGCGCAGGGCTTCAGCGTCATGGCGCAGGAATATGTTCCGGGCCCGGCCAGCGAGCACTTCTTCGTCGATGGCTTTCGTGACAGGAACGGCGCGTATGCGGGCGTCTTCGCGCGGCGACGCCTGCGCATGTCGCCACCGGATTTCGGTAACAGTTCCTGCTGTCACTCGGTGCCGCTGGCGATACTTCCGGAGGCGATCCGCCACCTTTGTCGCCTGCTGGATGGCCTGGATTACCGGGGCATCTTCAGCGCCGAATTCAAGCGCGATCCGCGCGACGGCGTCTATCGCATCATCGAGGTGAACACGCGCGCCTGGACCTACGTGGAGTTCGCGGCGCGCTGTGGCATGAACGTGTGCGAGATGGCCTGGCAGGACGCGCAGGGGCTGCCGGTGACGCGTGCGTCGCGCGACTATCCCGAAGGCGTGGCGTGCGTCGACCTGTACCACGATATCCCGACCGTGCTTGCCCTGCGCAAGCGCGAACGGCTGCCGTGGCTGGCCGTGCTGGGCCAGTGGGCGAGGGCGCAACTGCACACCTTCCGATGGGACGATCCACGGCCCGCGCTGGGCTTCATGCGAGGCATCGCGCGCAAACGCTTCCTGCGTTCAGTCGGCGCGCCCGAGCGGCGCGGCGATGTCCTCCAGGGGGCGTCGCTCGGCGGCGATCCCAAGGCCTAGTGCGGCGACGGCGCCCAGCAGCATGAGGCAGGCACCGGTCGCGTACCCCCAGCCGATGGCCACACGCTCGCCCGTGCCGATCAGCAAGCCGAACAGCCAGGGGCCCACCACGCCGCCGAGCGCCGTGCCGACGGCATAGAACAAAGCGATGGCCAGGGCGCGAAGCTCCAGCGGGAAGCTCTCGCTCACCGTCAGGTAGGCCGAGCTCGCCGCGGCGGAAGCGAAGAAAAACACGATGCTCCATGCGATCGTCTGCGTTCGGGCGTCGAGCATGCCGTGGACGAACAGCCATGCGGTGGCGAACAAGAGCAGGCCGGACATCGCATAGGTGATCGCGATCATCGGTTTCCGCCCGACCGTGTCGAACAGACGCCCGAGCAGAAGCGGACCCAGGAAATTGCCGGCAGCGAAGGGCAGCAGGTAGAAGCCGATGTCAGCATCGGAGACACCGTAAAAACGCCCCAGGACCAGGGCATAGGTGAAAAAGATCGCGTTGTAGAAGAAGGCCTGCGTCGCCATGAGGATCAGGCCGAGCACGGTGCGTCTGGGATAGTCGCGAAACAGTGTGGTGGCGACGGTGCCCAGCGTGAGTCGGCGCGGTCGCAGCCGCAGTCGTGGCAGGGGCTCCGTCGGCGGCGGCACGCCAAGCCGTTGTTCGATCTGGGCGACGATAGCCTCGGCTTCGTCGATGCGTCCGTGCAGCATCAACCAGCGCGGACTTTCCGGTATCCACTGTCGAAGCACCAACACGCCCAGGCCGAGGACGGCGCCCAGGCCGAAGGTGAGTCGCCAGCCGAGTTCGGCCGAGACCCAGCCGCCGTCGAGCAGGGCGACGGCGCCGAGCGCGCCCATCGCCGCACCGATCCAGAAGCTGCCGTTAATGACGAGATCGGTGTGTCCGCGGTAGCGGGCGGGGATCAGCTCCTGGATGGCTGAGTTGATCGCCGCGTATTCGCCGCCGATGCCGGCGCCGGTGAGCATGCGGAATATCACGAAGGTGACGAAGTTCGGGGAGAACGCCGTGGCCGCGGTGGCGACGAGGTACAGGCCGAGCGTGATCGTGAAGAGCTTCTTGCGGCCGAGGCGGTCGGTCAGCCAGCCGAAGTACAAGGCGCCTGCCACGGCGCCGACCAGGTACAGGCTGCCGGCCAGCCCGACCTGAGTGTCGCTCAGATGCAATACCGGACTGGATTTCAGCGCTCCGGCGATCGAGCCCGTGATGGTGACCTCTAGCCCGTCGAGCACCCAGGTGATGCCGAGGGCCACGGCGACGAGCGTGTGGAAGCGCCMCCAGGTCAGCCGGTCCAGTCGGGCTGGTACATCGGTCTCAACGACGCCGTCGCGGGTCCTCGCCTGTTCGTTCATGCCCCGACCGTACGGGGCACGAAGTCGTCACGGCGTCAGCGCGGTACGCGCATGCCGCCCGGCACGCCACGCGGCGACAGGGTCAGTTGCCACAACTGGTCACGCCGGCTGCGGAATATTCCCGCCGAGCAGCCGAGGTAGAACTGCCACATGCGCCGGAAGCGCTCGTCGTAGCGCCCGGCCAGGTGGGGCCAGGCCGCGTTGAAGTTGGCCAGCCAGGCGGTGAGCGTGCGGTCGTAATCGGTGCCGAAGTTGTGCCAGTCCTCGACCACGAACAAGCCTTCCAGGGCGGTTGCCACCTGGCTCATCGCCGGGATCACCGAGTTGGGAAAGATGTACTTCTCGATCCAGGGATCGGGCCGGCCCGGCTGCTCGTTGCTGCCGATGGTGTGGAGGACGGCGAGGCCCTGGGGGGCGAGGCAGCGTCGCGCTACCTCGAACCAGGTGCGGTAGTTCTTGCCACCCACATGCTCGAACATGCCGACCGAGAGGATGGCGTCGAAGCGTTCGTCGAGATGGCGGTAATCCTGCAGGCGGATCTCGATCGGCAGGCCTTTGCACAACTCGCGTGCGTACTCGGCCTGTTCCTTCGAAATGGTCACGCCGACGCCGCTCACGCCGTAGCGCTCCGCCGCGAACTTGAGCGCCTCGCCCCAGCCGCAGCCGATATCGAGCAGGCGCTGACCGGGCTGTAGCTGCAGCTTGCGGCAGATCAGGTCGAGCTTGGCTTCCTGCGCGTCGTCCAGGTTGCTCGCCTGGGCCCAGTAGCCGCAGGAATAGACCAGGCGCTTGCCGAGCATGGCTTCGAACAGGTCGTTACCCAGGTCGTAATGTTGCCGGCCCACGTCCCAGGCGTGCTCACCGCGTTGCAGGTTGAGGAAGCGGGCCTTGAGGTGCGCGACGAGCGTGTCCAGCGTGCGCAGCGAGTCGTCCACATGGGAACCGAGGACGCGGGCGAAGAAGGCGGGCAGGTCGCCGACATCCCACCAGCCTTCCATGTAGGCCTCGCCCAGGCCAAGCGATCCGTGGGCGAAGACGCGGGGATAGGTGCGC
Organism: Luteibacter sp. P1_D3; assembly: GCF_056406135.1. Taxonomy (NCBI): domain Bacteria; kingdom Pseudomonadati; phylum Pseudomonadota; class Gammaproteobacteria; order Lysobacterales; family Rhodanobacteraceae; genus Luteibacter; species Luteibacter sp. P1_D3. The sequence goes on along the minus strand of NZ_JBFUAT010000050.1, from coordinate 9,630 downwards.
TCGTCGTGTACGACCAGATCGGTGGGCCGGCTGCCGCCGAGGGTGATGCCGGCCTGTTCCAGCAGGGCCTGCGCCCGTGCCTTGAGAGAAGAAGAATCGTGGCTCATCGTCGTGACCCCTGGTGATCCTCCCGCCGCCCCGCGCGGCGTGGCGCTTAGAAGTGCTTCAGTACTCCGCGTGTGATGAACAGGCCGGCGATCGTCATGACGATGGAGCCGACCAGGTGCGACCCGACATGCGCGGCGAACCAGCCGTACTGTTCGCGAAGGAGCAGGCCGGTGGTCTCGGCCGAGAAGGTCGAGAAGGTGGTCAACCCGCCGAGGAATCCCGTGGCGACCAGCAGCCGCGCTTCCACCGGCAGGGTGGTGAAATGGTCGAACACGCCCAGGGCGACGCCCATGAGCAGGCCACCGACGAGATTGGCGGCGAGCGTGCCGAGCGGCAGGTTCGGGAACAGTGGGTTGAAGGCGACCGCCAGCCACCAGCGCAGCCAACACCCGAGTACACCGCCCACGCCGACGGCCACAAAACCGGTATAGCCCACGACAACTCCCATGCGGTTCGTTGGCACGATTATGGACCGAAACCTTGTGGCTATACTCGCTCAGTCCCCTTGCCACCGCCTTGAAGGTCCATGACCTCCGCGACCCGCGACCTGCGGCGCTACCTGCCGTACCTGCTGGCGGCCCTGTCCATGATCGGGCCGTTCTCGATCGATGCCATTTTTCCGGGCTTCCCGGATATCGGGCATGACTTCGGCGTGGGCGAAGTGGCACTGCAGCAGTTGCTCAGCGTCTACCTGCTGGCCTATGCGGTGATGAGCCTGTTCCACGGGGCATTGTCGGACGCCTACGGGCGCAAGCCGGTCATTGTGGTCGGCATGGCGATCTACGCCGTCGCCTCGGTCGGCGCCGCGATGGCACCGAGTTTTGCCTTCCTGCTCGGCTGCCGCATCGTCCAGGGCATGTGCGGCGGTGCCGGCATCGTCATCGGCCGCGCCGTCGTGCGCGACACCATGCAGGGCGAAGAAGCCCAGCGGATGATGTCGAAGGTCATGATGATCTTCGGTATCGCGCCGGCTATCGCCCCGATCATCGGCGCGTGGCTGCTCGGCATCGATGGCTGGCGTGGCATCTTCTGGGCGCTGGCCGCCTTCACGGTGGCCCTCACCGTCAGCGTGGCGCGCCTGCTGGTCGAGTCCCATCCGAAAGAAAAGCGCACGGTCTTCCGGCCCCGGCCACTGATGCACGGTTACCTGACGATCCTGCGCGACCTGCCGTTCTGGCCGTTGGCGATCGCCAGTTCGATCAACTTCGCCGGCCTGTTCCTCTATATCGCCTCGGCGCCGCAGCTCATCCGCGATCTCCTTCACCTGGGCGCCGATGGTTTCCCGTGGCTGTTCGTGCCGGTAGTCAGCGGCATGGTCTTCGGCGCCTTCGTATCAGGCCGCGTGGCCGGCCGGGCGAGTGCGGCGCGCACGGTGAACTGGGGTTACGCGGCGATGCTGTCGTCGTGCGCCCTGAACCTGATCTTCGCGCTGACACTGGATCATCCCCGCGTGCCCTGGTCGACCCTGCCGCTGGCGCTGTACGGTTGCGGCGTCCAGCTGGCCTTCCCGACCCTGACCCTGCTCCTGCTCGATCGCTTCCCCGACCAGCGTGGCGGCGTGTCGTCGGTGCAGGCGTTTGGCAGCCTGATCTTCACGGCTATCGTCGCCGGCGTGCTCTCGCCGGCGCTATCCGGAAGCATGCTTACCCTGGCCATCGGCACGACGGTGATGTGCCTGATCGGGCTTGGCGCGTGGCTGACTTACGGCACGCTCGAGCGCCGTCGACTCGCGCGTACGCAAGCCGCCGCCGCATCGAGCGTCGTCTCGCAGATCGAGCGCAACGAGCCGGGTTAGAGGCTCGCCTTCGGTCTTGCGTTTTGCTTGCGCTCGCGGGGCGCGGCGCGAGAGCCGGCGGGTGCCACCCTCGGGGCCACGCTGCGGCGTCCCGCCAAGGAGGGCGGCTACCGCCGCCATTCACTTATTGCCCTACGGGCCGGGCCGGGCCGGGCTTCGGCTGGGGTTTTCCGACTCGACATCCTGTCTCGCGGAAAAGGCCGGCCGTCCTGGCCGGCCCCCTGACGGGCCTGATCCAGCCGACGCCCTCGCCTCCGCTACCGGCCCCGAGGCTGGCACCCGCCGGCTCTTCCCCACGGTGAGGTCGATTGTCGGGAGAGCGCCATCGCCGCGCGCACGTGCAACGCAGATCTTGGGTAGGAGCCGATTCATCGGCGAACCCTCAGGCTATCGAGCGAGCGGATGAGGCCTTGTAGTGATGAGGCGAGCGGTTAACCGCCGGCACGATGCGACGCAAGGCCTCGTTCGCGATAGCCGTGTTGAGGGTTCGCCGGCGCAGCCGGCTCCTACAGAGAGCCTGCGTGCTGCGGGCGGTGGCTCGACCTCACACCACCTCAGTGCTCGAAAGAGCCGGCGGGTATCGCCCTCGGGGCCGGTAGCGCAGGCGAGGCGTCACACCGGAAAAAGCCCGAAGGGGGTCGGCCAGGACGGCCGACCGTTTTCGCGAGACAGGATGTCGAGTCGGAAACCGCCGGTGGGGCGCCGACCCGGCCCGTAGGGCAATCAGTAAACGGCCGCGATTCGCGGCCCTTCCCCAGCGGGTCGCCGGAGCGTGGCCCCGAGGGCGATACCTGCCGGCTCTTGCGACGCAGCGCAGGCGCAACGCGAGGCCGAAGGCGAGCCCGAGCCCGAGCCCGAACCGCGTACCTCAGCCAGTAAGCAATCCACGCTCGCTCAAGAAAGCCTGCGCTTCCGGAGCATCCTGTTCGAACCAGGCGCGCGTGGAACCGAGGCGATAGGTGTATCCCCAACGGTCCATGTCCTCCATCAGGCGGGCGGAGCCGACCGACGGCAGCTCGCCGGCGAGGACGATCTGCAGGTAGCAGGTGGCGTCTTCTTCCTCGATCGAATCGGTGGCATCGGTATGCACGAGCGCCCGTTTGTCGGCGGGAAGCACGATCAGGTGGCAGGCTTCGTGGAGCAGGGAATGCACGGGGGTGTCGGCGCGGGCGTAGACCGTCGTGCCGATGATGCCGGCTTCGGTGTCGCCCCAGAAACTGCCCGGGATGGCTTCGCCGTCGGCGACCTCGATGAGCGTGAGGCCGTAGCGGGCGAGGAGGGTGCGCGGTTCGTCGAAGCCGATGGCGCCGACGCGGAGGACCGCGTCGGCGGGATCGGGTGCGTTCATGCGGACGTAGCGGGCTTGCCGTCGGGCAGGGCGACCGAGAGTTCGAGCACTTCGTGGCCGCTGTCGCGGTCGAGGGTGACGTTCACCGCATCGACATCGACGTTGACGTACTTGCGGATGACTTCGAGCAGCTCGTTACGCAGCAGCGGCAGGTAGTCGGGGCCGCCACGCGTCGAACGCTCCTGCGCCACGATGATGCGCAGCCGTTCCTTGGCCACGCCCGCACTCGCTTCGGGTTTGCGCTTCAGGAAATCGAGAATACCCATGCTCAACCTCCGAAGACGCGCTTGAGGAAGCCCTTCTTGACCGGCTCGATGAAACGCAGCGGAAGCTCGCGACCGAGGATGCGGGCGACCGTATCCTTGTAGGCGAGACCGGCGTTGGAGTCATCGTTGAGGATCACGGGAACGCCGGCGTTCGATGCCGCGAGCACGTTTTCCGATTCCGGAATCACACCGACCACGCTGATCCCGAGGATGTCCTCGACGTCCTTGACGCTGAGCATCTCGCCGGCTTCGACGCGATTGGGGTTGTAACGCGTGAGCAGCAGGTGCTGCTTGATCGGCGTTTCGCCCTTTTCGGCGCGGCGGGTCTTGCTGGCGAGCAGGCCGAGGATGCGGTCCGAATCGCGTACGGACGAGACTTCCGGGTTGACGACGACGACGGCGTGATCGGCGAAGTACATGGCCAGGTGCGCGCCCTTCTCGATGCCGGCCGGCGAATCGCAGACGACGAAGTCAAAGCCTTCCTTGGTCAGCTCGTCGAGGACCTTCTCGACACCTTCCTGGGTGAGTGCGTCCTTGTCGCGCGTCTGCGACGCGGCGAGCACGAACAGCGTCTCGTGGCGCTTGTCCTTGATCAGGGCCTGCTTGAGCGTGGCTTCGCCATGCACGACGTTGACGAAGTCGTACACCACGCGCCGCTCGCAGCCCATGATCAGGTCGAGGTTGCGCAGGCCGACGTCGAAATCGATGACCGCGACTTTCTTGCCTTCGAGAGCGAGACCGGTGGCGAGGGAGGCGCTGGTGGTGGTCTTGCCGACTCCGCCCTTGCCGGAGGTGACGACGATGATTTCTGTCAAGAGATGTCTCCGCGAATAAGCGTGGGACCGCGCGTCACAGGCGCGCGATCATGAGTTTTCCATTATCGAGCCAGCATTGCACGGCCTGGCCCTCGAATTCCTTTGGCATGTCTTCGAACACGCGGTAATGCCCGGCGATCGCGACCAGTTCGGCGCGGAAGTCGGAGCAGAAGATGCGCGCGGATTCGTCGCCCTGCGCGCCGGCCATGGCGCGGCCGCGAAGGCTGCCGTAGATGTGGATCGAGCCATCGGCGATGACTTCCGCGCCATTGGCGACGGCGGCGGTGACGACGAGGTCGCGGTCACGCGCGTAGACCTGCTGGCCGGAGCGCACGGCGCTGCCAGTGTGGTGCTGCGCCGTCGTGCTGTTGCCCGGCTCATGGTCCTGGTCCATCGGGGCCATCGCGGCCACCGGTTCGCTGCGTGCCGGTGCAGTCGCACCGGGCGCGGGCGCGACCTGGCCGGGTTCGTACTGCGCGCGGAACTTGGCGATCAGCGGCAGGTTCATCCGTTCGGCGAGCGCTTCGGTCTCCGGCGTGCCGTAGGCGATGCCGACCGGCAACATGCCGGCGCTGCGAATGGCTTCGAGCAGGGCATCGACCATGCCGTCGTCGGGCAGTTTGGGCAGATGCGAGAGATCGAGCACGACCGCCGCACGGGCGAACATCTGAGGTGCCGAGCGCACGCGGCGCTCGAGTTCCTCGACAAGGGCGGCGGCATCCACGCGGCGAAGACGCACGCAGGCGATGCCTACCTGGCCAAAACGGAGGTCGCAGGCGGCTTCGAGCGGTTCGGCGCGGGCGTTCATGCGCTCACCTTGCGGTCGTCGATCGGGCGCTGGCGCTCGCTCAACCACGCCACCGCGGGAAGACCGTCCTGCTCGAGGTAACGCTCACGCACGAACGGGAAGCTCGGCAGTTCGCGGGCGAGCAGGCTCACCTTCGGGCCGGCCTCGTCCATCTTCTGCTGGCCGACTTCCTGGAAACCCATCGTGCCGTGGAACAGCACGGTCTGGTCGTTGCGTGGTTCGAGAAAAACTTCACAGGTCAAAAGCGGCACGCGTACCTCGGCATAACTCTGCACATCGCAATAAAAGATTCGGCCCAGCCCATGGCCGCGCGATTCGGACGCGATCACGATGCGATCGATGTACACGAAGCTTTCGTAATGGGCCTGGAACCAGCGGAAATTCGGACTGCTGTATTCAGCGTCCGGACGCATGGCGATAAGAAAGCCGAGGATCCGGCCATCCTGTTCGGCGACGCGAAAGTAGTGCGCGATCTCGTACAGGTGGCGCAGGCGGCTGCGGTCCGTGGCGAGGATGCCGGTGCCTGCCTCGTTATTGAGTGCCAGCACGGCATCCAGGTCGTGCTCGCGCACGTCGCGGATGGCAAGGGCCATTCGTTGCTCCGCTGTGGTTCTGGAATGATGGGTTCTTGAAACGGGCGACCCCCGGGCCGCCGAATGCGCGGCATTATGGCATGCCGGCCACCCCAGCGGCGCGACATCACGTATGTAAAACCGTTGTAAAGCCGACGCTTGCCGCGTTGCCGGAGCGTGACTTCTATCAGGTGGTGCCGCGGGCGCGAAGCCCTATGATGCGGCCATGTCGAAGGTTCAGTTCAATAACGTCCGCCTCCTTAAGTACGCCACGTACTTCGTGTTCCTGTGCGTGGGCCTGCCGCTTTCCATGCAGCGGGTGGGTGGCGGCCCGGGGACGATAGGGGATATGGCGTTACTGGGCTGGACGGGGAGCTACCTGGTGTTCGGCCTGGTGTATTGGCTGCTCACCCGCAATCTCGGCCTTCGCGTAGACGGCTTCACCCGCATTGCGGTGCTGCTGATCCTTACCGGCACGGCGCTCGCGGTGGGCGTGTTCAGCAAGAGTGGTGTCGCCGCGCTGCTGCTGATCATCGTGGCGACCGTCGTGCCCTGGCTGGTCACCTTGCCCATCGGCATCGCCTGGATGGTGCTGGCGCACCTGCTCCTGATCCCGGTCTTCCTTGAGATTCCGTTCACCCTGATCGCCTCGACAATGCAGGCTTGCCTGTATTTCGGCTTTTCCGCGCTGGTCTTCATCGCCTCGATGGTGGCGAGCCAGCAGGCCGACGAGCGAGAAGAGCTGCGACAACTCAATTCCGAGCTACGCGCCACCCGCGCCCTGCTGGCTGAATCCACCCGCATTGCCGAGCGCATGCGTATCGCGCGCGATCTCCACGATCTGGTCGGTCATCACCTCACGGCGTTGAGCCTCAACCTCGAGGTTGCCAGCCATCTCACCAATGACACCGCCCGGGAGCATGTCCTCAAGGCCCAGCGCACCGCCAAGCAACTCCTGGCCGACGTGCGCGAGGTGGTCAGCGAGCTACGCCAGGACGACGCGATCGACCTGACCCAGGCGGTCCGCAGCCTGATCGAGGGCGTGCCGGGGCTCCAGGTGCAGTTGAGCGTGCCGCCACGCTTCGGCGTCGAAGATCCTCGCCGCGCGCAGATGCTGCTGCGCTGCGTGCAGGAAATCCTTACCAATACAGTGCGCCACGCGCATGCCCGCCACCTCTGGCTGACCTTCCGCCACACCGGTCCCGACGAACTCTGCCTGGAGGCACGCGACGACGGTCGCGGCGACGGCAGTGGCGCGGTCCGCCCGGGCAACGGTCTCAACGGCATGCGTGAGCGCCTCGCCGAGTTCGGTGGCACCGTGACGTTCCGGACCGGCGCGGAAGGCGGCTTTGCCCTGATTGCGCGGTTACCCCTGGGCGAGGAGCCGACCCTGGCCCACGCGCCAGCGCGACCCGCGCTGGAACAGGGCCTGGTCGACGATCCGGACCTTCCGCCCCGTGCCACAATTCCTCTTCCTTCCGAGGGTCATTCATGATCTCCGTCTGTCTCGTTGACGATCAGAACCTGGTTCGCCAGGGCATTCGCTCGCTGCTCGACCTTGCGGGGGATATCCGCGTCATCGCCGAATGCGCCGATGGCGCGCAGGCCGTGCAGACCATTCCGCAGATCCGCCCCGACGTGGTGCTGCTCGACCTGCGGATGCCCAACATGAGCGGCCTGGACGTACTCCAGACGCTCGGCGGACGTAACGAACTGCCGCCGACCATCATCCTGACCACCTTCGACGACGACCAGCTCGTGCTGGCCGGACTCAAGGCCGGCGCGCGCGGCTACCTGCTCAAGGACGTCTCGCTCGATCAGCTGGTGGAAGCGGTACGCACCGTGGCCGCGGGCGGGTCGCTGGTGGCGCCGATGGTGACCCAGCGCCTCCTGGCAGGCGTGGGGCGCATCCAGAACCAGTTTTCCAGCCTCGAGCAGCCCGACCCCCTCACCGAACGTGAGACCGAGATCCTGCGCCTGCTGTCGGGCGGCTACAGCAACAAGGAAATCGCCAATTCGCTGCGCGTGGCCGAAGGCACGGTGAAAAACCACGTCTCCAACATCCTGTCCAAGCTGGGCGTCCGCGACCGCACGCGGGCCGTCCTGAAGGCTCTGGAGCTGGGTATCGTCTGACCCGGCGCTGACCGCCAGGCCCGGTTGGGCCCCGGCGGCCGAAAATCGCCTTGTACCCGCTTGCGAAAAAGGGCAGGGCACCCAATGGCGTTCCCCGCCGCGAGCAAGTACCATCGGCTCTTTCGGCGCGGGCGAACCCCTGCCACGGGCCGATTCTTCAGGGGTGAGCGTATGGCGTCCATGGCCGTGCGTAAAACCCGTTCGTAAGACGTTCGGAGAACCGTGGAATGACGCGTCTGTTAGAATTTATTGTCGCCCTCGTCATCGTCGCCGTACTCGGTGTCGTGGTCGGCGTTGCTATGCCCTCAACTGGACATGTTGAGCGCGAAATGCTGATCAGCAAGGATCTGCGTCAGGTTTACGACGTTTTCAGCAACTTCCGTCGCTTCCCCGACTACACCGTGCTGCGCTCCTTCGATTCGAAGGTGCAGTTCGAGCTGTCGGGTAAGGCGTACGGCCCGGGTGCAAAGATTGCGTGGAAGGCTTCCGACCCGAAGGTCGGCGACGGCTCCCTCGAGATCGCCTCTATCGATCCGGGCTTCGCCCAGATCTCCGACGCCGGCAAGGGCACGATTGTCTGGAACCTTGACAATGGCTGGCGCGGTAACGACAAGAAGTTCACGATCAAGCTGGAGCGCACCGGTCGCAGCCAGAAGCTGGTCAAGGTCAACTGGGCCTACGATGTCTCGTACGGTTTCAACCTGGTCAACCGCTTCTCGAACCTGTACATCCACGGCGATCCGGACGCGCTGATCCAGTTCAGCCTGTCCAATCTGCAGAACCTGATGGCGTCGATCCCCAACATCGACTACAGCAAGATGGTTCCGTCGATCGTCGATCAGCCGGCCAAGCCGATCCTGTTCGTCTCCACCACCGCGCCGCGCACCCTCGACGATGTCGATACCGCGTCGGACAAGGCGATGGCCGAGATCCAGGCGACCGCCAAGAAGCTGGGCGTGAACATCACCAGCCCGCGCATCACGATCACCACGAGCTGGGGTGACCAGAACTACACCTTCGACGTGGCCGCCGAGATCGACGCCACCACGCTGAAGATCAATGGCCAGGATGTCGAGATCACTGCCGCCCAGCGCCCGTCGCTGGATCCGGCCGAAGCCTCGACCGCCGCTGCTCCGGCGGCTGCCGACGCGGCGACGCCGGGCAGCAAGGACAAGCTCGGTCGCGTGATCGTCGACGGCAACGTCAAGGCCGTGCTGGCCTTCGGCGGCAAGGCCCTCAAGGCCGACTGGGCCGGCACCGGTGCCGGCCTGCCGCAGACGCGTCAGATGCTCGAAGCCTACTCGCAGACCCATGGCTACAAGTACGACGACGTGGTGTTCCGCGCTTACGACATCCAGACCAAGGCTCCGACCAATAACCACGGCACCATCGAGGGTTACGACGAGCAGAAGTTCGAGATCTACCTTCCGCTGCAGGGCGACAACCTCCCGGAGCAGACCCCGGAGCAGGAAGCCGGCCTGAAGCCGCAGACGTTGGACGACGCGGCCCCGGCCGGTTCGTCGACGGCCCCGGCCCCGGCAGGCACCGCCGCGGCTCCGGCCGAAGCGGCCTCCGCGCCGACGCTCTCGAAGTAAGTCACGCTTAAAGTGAGATCTGAAAGCCCCGCCGGAAACGGCGGGGCTTTTTTCTTGTGCGTTTTTTGGGTGGGCTCGCCTGCGGCCTCGCGTTTGCGCTGCGTCGCAAGAGCCGGCGGGTATCGCCCTCGGGGCCACGCTCCGGCGACCCGCTAAGGAAGGGCCGCGAATCGCGGCCGTTTACTTATTG
>NZ_JBFUAT010000049.1:0-27733 GCF_056406135.1 Luteibacter sp. P1_D3 | reverse complement strand
CCGACGATCAGCCCCTGAAGGACGACATCTCCCGACAGCGCGCCGAACTCTCGGAAGGTCGTGACCTTGCTCAGATAAAGCGCCAATGCCGAGGCAGCCTCGGTGCCGAGGAACGGCCCGCCGACGAGGCCATATGACGTGAAGACAGGAACGCTCAGCGGACCGGTCGACAGGACGAGCCCGGTCAGGAAGCCGATGGCCGCGCCGCACAGGGAAAGCCCCCATAAGGGCATCGGCCGTGACAAGGGACGTAGCCGACGGAGCGCCAGCATCGACAGGAAGAAGAACCCGAGCCCTGCATCGATCCATCGGGGCGGCAAGGCAAGAAGCGTTCGCGCGCCCAGGGCGGCGGCAGGCACGCCGGGCGCGGCGTAGGCCAGCACGGCCTTCCAGTCGATCTCACGCCACCAGGCAACAACGCGCGACACGTTGGCGATCACGGCTGCCACAGCCATGACCGGCACGGCGTGCTTCGGCCCGAACTGATACGTCAATACGGGCAGCAGCATCAAAGACGAGCCGGTTCCKATGACGCCGCTGAGGCAACCCGCGACGAGACCGACGACAAGGACGAGGAAGAAGGAAAGCAAGCGGAACCCGTGTATTCAAGCGGCCGGTGATTCTGGCTTCTCAGCCAGAATCACCGGCCGACGACTTACTTCACCACTGATTGTCGTCGTCGCCACCGCCGGACGAGCTGTCGTCCCACGAGCTGTCGTTGTTACCCATGTCGATCGGGTCTTCGCGGAGGTCGTTGTACGCCTGCGAGGACGAATCCGTCTGCGTGGACGAGTCGGGGCCGAGGTTGGCGAAGCCATTCCCACCATTAGCGTGCGTTTGCTCACCGCCACTGTGGGAACGGAAGGCCTCATCGAGCAGCGCGCCAGCCGCCAGGCCGCCGAGACCGGCCGCGACTGCCGTGCCCACACCCGAGGACGGGGGTGGCGCGTAACCCGGATTGCCACCTGGATACCCACCGTAAGGCTGGTTACCGTAAGGCTGACCGCCGTTCATCGGCGGCGCCGGGGGATAGCCGTTGCCGAACTGGTTGCTCGGATTCTGCCGACGACGCATCAGGAAGAAGATGATCAGGACGAGGATCAAGCCGCCGATCAGCCAACCCGTCATGTGCGACTGGCCACCAGCTTCGGTCCGGGCGGCCGGCTGGGGCTCACTAAAACGCGCGGGGGTCGCCGCCGAGGGGCGAGCGGAAGGCGGCGCAAGGGCGGCGTCCAGCTCGCGCTGGAAATGCTGGAACTTGGCCGGATCGGTGAACTTGGTCGACGGATCCAGGGTCGCCGCCTTGGTCGCCTCAGTCTTGGCCTCGCCGATATTGCCCTCGTGGGCCAGGACTTCCGCCAGGACGTAGTGCGCCTTGGCGCTGTCCGGATGCTCGGAAATGGCCTGGCGCAAGGCGGTCTCGGCACCGGGGTAGTCACCACGGGCGATCAGGGCCTGCACGTCCTTGGGGGAATCGGCAGCGCTGGCCGCGACAGAAGTAAGGGCCAGCAGGACTAACGTGAGAATCGGCTTATGCATGACGTTCTCGGAGCTCAGGAAGGCGCTTAGTGTCATGCGTCGGTCGAGAGTTTGCGAGCCGCAAGAAAATGCTGTTCAGCGTGGATTTCTTCGTGGGCCGCGGGGACGCCCCGGCCAGACGACGGCGCCGATCTCGGCGCCGCTGAAGACGAACTTGTCCTTCACCGAACCAGTGCGTGACTTTCAGCCGGAGCAGCTGATAGTGCAGGCATCGCGTTAGCCGGAGCAGAAGTCCAGGAGACATGACTTCCGATGAAAGCCCAAACACCGGCGCATCCAGCAGCAAGCCACCCCATGAGAATGACCATCCCCCACAACTTGTGTTTCCAGTAAACGAGATCCCTTACGTCCGTAGCCACGCCCGCCACGACTCCTTCGAGTCGGTCGACGCGTTGATCCAGGTTTCTAACGGATTGTTCGACGCGCGCTTGCGAGCCCGTTATTTGAACAAGCGTGTCGAAGATGCTCTGACCTTGCGTTGGCGTCGGGATGTCGTCCACGCACCCTTCCGACAGATCAATGGTCAACGTGTTCGAGGCATCACCCATAGCCATGTGTATCTCCCTTTATTCTTAGGACACCGAGGCTACGCCGATACGTCGTCATCGGTCTATCAGCGAAGACTGACGTAATGCGAAGCGCACGTTAGGTACTTGGCAGACTGAGGTCTTTCGCAATCTCGCGAAGATGGAAGGCGTGTGTCGTTACGCAGCTTTCGGAGCGGGATACCGACCGTATCAGTCATGCACACGCGACTACAGACAACCCAATGTTGTTTTGCTACGGTCATCTCGTTGCCCGCGTCGTCGCTTAGCCAGCTGCGCAGACAACCATCGCTCGATGCGGTGAGAAGCGCGGCCCGAGAGTGCTAGGAACACTCCCGGACCGCTGACCACAACCAACTAGCAAGGAGTCAATCGTGGCTTCCAACGATCATACTGGACTCGCTCGCCCGCCGAATCCCCTTGGCGACACCCTCAACGGTTACCGGGCTGCCTGCATCCGTCGCAGGCACGGTTGACCGACCAGGGCGTCAGCTAACTCTGAGATGTTTCTTGGCCGTGCAACCCGGCGCGTGCTCTCGCGCGCTGGTGCACTGAGCTGACGCTCATCCACGTCGTTAACCAACGAAGCCCGGCGCCCGGCCACGGGCAGCCTTGAAACCGCGAGTCCGCTTGATCCGCGGCGCGCTGCCTCGTGCGCGCGCCACTCAGTCGAACGATGGCTTCATCGAGGAGCAGTCATGTCTACAAACAACGATAACGGTACGGTCAGCCGCGCCCGCTACTACGCGGATCCTGATGCTTCGGCGCACGAGCTGCTCAACAACGCAGCCGAACTTCTCCAATACGCACGAGGGCTCACGGAGTTGCTTGCTGAATTCGTGCATGAATCGGATACGGTCGACTGCCGGCGCATGGCGCTGTCGCTTGATGCGGTGGCGGCGTTGACGCAGATGGGGGCGCATTGTGCGGCTGAGGCACATGCTCGGTTGCCTTGGGAAAAAAGCACCGCGGCGACCGAAACGATAGGCTCAATTTGATGTTCCCGCCGGAACCGCTAGAACACGCACGTCCAAACATGCCGATGAGCTCTGCTTGGAGCTTCGCGGTACAAGCGCACACGGTCGGCATAACCCGCATCAACGCCGACCGCTGTATAGAGCTCGCAAGCACAAGCGCGAGAATAGCCTCAGCTCAACAAGCCGAAAGACATGCTGAACTCAGAGCGGAGCTCAGGTCATCCATGAAGGCACTTTCCGCAGACATCGCATGTATCGAAGCGAAAATTCATGCGGCATCGGCTAGTCAAGCCAGATGGCTCGCTCTGGTAGTGCATGGCGCTGTACTGATTAGCATCTTGCTGCACCATTTCTTCTAACCCACGCCCAGAATCGTACCGCCCTAGACGGTTTACGTAACACCCACATACCCATAAAATCGACCCTGGAGACGCCCTCGGGACTCTCCTACAGGTACCTCGAGCCGGTGAAAGAGGCCCTGCCGCCTTCAATGAAGGTCCTCACCCAGAGTGGGATATGAAAGAGCTTCCGGTGATCAAGGGCCCTTCGGGGCCCTTTCCTATTCGTCGGCCTGCGAGCGTCGTGTATCGAGTAACTATTTTCACTTCGTCTCACAGCATTGCGATTGGTGCGGCAAGACCCGGAGCGAAATCAAGGATAGGACTACGTAACACCTCGGGAATTCGCATACATGCGTCTTTAGGCCCCGTGCGCGTGAGGCAGTCATCACTAACCAGCCAGCGTCTCGGTTATTCTCCGAACTTCCCCCATTTGGAGTTGGCGATGATACGGACGTTCCGATTTGCACTGGCTGGCCTGATGATGACCGCCGCCCCTGCTTTCGCCTCGCCACCCTCGAAGGCCCCGCCCAGCGCCCCTTCAGAAGTGACCGCCGCAGCACCGTCGGGAACCGCCTTGCTGTCCTTTGCATCCAGCGGTGAGCAGCCCAACGCGGACGCAGCGGCTATATTCGAGACTGCTCCCGACAAGGACAACGTGCGCCACCGCACCCTTGTCATGTTCGGCAAGAAGGACGGCAAGTTCGTTCCGGACTTCTCCAACGACAAAGTCATTGCCTGCTCGCAGTGCAGCCAGTTTCACGATGATCCGTTCGACGGTGATTACGTCAAGGTGACGCCGGGGCATGCCCACATCGAACAGATCGACAGCGGCGAAAAGTCTTCGACCACGGTCTTGGACCTGGTCCGGCGCTCCGGCAAGTGGCAGGTCACGAATGCGATCCGGACAACCGTGGTGGCAGGACGCGGACCGGAAAAGTCCGAAAAAATGGCATTGCCAGCGTCAGGCCTCGCTGCGGACATGGATGGCAGGTGGACGGTCCCCGTCTTCCTCAACACGCTTTTGGTCAACCATAAATCTGGCAAGTTCATGTTCATGCATGGCAACGCGACGCCGGACTCGGTGTGGAAAGACCTTCAGGGTGACTGCAACAAACAAGACTGCACCGTGCTCGTCCAGCAGCAAGACGGCTGCATCTCCCTCGTTCGGGATTCAGCCGCACGTTCGTTCGGGGGTGCCGGTGCCGATTCCAGGGACGAAAAGCAGGCAGTAACGCGTGCAATGACCGCCTGCACAGCAAGCGGGGGGCAAGAATGCAAGGAAGTCCGCACAGATTGCAGCAAAGGCTTTTGATGGCCTGATGGCCTTTCACAAGGAAGAAATATGGACGTTGTGTCAGAAAAGAAGGTAACGCGCCTCGTAGCAAGCCAGGGGACGACCCGTGTTTTTGAGATGGAGGACAAGACCTGGGTGACAGCACAAGACGGGACGGTGTCCTGGCGTAACAACAACCCCGGCAATCTCAAGTTCGAGTTCGAAGGAAGTGCGGACAAGACCGTCCACAACCCGCGCTCCAAGGAAAAGGCTCTGGAGCAGGCGCAGTCCCGATACAGTGGCATCGTCGACCTGGACCACTGGGGAAATGCAGTATTCGAGAACTATGCGGCGGGGCGAAACGCCCAGAGGAAGCTCATCATCGACCAGCACCTAAACGATACGGTTGAAGATCTGGTCAAGGGATACTCGAAAGCAGACTACAGCGGCGCCACTCACCACGATACGCAAGCGAAGACGATCTACGCGACCGCGTTGGCTCAGGGACACGACCTGCATAACAAGAAAGTCCGGGAAATGACGCCGGATGAGGGTGACGCGCTACTCGACGGCATCGCTCGTGCCGAATACTGGAAAGCCGGCACCACAAATCAGACTGCACCTCTGACCGACGAACAGTTGAAAGCCACGTTAGCGGCACACCCTCAAGCTGCTACTCACGCGCCGGCTACGCACGCTACTAGGGGCCATATCCATGCTCACAAGCAAGGCGACCATGGCCCTGCTATCGGTGCACTCCAGACCGACCTTGCCGCTCTCGGCGTCACGGCGCGAGACGGCAGCGCCATCCATCCTGATCAGCACTTTGGCCCGCACACCAAGGAAGCTGTCGAAGCCTTCCAGACCGCCCACGGCCTGAAAGCCGATGGCGTGGCGGGACCGGCGACCATGGCCGCCATTGGTGAGGCAAAGGCGCAGGTCCAGACGACCGCTCAACATGCCGTCCCGAGCCTGCTCGACGCGAGTCACCCTGCCAATGGGATCTACGTGCAGGCCCACACGTGCATAGCACGCATCGACGAAAGCCACGGCCGCACACCCGGCCCTCACACACAGAACTTCGCCGGCTCCCTCACCTCAGCCGCCACGGCCGCGGGCTTCAACCGCATCGACCACGTGGCTTTGTCCGACGACGCCAATCGGGGCTATGCCATCCAGGGCGAGCTCAACTCCCCCTTCAAGAAGTATGTCGAGGTTGACGTCATGCAGGCCGTCCAGACGCCCCTTGCTCAGAGCAGTCAGGAATCGGCTGTCAACGTGCAGAACAACATCCAGCAGCAGGCGCAGGATCAACAGCAGGTCCAGCAACAGGTGGTGTCGACAGTCTCACCGGACCCGGCCCAGCAATCAGCGGCTCCGTCGATGGCAAGGTGATAAGAGCGACGGGACTGGGACGTTAGGCGACACGCATGCCAACGCACTCACGGAAACGTCAGCGAGCGCATGAACGCATCAAATATCTCGCGCGCTCGCTTCTCATCTTGGGTGGCGACGATCAGGCTAATGCGGCCATCAACGAAGCCTTCCCCGTGCTTTCTCGTGAAATAGACGACTCTGTTTAGGTACGGCTTGCCATCGATCTCGCCACGAATTTCACCCACGCTCGCGGTAGCGCCCACCATCGGGACGGGCATCAGTTCATTTGGCAACGACGGTGGTTCATCTCTGTCGACGCGCCATTCCAAATAGAAGTCGATACAACTGCGGCGCGTTTTATCGAGACTGAAGCCGAAACCGTGGAAAGGTGCCGCTTTGGCGACGCCCGACCAGGCAGTAACGTTCTTGGGGACACGGACGGAAAAGCCATAGTCGTCGTTCGAGAACTTTCCACGAGCAGGCCATCCGATGCCTGTCGATACCGCTCCGAGCTCCTTGCAAGTCACCAGGCCTTCGCCGAAGCTCGGAGATGAAACGGCGGTAAGCGCGATGAACACCGCGCAGCACGATCGCATTCGGCTCACGTCCACTCCCTCGACAACGCTTGCACGGTGAAAAATACTGCCGACTGTCAGACAAGAAAAAAGGGCCACGCATTGCTGCGTAACCCTTTTTCTTTTTACTGGCGGAGAGGGTGGGATTCGAACCCACGGTTGGCTTTCACCAACGCCTGATTTCGAGTCAGGTACATTCGACCACTCTGCCACCTCTCCGTGAACGGTCGACGGCAGGGCTTTCGCTCTGCCGGGCCCGCAATGATAGTGGGTCTCTTCTGCCGTGACAACAGACTTTTGATGGGGCATTCTGCCGGTGCATTCCGGCGCCGTGGCGCCCTTCCCCGCTTCCAAGGCCACCATGATCGAGTTCGGACACGGCACGCATACGGGTCTCCGCCGCACGCGTAACGAGGACACCTATTACGCCGACGCCGGGCTGGGGTTGTTCCTGGTCGTGGACGGCATGGGCGGGCACAAGCATGGCGAAGTGGCGTCGGCCACGGCGCGCGACGGCGTGGTGGCCCAGGTCACGGCCGGCCAGTCGCTGGTGGACGCGATCCAGCGGGTGAACGAGGCGCTCATCGCCCGCTCCAGCGGCCTTTCCGAGTCCCGCCCCATGGGCACGACGATCGCCGCCGTGCGGCTAGTCGGGCGTTCCTATGAGGCCGCCTGGGTCGGCGACAGTCGCATTTATATCTGGGACGGCGAGCTCAAGCGCCTCTCGCACGATCATTCCATCGTGGAAGCCCTGGTCGAGGCCGGTGAGCTGACCGAGGCGCAGGCGCGGACGCATCCCCAGCGCAGCGTGCTCACCCAGGCCCTGGGTATCACCTCGCCGGATCAGCTCCATATCGGCCTGGCCCGGGGCGAACTGCCCTACGGCGCACGGCTGCTGCTGTGTACCGACGGCCTGACCGATGAAGTGGACGACGCGCGCATCGGCGCCATCGTCTCGCGGACGGATATCGCGGCGCAGGAAGGCGTGGACCATCTCCTGCTCGAAGCCCTCTCGGGCAGCGCACGCGACAACATCACGGCGATCCTGCTGCGTTCGGCGGCCTGAGCGGCCGCCACGCCTCAGTGGATCGTTTCGGACGTTTCCATCTTCCGCCAGATGCTCTGCCCACCGGCTGACTTGTCCAGCGCTTCGAGACGCTTGGCGTGCCGTGCGAGCTCTTCCGGATCGGCGTGACGCACCAGCGGACGACGCTTGATCACGATGTCCTGCAGCACACTGGTCCGGCCGCGCTCGTCGTTGGCATCGAAGGCGAACTCGAGGCCGCCCTGGCCCGTGGTCATCGCAACATAGACGTCCGCGAGCAGCTGCGCATCGAGCAGGCCGCCGTGGAGGTCACGCTTGGTGTTGTCCACGCCCAGACGCTTGCACAGCGCGTCGAGGCTGTTGCGCTGGCCCGGGTACATCTGGCGCGCCATCAACAGCGTATCGAGCACCGTCGCGTAGTCGGAAATCTGTCCGTAGTGCTCCCCTGCCCGCTTCAGCTCGGCATTGAGAAAGCCGACGTCGAACGCCGCGTTATGGATGATCAACTCGGCGCCGCGGATGAAATCGAGAAACTCGTCGACCTTCTCGATAAACAGCGGCTTGTCGACGAGGTGTTCGTCCTTGATACCCGTGACCTTGCTCGCCTCTTCGTCGATGGCGCGCTGCGGGTTGAGGTACGTATGGAAGTGGCTGCCGGTAGGACGACGGCCGATCATCTCGACCGCGCCGATTTCCACGAGGCGATGACCGAGGTGCGCTTCGAGGCCGGTGGTTTCGGTATCGAGAACGATCTGCCTCATGCCACGGTCCCCTTCGACTTATAGATGATGGCCTGGTCGCGCGCGGCGACGTCCACGCGCTCGTTCTCGACATGGCCGGCATGCCCCTTCACCCATTCCCAGGTGACGGTATGCGCAGCGGCGGCTTCGTCCAGGYGGATCCACAGGTCCTGGTTCTTCACCGGTTTCTTGTCGGCGGTTTTCCAGCCGTTGCGGCGCCACTTCGGCACCCACTCCTGCACGCCTTGCATGACGTACTTGGAGTCGGTCATCAGGTGCACATGGCAGCGACGGGTCAGCGCTTCGAGCGCCGAGATCGCACCCATCATTTCCATGCGGTTGTTGGTGGTATCGGCTTCGCCGCCGGCGAGCATCTTCTCGATGCCCTTGGCGCGCAACAGGGCGGCCCAGCCGCCGGGGCCGGGATTACCCAGGCAGGCGCCATCGGTGAAGACTTCAACGGTGTCGGTGGTGATTTCGGTCAAGAGATGGACTCACGTGCGTTGCGACGGGCGCCAGACGCGAGCGTGCCGGGCATGGGTGCCTCGACCGCCGCGGTGCGGGCGCGCAAGGGTACCGCTGCCGGACGCTTTTTGCGCGCTATCAGCATGTATCCGCCGCCGACCATGGACTCACCGACGGGCGAGCCGCCCGCCCGCGGCCAGGCACTCCCCAACCGGCGCGGCATCGACAGCTCGAAATCGTCACGAACCAGCCGCTGACTCCACCACCACGGCCAGGTCAGACGCGGCCGCGTGCCACGGGCCTGACGGGCCACCCACGGCGACCACAGGCCGACCGGGTGAATACCGGTGATGGCGAGCATGCCGCCAGGGGCCAGCACGCGGATCGCTTCGTCGAGGAGATTGTCCTGGCGCGCCGTCGTTTCGAGGGCGTGCCGGAGCAGCACCACGCCGAAGGCATCGTCGGCGAACGGCAGGGCTTCCAGCCCGCTCGCACAGACGTCCCCACCCAGGTGCGGCCCGGCGACCCGCACGGTCGCCCAGTGGCCCAGCAGGGGCAAGGCCGGCGGGTCGGCCTGCAGTGATGCCGTGAGGTGCAGCCCGTGCTCTCCGGTACATCGGGTCAGCAGGGGCGAGAGCACACGGGCCTCGTCGGCCAGCAGCTTGCCGATCTGCGGCGACGTATAGATGTCGGGGGCCAGGGTGGGCATAGGCGACCAGTGTAGTGATCTTGAATGGCCCCCGCATGCGTTAACGAGCTTCTAACGAGTGGGATATACCCGGCTGATATAGTCCGGCCGCCCCGTCCTACTGGTATTGACCTAAGGGCGGCCATTCACTGGGTGTTCGCGCCCTACCGACGTCACGGAGTTCGGCCCGATGCATTGGGTTCCCGTCGCGGCTTTGAGCGACAACTACATCTGGCTGGTCGCCGATGACGAAGGCAATGCTTTCGTCGTGGATCCTGGTGAAGCCGCCCCCGTCCAGGCCGCGCTCGATGAGCGGGGCTGGCGGCTGAAGGCGATCCTGCTGACGCACCACCATAACGACCACGTCGGTGGCGTCTCGGACCTGGTCCGCGACCACGATGTGGAGGTGTACGCCACAGCGGATCCACGCATCCAGCCGAAGAACCACTTCGTCGAAGACGGCGACTCCATCACGCTCGAGTCGCCTCACGCGACGTTCCGGGTCATCGCGGTGCCGGGTCATACCAGCTCGCACATCGCTTATTTCGGCGAGGGTTTCCTGTTCTGCGGCGACACCCTGTTCAGCGTCGGCTGCGGCCGCCTGTTCGAGGGCACGCCCGAGCAGATGCTGGCCTCGCTGGAGCGCTTCGCCGGCCTGCCCGCCGAGACCCTGGTCTGCTGCGCGCACGAATACACCGCGGCCAATATCCGTTTCGCGCTCAGCGTCGATCCGGACAACGGCCCCCTGCGCCTCCGTCGTGACGAGGTGGCGCGCTTGCGCGAAGAAGGACGGCCCTCCGTGCCGAGCCGTCTCGCGGATGAGTTCGCCACCAACCCCTTCCTGCGCGTGGACAGCGACGCGATTCGTCGCTGGGTCGAAGCCCAGGGCAAGGACTCCGCCACGCGGACGGAACGCTTCGCAGCGTTACGTCGGGCCAAGGACACATTCACCGCATGATGGCTCTGACCCGACGCATTCTTCCCGCGCTGATTCCTCTCGTGCTTACGGCCTGCGCCGCCGCTCCGCAGCGGCCGGTGCCCATCTCCGTCGCGCCAGCACCCACCGTGATTCCGGTGGAAAACGTGTCGATGTCGCCGAAGCTGATGCGTCCTGCCACGTCTGCCGACTTCTGGTCGGGCATGCGTGACAGCTTCGCGATGCCGGGCTGCGAAGCCGGCCCCGAAGTCGTCGCCTGGGCGCGCACGTACACGAAGATGCCGAACCGCTTCGAGCAGCAGGTCAACGAAGTGCTGCCGCTGATCGTCTACGCGCACAAGTCGGCGATGCAGCACAGCGTGGCGGGCGAGTTCGCCCTGCTGCCCTGGGTCGAGAGCCAGTACCGGCACGTGCCGGGCGCCAAGAACCGCCCTGCCGGCATGTGGCAGATCATGCCGCAGACCGCACAGACGCTCGGCCTACGTGTACAGAAGAATTACGACGAGCGCCTCGACATCACCAAGTCCACGGAATCGGTGATGTCGATGATGCGCCGCTACTACGACGACCTCGGCGACTGGCGTCTGGTCGATGTGGCGTATAACGCCGGCGAGTTCGGCCTGAAGAAGACCATCGACAAGCACGGCGGTCCGACGGCCGAAGAAGGCTTGCCGGATGTGCCGATGAAAGCGGCCACCCGGGAACACCTGGTCAAGCTCATGGCGATCGCGTGCATCGTTCGCGACCCGGGTCGCTTCAACGTGCAGTTGCCGCGACAGGATGGCGACGACGCGTTGCAGGTGGTGCAGGTGTCGAATCCGCAATCGCTCGCTCAAGCTGCAAAGCAGTCGGGTCTGTCGATGAACGACCTGCGTGATTTCAATCCGGCGTACCGCACGACGAAGGGCACCGTGTCGTCGTCGCTGCTGCTGCCGAAGACGGCCGCCGATCAGTACAACCTCGGGCCGGTCGCCGCTGTCATCGAAGAGCCGTCTTCGTCGATCGATGATGATGCCGTTGCCGATGAGCCTGCGGCCAAGGGCAGCAAGGGCAAGAAGAACGCCAAGGGGGCGAATCTTTCGAAGGCTGAGATTGCCAAGGCCGATCGGGCTGAAAAGGCGTCAAAGGCTGGCAAGGCTTCCGCCATCGCCAAGGCCACGACGCCCGGCAAGGGTGGCAAGCCGTCGAAGGCCGACGAAAAGGCCGTCGCCATCGTCTACAAGGTCAACAACGGCGAGTCCCTCTGGACGATTGCCCGCCGTCATCAGGTCAGCGTCGAGCAGTTGATGAAATGGAACGACCTGCAGACGCAGGCCGTGAAGCCCGGCCAGGTCCTGCGCCTCACCGCGTCGCGTTAAGCCCATGGGCTTCCTGCATCGCAAGCGGGCTCTCATCGTCGGCATCGCCAGCCGTCGCAGCATCGCCTGGGGCATCGCCGAGGCGATGCATCGTGAAGGGGCGGAATTGGCGTTTACGTATCAGAACGAACGCCTGAAAGATCGCGTCGACGAGGCCGCTGCAGAATTCGGCTCCAACCTCGTTCTGGAATGCGATGTCGGCATCGACGCGCACATCGAGCGCGTGTTCGCCGAGCTCGGTCAGCACTGGGACGGCCTGGATGTACTCGTCCATTCGGTGGGCTTCGCGCCGCGCGAGGCCTTGCAGGGCGACTTCCTCGACAACCTCACTCGCGAGAACTTTGCGGTGGCGCACGACATCTCCAGCTACAGCCTCGCGGCGCTGGCGAAAGCCGCGCGCCCGCTGATGTCTGGTCGTGGCGGCGCGATCCTCACGCTGAGTTATCTCGGCGCGGAACGCGCCCTGCCGAACTACAACGTGATGGGTCTGGCCAAGGCCAGCCTGGAAGCGAACGTGCGTTACCTCGCCTATAACCTCGGGCCGGAAGGGACGCGCGTGAATGCCATCTCCGCCGGACCGATCAAGACGCTCGCCGCGTCCGGTGTCGGCAACTTCCGCCGCATCCTCGATCAGGTCGACAACGTCGCGCCCTTGCGACGCGGCGTGACACAGGAGGAAGTCGGCAATGTCGCCGCCTTCCTGTGTTCGGATCTTGCGTCCGGGGTGACCGGTGAGGTCACGTATGTCGATGCGGGTTTCAACATCGTGGGGTTGATGGGCTGATTCAGCGTTTGCCGGGCCCGTGCCGAACTCCTGCTCGGTAGGAGCCGATTCATCGGCGACGGGTGCTCGCGACACCGTTAGGCATCGCCGATAAATCGGCTCCTACCGGACAAGAGCAAGAGCATCGCCGATGAATCGGCTCCTACCAGAGCAAGAGCATCGCCGATGAATCGGCTCCTACCAGAGCAGCCGAACGCTTACATTTCTACGACGTTCCAGCGGACGTCCGGGTTGACGTCGGCGGCGTAGTCGACGTCTTTGCGATCAAAACCGAACAGCTTGATGAAGTCGTGCTTGTAGCCGGCGTAGTCGGTGTCGGTCCACAGGTTTTCCGTGGTGACCGTCGGCCACAGTGCCTTGCACTCGCTCTGCACGTCGTCACGCAGCTCCCAGTCGTCCAGCCGCAGGCGACCTTCGGCGTCCACTTCCGGCGCCTTGCCATCCGCACGGTAGAGGCGATCGTGGAACAGGCGGTTGATCTGCTCGATCGTGCCTTCGTGGATGCCCTTGGCCTTCATGATCTTGAAGACCATGGACACGTAGAGCGGAATGACCGGAATGGCCGAGCTGGCCTGGGTGACCACGGACTTCATCACGCCGACGTACGAACGCAGACCCTTGTGACGCTCACCCAGCTGCTTCGCCGTGCGGTCGAGATGCTGCTTGGCCTGGCCGAGCGTGCCGTGCCAGTAGATCGGCCAGGTGATCTCGGTACCGACGTAGCTGTACGCCACCGTGGTCGCGTTCTCGGCCAGCACGCCGGCGTCGCTGAGCGCGGCGATCCACAGTGCCCAGTCTTCGCCACCCATGACGGTCACGGTGTCTTCGATTTCCTGCGGCGTCGCTGGCTCGACGGACGCCTGGATGACGGCATCCTTGTTGGTGTCCACCGAGGAAGCGGTGAAGGTCTCGCCGATCGTCTTCAGTGCGGAGCGCACGACCGTGTTCGTCCCCGGCAGCTTGCGCACCGGCGAAGCGAGCGAATACACGACCAAGTCGATCGGACCGCCCATGTCGGCCTTGATGATCTCGATGGCCTTGGCGCGAGTCTCGTCGGAGAACGCATCGCCGTTGATCGAGCGGCTGTACAGACCCGCCTGCGTGGCAAGCTTGTCGAAGGCCGCCGAGTTGTACCAGCCGGCCGTGCCGGTCTTGGTTTCGCTCGAGGGTTTCTCGAAGAACACACCCAGCGTCGCCGCACCCTGGCCGAAGGCGGCCGTGATGCGCGAGGCAAGGCCGTAGCCGGTGGAGGCACCAATCACGAGCACGCGCTTCGGGCCGTCGGCGAACGCGCCGCTGGCCTTGGTGATGGCGATCTGCTCTTCCACGTTTTTCTCGCAGCCGACCGGATGAGCGGTGGTGCAGATGAAGCCACGAACCTTGGGGGTAATGATCACGGGTTGTCCCTTTGACGCAGTAAGGCGCCCATTGTAATCGGCCGGGCGCACCATGCGCTTCCGCATGGACGGCAGACAAAAAAAGGCCCCTCAGCGATGAGGGGCCTTCCGGCGAAGCGCTGGGCTTCGTGGTGTTACATGCGGTCCTGCGCGACCTTGATCTCGCCGCGGGCCTTGAGCGCATCGATGTATTCGATCGTGGCGGCCTTGGCCATCGCATCGGTGATCTGGCCACGCAAGCCGTCGTGTTCGGCCTTGGTGACCTTGGTCAGGTCACCGTCGGTGACCTTGTCCACGGCAACCACCGCGTAGGTGCCATTACCCGTCTGCACGACCGACCAGCTCGGCTTGCCGTCGACCGGATGCGGCAGCGTGAAGGCCTGCTGGAGAATCGGCGTCGGCACGTCCTTGACGGTGGAGAGCTTGCTGCGCTCCAGGTCGGTGGCGGTGCGCACCGGCGCCTTGGCGAGCGCGGCGATGTCGCCACCCTTGGCCACCTGCGCGACGAGTTCATCAGCCTGCTTCTTCGCCATCGCGTCGACGCGTTCGTCGAGGATGCGCTGGCGAATCACGTCGCGGACGTCGGCCAGGTTTTTCGGCGCAGCAGCGGCGTGCTTGCCCAGGTGCATGACGATCGCGTCGCCCTTGCCGACCTGGACCAGCGAGGAGTTGTTGCCCTGGTTGAGCACGTCGTCGGCGAAAGCAGCAGCAACGAACTTCGGATCGGAGGCCAGGCCTTCACCACCCTGACGACCGAACATCGGCGTGGTGCGAATCTCGACACCGAGCTCCTTGGCGGCGGCATCGAGCGAACCCGGATTGCGCTCGGCAAGGTCGGCCAGCTGGCCGGCGCGCTCGTTGTAGAGACGCTCGCCCTCGCCCTTCGCCCAGTCCGCGGCGAGCTGCGAGCGCACCTCGGCGAACGGTTTGGCATCGCCCTCGCGCGCATCGCGCACCCAGATGATGTGGTAGCCCTCTTCCGGCGAAAGCACCGGCTCCTTCGAGATCTCGCCCTTCTTCATGCTGAAGAGCGCGGTATCGAAGGCAGCGTTCGCGACGCCCTTTTCCAGCCAGCCGAGATCGCCGCCGCTGCGCTTGGAGCCCAGATCTTCCGAGTTATCGGCAGCGAGCTTGGCGAAGTTTTCCGGCGTGGCCTCGGCAGCGATCTTCTTCGCTTTCTCGAGCGCGACCTTCTGCTGGTCGGGCGTGGCGTTCTTGGGCACATCGATGAGGATGTGCGAGACCTGACGCTGTTCCGGCTGCGCATAGCGCTGCTTGAACTTGTCGTAGAACTCGTGCAGCTGGGCGTCGGTCGGCTCACCGAGCTTCAGGTCGGCCTGCTTCACTTCGAGGTACTGCACCGAGACCTGCTCGGGCGTGGTGTAGTCGGCGATGTGCGACTTGTAGAACGCATCGATGTCGCCATCGGCCACCGTGGCATCCGTCAGCGACGGACGCGGCAGTTCCACGAAGCGCAGGTCGCGCTGCTGGAGCTGGAGGCGGAAGAAGCCATCGACATCGGCGTCGCTGACCAGGGTGGTCGCGTAAATCGCCTGCGGGATGATCTGGTTGCCGAGGTCCGCGCGGACCTTGGACTCATACATGGCCGGGCTCATGCCCTGCATGGAGAGAATGGCCTTGTACGCATCCGGACTGAACTGCCCGTTCACGGCAAAGCCGGGATCGGAGCCGATCGTCTCGCGCACACTGGCGTCGGACACCTGGAGGCCGAGATCGGTATTGGCCTTGTCGAGGAGGACCTTGCCAATCATGCCGTCGAGCACCTGCTGCTTGAGCTCGGGCTTCTCGAGATCGGCGACAGTGAACGGCGCGTTCGGATTCTGTGCGATCTGCTGACGCAGCTCGTTCATCCGGTTCTGCCAGTCCTGCTGAGAAATCTCGTGGTCGCCGACTTTCGCCACATACGTATCGACGCGCGATACGAAGTACGACTCGATGCCGAAGAAGGCAACGGCGAACACCGAAACGCCGAGGACAATGGCCGCGGGCCAACCGTGGATCTTGTTACGCAGGGCTTGCAGCATGATGCGACTCGCACAGGTGGCGTCGGCAAATCCTTACCGACGGTAGATAAAGCAAAGGCGCCACACGGGCGCCTTTGCGGATTGGCGGAGTGGACGGGACTCGAACCCGCGACCTCCGGCGTGACAGGCCAGCATTCTAACCGACTGAACTACCACTCCACTTACCGTTGGTGGGTGCTGAGGGGATCGAACCCCCGACCAGCGCCGTGTAAAGGCGACGCTCTACCGCTGAGCTAAGCACCCCCTACAGCAAGACTACTTAGTTTACGTGATCCTTGAGCGCCTTGCCAGCCGTGAAGGCCGGAACCTTGGACGCCGGGATCTTGATCTCTTCGTTCGTGCGCGGGTTGCGGCCCGTGCGGGCAGCGCGGCTGCGCAGCTTGAAGGTGCCGAAGCCGACGAGGGCGACGTCTTCACCCTTCTTGAGGGTGTCCTTCACTGCTTCGATCAGGCCTTCGAGCGCCTTGCCAGCGTCGGCCTTCGACAGTTCAGCCTTTTCAGCAATGGCGGCGATCAGGTCGGTTTTATTCATTACGTAACTCCCTTTCAAAGGTAATTCGAATCGCCGGAAAGGCAATCCTGTACGAGAAGACGGTAGATCTTCGAACGTGAGCTTTTGGCATCGTTCGACGACCCGCGATACGTGGCGCCCTTGCGGCGCGGACGATTGCGGAGCCGCCTTTATACCAGTGCCCTCCCCCCATCGCAATACGAGCAATACCAACGCTTTCAGCGCGTATGCATCCTTCACGGAGGCTTGCATGGGAAGAGAAAAACGATTATCGCGAGTCAACAATGACAGGACGGCGAAAACGAAAAGGGTGCACTTGCGTGCACCCTTTGTTCGTTACGCGGAGGGATCGGCGGAGATCAGTGCGTGAGCGACGGCGAACCCTTGCCCTTGCCCTTCCCAGCCTTGGCCTCTTCGAGGGGCACCTCGACCGCCTCACCGCCGTCTCCGGCCTTCTTCGGTGCCGGCGGACGCTCGAGCGCCAGATTGAGCACCTCGTCGATCCACTTCACCGGATGAATGGCGAGCGACGACGTGATGTTCTCCGGCAGGTCGATGAGGTCCTTCCGGTTCTCGTCCGGAATGATCACCGTGGTGATGCCGCCGCGATGGGCCGCGAGCAGCTTCTCCTTGAGGCCGCCGATCGGCAGCACGCGACCGCGCAGGGTGATCTCACCCGTCATGGCGACTTCAGAGCGCACCGGCACCTTGGTCAGCGCCGACACGAGCGCCGTGCACATGGCGATACCCGCACTCGGGCCGTCCTTCGGCGTGGCACCTTCAGGGACGTGGATATGGATGTCGAGCGACTGGTGGAAGTCGGGATCGATACCCAGCGCCTCGGCCCGGGCACGAACCACGCTGAGCGCAGCCTGGATCGACTCCTTCATGACATCGCCGAGCTGGCCCGTCTGGATCAGGCGACCCTTGCCCGGGACCACGGAGGCCTCGATGCTGAGCAGGTCGCCGCCGACCTGGGTCCAGGCCAGACCCGTCACCAGGCCCACTTCGTTCTGCAGCTCCGCACGACCGAAGTCGAAGCGACGCACGCCGAGGAAATGGTCGAGATTCTCACCGTCCACGCGCACCTGGTCCGGAGCCAGCACCTTGCCCTTGACGGCCTTGGCGGCGGTTTTCTTCACCTTGGCCTTGGCCTTCGCAGGCACCGTGCCCAGCGCGATTTCCTTGACCACCTTGCGGCAGATCTTGGAGATTTCGCGCTCGAGGTTACGCACGCCGGATTCCCGCGTGTAGTAACGCACGATGTCACGCAGCGCATCTTCGCCGACCGTCAGTTCATCGGCCTTCAGGCCATTCGCCTTCAGCTGCTTGGGCACCAGATACTTCAGCGCGATGTTGAGCTTCTCGTCCTCGGTGTAACCCGGGATACGGATCACTTCCATGCGGTCGAGCAGCGGACCGGGGATGTTGAGGGAGTTCGCCGTCGCGATCCACATCACTTCGGAGAGGTCGAGATCGACTTCCAGGTAGTGATCGTTGAACGCGTTGTTCTGCTCCGGATCGAGCACTTCGAGCAGGGCCGACGACGGGTCGCCACGGAAGTCCATCGACATCTTGTCGATTTCATCGAGGACGAACAGCGGATTCTTCGTGCCGACCTTGTTGAGGTTCTGCACGATGCGGCCCGGCATGGAACCAATGTAGGTACGACGGTGGCCGCGAATCTCAGCCTCATCGCGCACGCCACCCAGGCTCATGCGGACAAACTTGCGGTTGGTCGCCTTGGCGATCGACTGGCCGAGCGAGGTCTTGCCCACGCCGGGTGGACCGACGAGGCAGAGGATCGGACCCTTCATCGTGTTCACGCGCTGCTGCACAGCGAGGTACTCGAGGATCCGTTCCTTGACCTTTTCCAGACCGAAGTGATCGGCGTCGAGGGTTTCCTGGGCGAGCGCGAGATCCTTGCGGACCTTGCTGCGCTTCTTCCACGGCACGCCGACCACCCAATCGAGGTAGTTGCGGACCACGGTCGCCTCGGCGGACATSGGCGACATCTGCTTGAGCTTGTTGAATTCCTGACGCGCCTTGGCGAGCACGGCCTTGGGCATGCCGGCGGCGTCGATCTTTTTCTGCAGCTCCTCGATCTCGTTCGCGCCCTCTTCGCCCTCACCCAGCTCCTTCTGGATGGCCTTCATCTGCTCGTTGAGGTAGTACTCGCGCTGGCTCTTTTCCATCTGCGACTTGACGCGTCCGCGGATGCGCTTTTCAACCTGCTGCAAGTCCATCTCGCCATCGACGAGGCCGATGAGCAACTCGAGGCGCTGGCCGACATCGGCCGCTTCGAGCACGCGCTGCTTGTCGCCCATGCGCACCGAAAGATGCGCGGCGATGGAGTCGGCCAGGCGCGACGGATCGTCGATACCCGAGAGCGTCGCGAGGATTTCCGGCGGGAGCTTGCGGCTTTGCTTGACCAGCTGCTCGAACAGCGAGACGAGCGAGCGCGACACGACGTCGAGCTCGCGTTCGTTGCTGCTGTAGATCGGCTCGATGACGCGCGCCTTGCCGCTCATCATGCCGGCTTCGTCTTCGAAGGCATCGATCTGTACGCGCGACTGTCCTTCGACGAGCACCTTGACGGTGCCATCGGGCAGCTTCAGCAGCTGCAGGACACCGGCGAGCGTGCCGACCGAATGCAGATCGCCGATCGACGGATCGTCGATGTCGGGGCTCTTCTGGGCGACGAGCAGGATCTGCCGTTCGCCTTCCATCGCCCGCTCCAGCGCGCGCATGGACTTGTCGCGACCCACGAACAGCGGAATGACCATATGCGGGTAGACAACGACGTCACGCAGGGGCAGGACCGGCAACAGGTCCAGCTCGGATCCGCTCGTGGTTTGGCTGCGATTCTTCGCCATGTGCTT
The DNA here is from genome assembly GCF_056406135.1 of Luteibacter sp. P1_D3. Lineage (NCBI taxonomy): Bacteria > Pseudomonadati > Pseudomonadota > Gammaproteobacteria > Lysobacterales > Rhodanobacteraceae > Luteibacter > Luteibacter sp. P1_D3. The sequence goes on along the minus strand of NZ_JBFUAT010000049.1, from coordinate 8,254 downwards.
GGGGTTTCCCTCAGAGAATTTGGGGTTCGCCCCGACACTGCGCCGGAGCCGCCATACACGTCAAGTGGTGGTTCGCGAAGGAACGATCAAGAGCGGACACCACAAAGAAAAACGGCCCCGGCGTACTGGACGCCGGGGCCGCGGTAGCTTGCTTATGCAGTGATCAGGCTGCGTCGCCGCCCTCACCCGCGATCCGCTGCTGCTGCAGGTTCCCGCGGTAGATGAGATACGGCTCGGCCTGGCCATCGATCACGGCATCGTCGACCACGACCTTGCTGACATGCTCCAGCGAGGGCAGTTCGAACATCGTGTCGAGCAGCACCTGTTCGAGAATGGTTCGCAGTCCACGTGCGCCGGTCTTGCGCTTGAGCGCGCGACGGGCGATGGCGGACAGGGCCTCCGGGCGGAATTCCAGCTCGGCGCCTTCCATATCGAAAAGCTTCTTGAACTGCTTGGTGACCGCGTTCTTCGGCTCGGTGAGGATCTGCACCAGGGCAGCCTCATCGAGCTCGTCGAGCGTGGCGACCACCGGCAGACGACCGACGAACTCGGGAATCAGGCCGAAACGGACCAGATCCGCCGGTTCGACTTCCGACAGCATCTTGCCGACGTTCTCCGTACGTTCTTTCGAGCGGACTTCGGCACCGAAGCCGATACCCGTGACCTCGGAACGCTGCTGGATGACTTTCTCCAGACCCGAGAACGCACCACCGCAGATAAACAGGATGTTGCGTGTGTCGACCTGCAGGAATTCCTGCTGGGGATGCTTGCGGCCACCCTGCGGCGGCACCGAGGCGAGCGTGCCCTCGATGAGCTTGAGCAGGGCCTGCTGCACACCTTCGCCGGAGACGTCGCGGGTGATCGACGGGTTCTCGCTCTTACGCGAGATCTTGTCGATTTCGTCGATATAGACGATGCCGCTCTGCGCCTTCTCGACGTCGTAGTCGCACTTCTGCAGAAGCTTCTGGATGATGTTCTCGACATCCTCACCGACATAGCCCGCCTCGGTCAGAGTCGTGGCATCGGCGATGGTGAACGGCACATTGAGCAGGCGCGCCAGCGTTTCGGCCAGCAGCGTCTTGCCCGAACCGGTCGGACCGATCAGGAGGATGTTGGATTTGCCAAGCTCGACTTCGTCGTTCTTCTGGCGCGATTCAATGCGCTTGTAGTGGTTGTAGACCGCGACGGACAACGCCTTCTTGGCGCGCGTCTGACCAACCACGTACTGGTCGAGGGCTTCCATGATTTCGCGGGGCTTCGGAAGCTGGGTCCGGCCGGAGGCCGCCTTCTCCTCCAGTTCCTCGCGGATGATGTCGTTGCACAGCTCAACGCATTCGTCGCAGATGAACACGCTGGGGCCGGCGATCAGCTTGCGCACTTCATGCTGGCTCTTGCCGCAGAAGGAGCAGTAAAGAATCTTGCCGCCGTCGTTGGAACGGCTCTGCCGCTCGTCGCTCATGCTTTGGGCCCTACTGAGAATCCAGGTACGCTTTGAGAATAGCACAGCACTTCGCCCCTGGAATCAGGAGCGAAGTGCCGGTTTTCACAAGCGAAAACGTTCAAATCAAGCTGAACGGACGGTGTCGACCGTGCGCTTTTCGGGGATCGAGTCGATCAGGCCATAGGCCTGGGCCTCGGCCCCACTCATGAAGCGGTCACGCTCGGTATCACGGGCGATCTCGTCGACCGTCTTGCCACTGTGGTGGGCGAGGATGGCGTTGAGACGCTCGCGCATGGTCAGAATCTCACGGGCATGAATCTCAATGTCCGTGGCCTGACCCGAGATACCGCCAGCCCAGGGCTGGTGGATCATGATGCGCGAATGCGGCAGCGAATAACGCTTGCCCGCGGCACCCGCTGCCAGCAGCAGGGCGCCCATCGAGGCAGCCTGGCCGATGCACATCGTGCTGACGTCCGGCTTCACGAACTGCATCGTGTCGTAGATCGCCATGCCGGCCGTGACGGAACCGCCCGGGCTGTTGATGTAAAGGTTGATGTCCTTGTCCGGGTTTTCCGACTCAAGGAACAGCAGTTGGGCGACGATCACATTGGCCATGTAATCGTCGACCGGCCCCACGGCGAAGATGATGCGCTCCTTGAGGAGACGCGAATAAATGTCGTACGAACGCTCACCGCGTGAGGTCTGTTCGACGACGATGGGCACCAGGTTGAGGTTCTGGATCGGAGCCATGGACATGCGGTCTCTCCTTCGTGTGGGGCCCGGCTATTGCAAGTGATCGATGCGGTCAGGCACCGATCGGGCGCATCACCTCGTCGAAGGTCAGTTCCTGGTCGGTGGACTTGGCGTTATCCGCCACCCACTCAGCCACCTGATCCTCCATGACGCGGTTCTGCAGTCCCGACATCAGTTGGGGATCGCCGTTATACAGTTCAATGACCTTTTCCGGTTCTTCATAGGTCGAAGCGATCGCGGAAAGCATTTCCGCCATGCGCTTGCGATCAATCCGGATCTCATTCTTGCGTGCGATTTCACCCATCAGCAGCGCGGCGAGCACGCGCTTACGGGCGAACGGCGTGGCCTCGGCGACCATCTGCGGGCTCGGCTCCTGGCCGCGCGGCAGGTTACCGGCGGCAAGGCTGCGGGCCTCGGCATCGGTCATGAGGTCGGGCACGTCCAGCTCCGGGTAGGCGCCGGCCAGCTTCTCGGCCACTTCGGACTTCAGGCGGGCCATCACGCTGGCCTTGAGCTCGCGCTCGAGGTTGGCGCGGACTTCCTTGCGGAAGGTCTCGATGTCGCCATCGGCCACACCGAACAGCTGCACGAACTCGGCGTCGACGGTCGGCAGGTTCGGCTCCTGCACCTTGACGATCTTGAAGGTGACCTTGGCGGTCTTGCCGGCGAGCTCCGGGTTACGGAAGTCTTCCGGGAAGGCCACGTCCTGGACCAGGTCTTCGCCAGCCGAACGGCCGGTGAGGGCTTCGTCGAGCGCCTTGAACAGGGTGCCCGAGCCGAGCACGCTACCGGCGCGCTCCAGGCCTTCGGTCGGGAAGCGGTAGTCACCGGCTTCAGCGGCGTATTCGAACATCACGAAGTCGCCGTCCTTGGAGGCGCGGGTCACTTCGTCGAAGCTGCGACGCTGCGTGCGCAGGGTCTCGATCATCTTGTCGATGTCGGAATCCTTCACTTCAGCCTTCGGACGGGCGATCTCGAGCGCCGCCACGTCGATCACCGGGAACTCCGGCATGATCTCGAAGGTAGCCGTGTAGGCGATTTCGCCGTTCTCGGCATTACCCGTGGTGTCCACCGCCGGGTTGGCGATCGGCTGGAGCTTTTCCTGCTCGACGGCCTGACGCAGCGTGGAGCCGATCAGCTCGGACAGTGCCTCGCCACGGACCTGCGCGCCAAAGCGCTGCTGGATCACGTTGGTGGGAACCTTGCCGGGACGGAACCCCTTCAGGCGTACCGTGCGACCCATCTCCGCGATGCGCTGGCTGACCTGCGACTCGAGGCGCTCAGCCGGGAACTTCACCGTGAGCTTGCGCCCGAGCTTGCCGACATTCTCAACCGAAACCTGCATGACCTCTCCTGAAACCACCACGAGTGTGGCGCGATGGGGTGAAAAACCCCGCAAATGACTGCCCATTCTACGTTTTGCCCCTCTACCGCCGCAACAGGCGTCAGACGGGGGTCAGGCGGGGCTCCAGCGCCTCGGACCGCCGCCATCCGCCGCCAGTGCGTCGCCCGGATTGGCGAGGGCGCAGGCGGTCAGGGAAAGGCAGCCGCAACCGATGCACTCGGTCAGTTTGTCCTTCAGATTCACCAGTTGCTTGATCCGGTCGTCGAGCTCGTCCTGCCATGCCGCGGACATCTGTGCCCATTCCTCACGGCTGGGGGCGCGCTCGTCCGGCAGGGCGGAAAAGGCCCGCCGCACGGCCTCCAGCGGGATACCGACCCGCTGGGCCACCCGGATCACGGCGATCCGACGAAGGACATCGCCGGCGTAGCGCCGCTGGTTGCCGGCCGTTCGCAGGCTACGGATCAGCCCTTTTCGTTCATAAAAGTGCAGGGCCGAGACCGCCACACCGGCACGCCTGGCGGCGTCACCCACGCTGAATTCCCGCATCGCTTGACCTCAACCAACGTTGAGGTTCCATCCTGCGCGTCCCGGGATGTGCGCGCAAGCGTGCGAAACTCCCTACCCCCAAGGAAGAAAGAATGAACGTGGGCACGTCGACCCCTGACCTCACCCAGCCCTCTGCGACTCCGCGCGCCGACGGCATCCTCTCCCCGACCTACCGGGCCGCCACGCTCGGCATGGTCGCGCTGATCTCCCTGCTCGCCTTCGAAGCGCTGGCGGTAACCACGGCGATGCCGACGGTGGCCCGCGAGCTCGATGGCCTGCGGGCGTACGCCCTCGCCTTTGGCGGCATGTTGGCGACCAGCGTCATCGGCATGGCGCTGTCCGGCCGCTGGTCCGACCGCAAGGGACCTGCCCCGGCCGTGTGGACCGGCCTGGTCGGATTTGTGGCGGGCCTGCTGATCGCAGGTTTCGCGCACAACATGCCGACATTGCTTGTCGGCAGGCTCGTGCAGGGCTTGGGTGCCGGTTGCCTGTCGCCGGCGCTGTACGTGATCGTTGCGCGCCTGTATCCGGAATCGTTGCGCCCGAAGGTATTCGCATCGTTTTCGGCCGGGTGGGTTGTGCCCGCCCTGATCGGTCCGGCCATCAGCGGCGCGATCGTCGAGCACGTCGGCTGGCGCTGGGTGTTCCTCGCCGTGCCCCTACTCGCCCTGCCCGCCGCAGCCGCGCTACGCGGCGCGCTGAACTCGCTGGCACCACCGACGCATCCGCAGGAAGACAAACCCGGCCGCATGCTCAATGCCGTCGGCGCGTCCCTCGGCACCTGCCTGCTGTTCGTCGCTGGCCAGGAGCATGGCTGGCTGGCCGCGGCGCTCTTCGTACCCGCGGTCGCCTTGCTGATCGGATGTGGTCACCGATTGCTGCCCGCCGGCACGCTGCGGGCGGCGCGTGGATTGCCGGCGGTGATCGCCCTGCGCGGCATCGCAGCCTCCGCCTTCTTCGGCGCGGAGGCGTTTCTTCCCCTGGTCTTCTCGCAACAACACGGCCTGTCACCAACGTGGTCAGGCATCGGCATCAGTGTCGGCGCGATCGGCTGGTTCTCGGGTTCGTGGTACCAGGGCCATTACGCAAAGATTTCTCGACAGGCCCTGCTCACTCGCGGTACCGCATTGATGGTCCTCGGCGTCGCGACTGCATCACTGGCCACGTTCGAATGGATGCCGGTGACGGGAGCTGTCCTTGGCTGGCTGCTGACCGGTCTCGGCATGGGCATGCTCTACGGCACCGTCGCCGTTCTCGCCCTCTCCATGTCGAGCGAACACGAGCAAGGTAGCAACAGCTCGGCGCTGCAGTTGTGCGAGTCACTGATGGTGGCAACGACACTCGCGATCGGCGGCACGTTGTTCGCTGCGTTGTTGAATGTGTCGCACACGGCAGCGTTTGCGGCGAACTTCGCGATTACAGTGGCGTTGGCCGTCTTAGGAACTATCGTAGCTCGGCGAACGCAGACACCGGCGTAGTTGCCCTACGCATCAGCTGCATTGCCTTCGCATTTCTGGCGGATTTGGCTGACATTGCCGCACCTTGCGCCTCCGTAATCTGCGTACTCGTGCCGGCCGAAATGGCCCGGTGATACGCTGGGAGCGAGAGATGTCCGCCAATCCTTTACCGGCCGAGCCGGAGACCGAACTGATGATCGACGACGAGCGCGAAAAACTCCGCGCGGAGATCCGAACGATCACCGCCGAGACCATGAAAATCAACGCAGAGGCGCGTTGGTATCCTTACGTGGCGGTGGCGGGTACGTTTGCCGCTGCGCTTGGGTTATTGAAACTTTTGGGATCGTGACATCAAGCACCGCTACGAAGCGTCGTAGGGAGCTGCACCCGCATGACGAGGGCGCATGGTTTGGCTACGCTCAGACTTGCTCACCGGCCGAGGCAAGCAAGGAAGGCAATGACCTCGAAAAACAGTGAACTGATCCAGGCAAGATTGACGGGCATGCTTGAGGATGCCGCAGCTCATAGGGTCGAAATGAAAAAGATCGCCGCGGTGAACGCGAAGATCGCGGCGGAGAGTCATTTTTATATGCGGACGCTCCAATGGATCATCTTGGTCGCCGCGGTCGTGGCAGGCACCGCGTTTGTTATTGCCATGATTCAAGTGATCGTCAGGCTACTATCCTGACGCACGCTTACCTCGCAGCGAAGCGTCGCAAAGCTGCCGGGGCATAGACGATCAGGGCATGCTTGGCGCAACGCGCATCTTTGCACCCGGTCCGCAAAGAAAATAGAACGCCGGAACCAGATAGAAGATCAGGCAGTGACCGGACCACATACGCATCTGCCACTCGAGATAGTCCCGATACTCCACATCACTTAAAACGCGCGAGACGCCTGAAGCGTAGGCAATAGCCCTGCCACCGGAAACATGCACCTTTCCGCCGTGGAAGACGACGCACCAGAAGAAGTTCACGGCGACGTAGACGGCACACGCGCCGATCGCGACACGCGCCCATGTCGGCATGCCAGCGACAATTCGCGAGTTCGATACGCCACCGATCCGACCGTCGCTGGCATCGCGAAACATGGGCATGAACACCAGAGCCGCGCCGACAAACAGGAAAAATGAAAGCGGGCAACCCCGCCAAATCTCCTCGGGGACCGGAAGATGGAGGATGCATCGCACATGGATCGACAGCGCGGCGCAAAATCCGGCCAGAGCCGCGATTCCGACAAGCTTCGACCACCAGACTCTCGCGCCACTTCCCTGCACTGCGTTCAAGGTGACTGTCCTGCTGTGGCCCGTTGGGCCGAATTAATGACACACGTTCTTAAGCTCGGAGGGCCCGAAGATATAGAAGCGCTGCACCCGTCCACTTTTCACAACGAAGGCGTGATGGATGACTTCATCGAGAAGAATCTGCCCCTGCAGGTCACGGACAAGCTGATGCACTTCAACCGTCATACAGGCGGCGAATGAGCTGCTCGTCACTGGTCATGGGTCGATCCCTGGTTGGTGCGAGAGGCGGGACTCGAACCCGCACGGTTTTACCCGTCAGAACCTAAATCTGGTGCGTCTACCAATTCCGCCACTCTCGCTCGCGGCGCCATTCTAGGTCCCGCGCACGCTCAGGTCTATCGCCTGCGACCGGTGAAGGCGATTCAGGTGTCGTCCCGCGTAGTGTCGGTCGTCGTGTAGGCCATTTTTCAGATTTGGCGTATTCAATCGACTCGCCCGCCAGTCGATCCTGAGCCTCCCACCCAAGGAGGCACCCCAATGCGATATCTACTCCCGCTCGCCGCCGCTGCGATGCCAGCTCTCGTCTTCGCCCAAGTCACCCAGCAAAGCGCGAGCATGTCGCTCGAGGGCGAGAAACGCGTCGTCCGACAAGTCATCCTGAAAGATGAGCACGGGATGGACACGCTGGTCGAGCAACACCTTATCGAACTTGAAAATGGCGATTACCTGTATCTCCACACATCCCAGCCTCAGGCTACCCGGGAACTCGACCAACKGATCTGTGCCAGCTTCGGCTCGAAAGTCTCGGAAGGCAGCTTGGTAAGACTAAGCCCCGAGACCCTTGGAGGCGGCGCGTGCCGGACCGAGACACCCGTGGAACCGAGTGCGGCTGCCGCGGCCCGGCGATGCACTACCTCGATGCTGCAGGCACTGTCACCGGCGAACCTGTCATAACCGGTCGGTACCGTGGCCGACTTCTAATCCGTCAGAGCGGCAGTCACTCCGACGCGCCTGACTCCTCCCGAGTCCGATCACCTCGAGGAGCGGACGGCTGGTCGCTCGACGCCGCGCCAGGAGAGCTCGAGGAGCGCTCCGCACGCCCACCCGACTTCACCCGCGTCTCCGCACCGACGTGCGGCCGGATCAACAGGCCGGAGCCTGGACGGCCATCGCGCCGCGGGGTTCTCGTCTTGCCAGGTTTGCCGGTATCCATCGCTCTGCTCGCGGGAAACATGAGGGCAAAAGAAAAGGCGCTTAGGTTTCCCTAAGCGCCTTCCAAAATGGTGGGCCGTGTAAGATTCGAACTTAYGACCAATTGATTAAGAGTCAACTGCTCTACCAACTGAGCTAACGGCCCATTTTGAAACACATCGCACGTTGTAAGTGGGGTGGACGATGGGACTCGAACCCACGACATCCGGAATCACAATCCGGTACTCTAACCAGCTGAGCTACGCCCACCATAAAAC
>NZ_JBFUAT010000048.1:0-28792 GCF_056406135.1 Luteibacter sp. P1_D3 | reverse complement strand
GGGCATGCACGCCCCGGCGACGCGCGCACCCGATATGATCCAGCCCTGGCTGGTGGGATCCTATCGATGAAGTGGTTGCCCGAATCGTTGCGCGCCCTGCGCCGCGACGTGTTCTTTCTCGTTCTTCTGGCGGTGCTGGTCGTCTTGGCCATCGCCAAGCCCACGCGCATTCCCGACTGGCCCTCCCTCGTGGACTGGCCGACCATCGCCGCACTCGCCGGCCTGCTGTTGTTGACCAAGGCCGTGGAAACCAGCGGTGCGCTCCATGTGGCCGGCCACTGGCTGATCGAGCGGACGTCGACGAGGCGGATTGCGGCGCTCGGACTGATCGCCGCGACCGCATTGCTGTCGATGCTGCTCACCAACGACGTGTCGCTCTTCGTCATGGTGCCGCTGACCCTGAGCATGTGCCGCATCGCCCGCATGCCCGCGACGCGCCTGGTGGTCTTCGAAGCGCTCGCGGTGAACGCGGGATCGATGCTCACGCCGATCGGCAACCCGCAGAACCTGTTTCTCTGGCAGCAGTGGAACAACGGATTCGGCGCCTTCGTCTGGGCCATGCTGCCCTTGGTGGCGATCGCGCTGGCCCTGCTGCTGGTAGTCACGGCACTGGCCTTTCCAGGCACGGCGCTCCAGGTGCACGAGGAGAACGAGCAAGGCGTCGACCGGTCGCTGCTGATCGTCGCCACAGTGCTCTACGTGCCCTTCCTCTTCCTTGCCGATTTCCATCATGCGGAGTGGGGCTTGCTCGGCGTGCTGGCCGTGTTCCTTGTCTTTCGCCGGCGGATCATCGCGAGCATCGACTGGGGCCTGCTGCTCACCTTCGTGCTGATGTTCATCGACCTGCGCATGCTGGCCGGCCTCGACAGCGTAAAGCAGTTCCTGGGCGGCCTCGGGCTGGACCAGCCGTCGCATCTTTACGCAACGGGCGCACTCGCCTCGCAAGTGGTCAGCAATGTGCCGGCGGCGATCCTGCTTGCGGAATATTCGAAGGACTGGCGCACCATTGCCTGGGGTGTGAACGCCGGCGGCTTCGGCTTCGTGCTGGGTTCGCTGGCGAACCTGATCGCCTTGCGCCTGCTCGGCGAGCGCAAGGCGTGGGCAACGTTCCATCTCTGGTCGTTGCCGTTCTTCGTCGTGATCGGCCTGATCGGCTGGGCGCTGCTGTAGGTCAGGCCTTGCGGTTGCCCTTGGCACCCGTGTTGCTGTTGCCCTTGTCGAACTTCGCGATGAAATCGCGGACGTCCGGGTAGACCACATCGCGCCAGCGACGGCCGCTGAAGATGCCGTAGTGGCCGGCACCTTCCACGGTGATGTGCTTCTTGAGCTTCTTCGGGATGCCCTTGCACAGGCCGTGCGCGGCTTCGGTCTGGCCGAGGCCGGAGATATCGTCGAGCTCACCTTCGATGGTGAGCAAGGCGGTGTTCTTGATCTTCGCCGGCAGGACGCGTTCGCCGTGCACATCCCACGTGCCCATCGGCAGGCGATGTTCCTGGAACACGGTTTCGATGGTGTCGAGGTAATACTCGGCCGGCATGTCGAGCACGGCGTTGTACTCGTCGTAGAACTTGCGGTGCTGCTCGGCGTCGTCGAGATCGCCCTTGCGCAGGTTCTCGTAGAAGTCCCAGTGCGACATGACGTGGCGGCTCGGGTTCATCGCCAGGAAGCCCGCGTGCTGCAGGAATCCGGGGTAGACCTCGCGGCCCGCGCCGGGGTACTGGTACGGCACCTTGTGGATGAGCTGGTTGCGGAACCACGACAGCGGCCGCGTCGTCGCCAGGTTGTCCACGCTCGTGGGGCTCTTGCGCGTATCGATCGGGCCACCCATGAGGGTGAGCGTCAGCGGCGTGTCTTCACCGCGCGCGGCCATCAGCGAGACGGCGGCGAGCACCGGCACGGTGGGCTGGCACACCGACACCACGTGCGCGCGATGCACACCCACGTGGCGGATGAACTCTTCGACGTACGAGACGTAATCGGCCAGCGAGAACGAACCCTCGTCGGTCGGGATCATGCGCGCGTCGACCCAGTCGGTGATGTACACCTTGTGGTCGCGCAGCAGCGTGCGCACGGTGTCGCGCAGCAGGGTCGAGTGGTGACCCGACAGCGGCGCCACGACGAGCACCGCCGGATCGTTCTTCATGCGGTCGACCGTGGCCTGGTCGTCGGAGAAGCGCTTGAAGCGCTTCAGCGTGCAGAACGGCTTGGCCATTGCGACCTGTTCGACGATGGCGACATCGTGACCGTGCGCTTCCACCGTGTGGATGCCGAACTCGGGCTTCTCGTACGCCTTGCCCAGCCGGAACATCAGCTCGTAGCCTGCGGCGGCGCGGTCGGCGCCAGGCATGCGGGCAAACGGGCTGGCGATATCGCCAAACATCTTCGCGCTCGCTTCTGCCCAGTAGGTCAGGGGGCTGAGCATCGAGCGTTGGAATTCGTGCATGAGATAGAGCATGCAGGGTCCGGGGGGCGGGGAGGTGGCGCATCATAACCACTTGCGCCGCGTCATGTGTAAAGCCCCTGTTTTTGCTCGATTTAAAGGCTAGCCTTGCGGCAGACCAGCAGGACTTCGTCCACTCCCGGTCCGGGCGCGAAGCCTGGCGTGAAGGCCAGTGGCTTCTGGAAGCGCACACCGAGGGGCATGAAAACCTTGTTGTACCACCACATCGCGCGGGCGCGCTGGTGCGTCAGGTACCACTGGCCGAGGTCGAGGAGCTTCGAGGATTTGGGTTGCATGCCGTAGACGGCGCTGCGCTCGATGGTGAAGCCGTGCCGTGCCAGCAGGGCCCGGATGGCTTCCGGCTCATAGCGGCGGTAGTGGCCGACGAAGTCGTCGAAGGCGGTCCAGGCCTCGGGATGGAGGGGCACCGAGAGCAGCAGCCGGGCGCCGGGCTCGGCCACGCGCGCGAGCTCGCCCAAGGCGCCTTCGTCGTCGACCACGTGCTCGAGGATGTCGAACGCGCAGACGAAGTCGAAACTGGCATCACGGAACGGCAGCGCGCCGATCATGGCGTTGGCGACCCTGGCCCCGTGACGGGACAGCTCGGCCAGGGCCGGTCGGCTCAGGTCGACGAACTGCGTGTCCGCCAGCGGAAGCCGTGGGCGCAGGCCGGGGGCGACCTCGAGCCGTCGGGAGGTCTGCGCCGCCAGCTCCGACACCAGGGGCCAGGTGTTGAAGCGGTCCGGTGAGAACAGCTTGGCTTCCGACCAGAGCGCGTCATAGAAGCGCTTGTTGCTGCCGATCAGGTCGGCGTCGGTGCGTGGGGCAGGTGGGCCCGAGGTAAAGGATGCGACAGTCATGCGGTACCTCGGGCGGTGGAAAACGGCAAATCAGCGCAGGCGGGCGAACTCACGAAGCAGGGGCAGGCGACGCACGCGTACGGCCGTGGCACGGAACACCGCGTTGGCCAGGGCCGGCGCCGCCGAAGGCACGCCGATCACGCTGGCGCCCGTCGGTTCGGCCGTCGAGGGCACGATGAGGGTTTCGATCTCGTAAGGCAGCGGCTGGGTGGTGGCGATCGGGTAATCGCGGAATCCCGTCTGCTGCACTTTGCCATCCTTGATCGTGATGGCGAGGTTGAGGGCGGTGGACAACGCGTCCATGGTCGCCCCCTGCAGCTGGGCCTCGAGACCCAGCGGATTGATGACACGGCCGACATCGGCCACGCAGACCACGCGGTGGATATCGATGCCATCGGTCGTCGGGGCCACTTCGATGGCGTGAGCCACGTAGGCGCCGAAGACGTAGGCGCAGGCGATGCCCAGGCCGTTTTCGCTGCGCAGCCAGCGGCTCCAGTCAATCTTGTCGGCGGCCAGCTTGAGCACATTGGCCAGGCGCGCGGTGTCGATCGGGCCGCCGCGGCCGCTGTACGGCAGCTGGCGTGCGTCGCCGAGCATGGCGAGGCGGAAATCCAGCGGATTGGCCTTCACGGCGTGAGCCAGCTCGTCGATAAAGCTTTCCGAGGCGAAGGTGGGCGTCACGTGTGGCGAGCCGCGCCATTCGCCACGGGCGAGCTTCGAATCCAGCGGGTACCAGTCGCTGCGGAAGTTCGGCACCAGGCCGGCCGGCAGCGCGTCTGCGACCAGTTCGGACTGCCATAGGCGATTGTCCGGCGTGGCACGGCCGACGAGGGCGGACGGGCTGGCCATGCGCTGGTGCCAACCGACAATCTTCTTGGCCTTGTCGAGCGAGGCATTCAGGCGATGCACGGCCATGGGCCGGTAGTAATCGCGGGCGAGGTCGTCGTCACGGGTCCAGAGGACCTTAAGCGGGCGATTCCGGATCGCGTCGTCTTTCTTGGCCAGAGCGATCGCCATCGCTTCGGCGATGTAATCCTGCTCGAGCCGACGGCCGAAGCCACCGCCGCCGCGCGGCACCTGGATATCGATCTGGTCCGGGCGGAACCCGGTCATCCGCTGCACGACGGCATACGCCTGACGCGGCGACTGGGTCGCGGCGATCACGGTCACGCTGGTATCCGGGTCCAGGCGGACGACGCAGTTGGGCGTTTCCGCCGTCGCATGCGCCACCCAGGGCTGGAAATACGTGGCTTCGAGCGCTCGCGTCGCCTTCTTCCGTGCGCTGGCGATGTCGCCGTCCTCGCGCACGATGGTCGGCGTGAAGGCGTCGTCGCCGAAGAGCTCCTGTGCCTTCTGCTCGAGGGCGGAGACCGACGGTTCGGGCTTGTCTCCAGCCTTCCATGTGGCCTGGAGCGCGGCGCGGCCAGCCAATGCCGACCAGGTGTCCTGGGCGAGCACGGCCAATGCCGGGGCCTGGGTAGTCATGCCAGGCGCCTGCCCCTGTTCGGGTGTGATGTCGATGACGTCATAGACGCCGGTGATCTTCTTCGCGGCATCCCGGTCGGCGGTATCGAGCGTGCCCCCTGGGTAGGGGCAGCGCGCGATCACGGCGATCACGGGATTGCCGAGACTGTCGTCCAGTGCGTAGCGCAGGCTGCCCGTCACCACGGCCGTCGCATCGACGTCGCCCGCCGGCTGACCGATCAGCGTGTAACGCTCGGCCTGCTTGAGTGGCGGCAGGCTCGTGGGTGCATCGATACCCGCGGCGGCGCTGGCGAGATCGGCATAGGAAATCCTGCGACCGTCGGCGGCGACGGCCATGCCGTTCTCGCCGCGAAGCTGGTCGGCCGGCACGCCGAGGCGCCGTGCCGCCGCCTGCAGCAGCAGCCACCGCGCCAGGGCGCCAGCCTGACGCAGATCGGCCCACGCGGCCGGAATACTGGTGGCATCGCCGCTGCGCTGGCGACCATAGAGGAAGCGTGGCTCGCCGTTCCCTTGTTCGACGCCGAGGCCGAGCGGCTCGACGACGACACGGTTCCAGTCGGCACTCATTTCTTCGGCGATGATCCGCGCCAGCGACGTCGACGTGCCTTCACCGTTGTCCGGATCGCGCACGCCGATGAAGATCCGACCGTCCGCGGCAACGCGCAGGTACGGGCCGACCTGACTCCACGCGTCACCCAGCAGGGCAACCGGCGTGGGACGGTCGAGTGCTTCGGCGCTGCCAATGCCGATCACCAGGGCGCCCGCGGTACCGGCGGCGTACCTCAGGAACCGGCGGCGGGAAAGACGGATCTCACCGCTCATGCCTTCGGATCCTTCATGGTGCCCGCCGCGCGCTTGATGGCCTTGCGGATGCGGCCATAGCTGCCGCAGCGGCAAAGATTACCGATCTTGTCGATATCCGCGTCCGAGGGGTTTTTCTGGCGCGAGAGCAGATCCACCGCGGCCATGATCTGACCGGGCTGGCAGAAGCCGCACATGATGGCGTCCTCATCGATCCAGGCCTGCTGCACGGGGTGCAGCTTGCCGTCCGCGCCTGCCAGGCCTTCGACCGTGGTCACGCGCTTGCCGCTCATCTTTTCCATCTTCGTCTGGCAGGCGGCGACCGCCTTGCCGTCGACGATCACCGTACAGAAGCCGCAATCGCCCTGGTCGCAGCCGTATTTCGCGCCGGTAAGACGAAGCACGTCGCGCAGATACCAGAGCAGGGGCATGCCCGCCTCGCCGGTGTGGCGATAGCGTTTGTCGTTGACGATGAGGTCGATGCCTTCACGTACGGGTTTGGGCGCCGGTTGACTGGCGTCCTTGTTGGGGACGGGTACGGGAGACGTCGGGCCTTGCTGTGCCATCTGCTTTCCTCAGCTGAACCGAGCCATTGTGGCATCGGTGCTCTTGTTCAGCGAGTCACTTTACTGAACAGACGTCGCCAGACCGCATACACGGGCAGCCCGGCGAGGACGACGAGGCAGACCACACCAGCGCTGAGCGGCTTGTCCAGGCTGTACGCCACGACGACGCCGATGACCGCTACGAGGAACAGCAGGGGCAGCAGCGGATAGGCAGGCGTCGCAAACACCGGACGTTCCCTGCTGCGCCGGCGATACCAGAACAGCGTGGCGATGGTGACCGCGTAAGCGGCCCAGTCGCCAAAGGTGGCGAAGTCGAGCAGCTGGCCGTAGTTGGCGGCGAGAACCAGCACGATAGCCCAGGCCGAGAGCATCATCAGCGCGATGTTCGGCGTGCGGTAGCGCGGATGCAGCCGCGCCACGCTGCTGAAGAACAGGCCATCCTGTCCCATCACCTGGAGTACGCGCGCACCGGCGACGAGGGTGATGTTGCAGAAGCCGAGTGTCGAAATAGCGATGCCGACGGCGATCAGCTTCGCACCCGCCGCGCCGAACACCCGGCTCATCACATCCGCCGCGGGCGCGTGGCTGCTGGCCAGTCCGTCATGGCCGAGGACGGCCAGGTACGCGTAGTTGACCAGGACATAGGCGGTGATCACCACGAGCATGCCGACGACCAGGGCGCGCGGCAGGGTGCGCTGCGGATCGCGCACCTCGCCGGCGAGATTGTTGAGATAGCTGAAACCGGAAAAAGCGAAGAGCACCGGGAGCAGGGCGCCGGCAAGCGAGCCGGTCACTTCCGTCGGGCTCGTGGCCAGCGCCTGCGTGCTGCCCGCGCCCGCGAAGGCCAAGCCGGTGACGACGAGCACGGCGATCGCGGCCAGCTTGAGGATGGCGAAGACGTTCTGCACCTGCGCGCCGAAGCGGATGCCGAATAGATTGATGCCGGTCACGAAGACCAGGGCGCCGACCGCGAGCGGCTTGACCAGGTCGGGCGAGAGGCCGAACACGGAGGTGGCATAGCTGCCGAAGATGGTCGCCACGGCGGCGGCGCTGCCGCTGTAGATCACCAGCAGCATGGTCCAGCCGAAGAGGAAGCCGGCCAGTTTGCCGAAGGCTTCGCGCAGGTAGACGTAGCTGCCACCGGCTTCCGGCCGGCGCGCACCCAGCTCGGCGTAGCAGAGGCAGCCGATCAGGGTGAGCAGGCCACCCGCCACCCACAGGCCGAGCAACAGCCAGCCCGAGCCGGTGCGCTGCGCGACGATGCCCGGATTGAGGAAGATGCCGCCACCGATGATGCCGCCGACGACGATCAGCGCGGCGTCCATCAGGGTGAGGCGGCGGGCGTATCCGGGATTTTCCATGGCGTGCGGGCGGCCTTAGTGTAAGAAATGAATAATGCCATGTGGGAGCCGCTTCAGCGGCGATGAGGACATGTAGGAGCCGATTCATCGGCGAAAAGCCAACGGAGCGGCTTAGCGGGGGAGTCCATCGCCGGCATAGCCGGCTCCCACAGTGAGCCAAGACCCTGCCCCCATTCAGGCCCACATTGCCTTTTTCTCGTTGCAGCGCAACACTTCGGGGGTTTTTCACTGCAAAGAATCCCGTGAGCGAAAACGCAAACGCGACGTTGCCCGACAACGCGCCCTGGATCGTCATGAAGTTCGGCGGCACCTCGGTGGCCACCGCCGCACGCTGGCGCAACATCCTCGAGCTGGCTGCCAGCCGTCGCGCCGAAGGCGCGCGCGTGCTGATCGTGGTCTCGGCCCTCTCCGGCATCACGGACGGCCTGAAACAGCTTTGCACGCACCCGGATTCCAAACGTCGCTCGGACGCGGCCGCCGCCCTGGCCGATCGCCACCATGCCCTGCTCGCGGAGATGTCCCTGGCGATGCCGGACACCCTCGGCGCACGCTTGTCCGACCTTGCCGGCCTCGCGGACGCGGGCGCGGCCGAGTTGGGTGAGCTGGCCTGGCAGGCTCGCGTGCAGGCGCACGGTGAACTGATGTCCAGCGCGCTGGGTGCGGCTTTCCTCAGTGCCAACGGCTTGCCGACCACCTGGCTGGATGCGCGGGAATGCCTGAACTCCGTCGCCCTGCCCAACCAGAACGAGCGCACGCGCCTGCTCTCGGCGATGGTCGAGCCGCATCACGATCCTGCCCTGTCCGCAGCGCTTGCCGCACGCGGCGAGGTCTTCATCACCCAGGGCTTCATTGCCCGGGACGAGGCCGGTCGTACCGTGCTGCTCGGTCGCGGCGGCTCGGACACCTCGGCGGCGTACTTCGGTGCGTTGCTGGCCGCGTTGCGGGTGGAAATCTGGACCGACGTGGCCGGCATGTTCAGTGCTAACCCCCGTCAGGTCGCCGGCGCGCGCCTGCTCCAGCGTCTCGATTACGAAGAAGCCCAGGAAATCGCTTCCACCGGCGCGAAGGTGTTGCATCCGCGCTGCCTCTCGCCGTTGCGCGAACCGCGCGTGCCGTTGTTGATCAAGGACACCAACCGGCCCGAGCTGGAAGGCACCGCGATCGGCCCCGAAGTGCGTGAGCACGCGCCGAGTATCAAGGCGATCAGCGCACGCAAGGGCATCACGCTCGTATCGATGGAATCGGTCGGCATGTGGCAGCAGGTCGGCTTCCTCGCCGACGTGTTCGACGCTTTCAAGCGCCATGGCCTGTCGGTGGACCTGATCGGTTCGGCCGAGACCAACGTCACCGTATCGCTGGATCCGACCGAGAACCTGCTCGATTCCGACGCGATCGCTGCCTTGGCCGCGGACCTGGCCCGCGTGTGCCGGGTGAAGGTGATCGCGCCGTGCGCGGCGATCACCCTCGTCGGCCGCGGCATGCGCTCCATGCTGCACAAGCTGTCGGGCGTACTGGCCGAGTTCGGCCAGTTGCGCGTGCACCTGATCTCGCAGTCGTCGAACAACCTCAACATCACCTTCGTTGTCGACGAAGACGTGGTCGACGACATGCTGCCGCGCCTGCATGAACTACTGATCGGCGCCGGTGCGCTGCGTACCGACGACAGCATGGTCTTCGGACCCTCCTGGCAGACGCTCTACGGCGCCGGCGACCCGGTGCTGCCCGCCGCGGCATGGTGGCAGGGTGAGCGGACGAGGCTCGTCCAGCTGGCTGAAGAGCGGACGCCTCGCTATGTCTATCACCTTCCGACGGTGCGCGCGCAGGCGCGCCGCGTGAAATCGCTGCGTGCGGTGGATCGCGCGCATTACGCGGTCAAGGCCAACACGCATCCGGGCATCCTGAAGGTCCTGGCCGAGGAAGGTTTCGCGTTCGAGTGTGTGTCGCCGGGAGAGCTCGCCGCCGTGTCGGCGGTGGTGCCCGACGACGTCCCTCTGCTGTTCACGCCGAATTTCGCGGCACGTCGCGATTTCGAGGCGGCCCTGCAAACGCGCGCGACGATCACGATCGATGCCCTGCATCCCATCGAACACTGGGGCGAGATGTTCGCCGGCCGCGAGATCATGCTGCGCGTGGATCTCGGGCGTGGTCTGGGTCACCACGACAAGGTGAAAACCGGAGGCACCGGCAGCAAGTTCGGTGTGCCCATCGAACATCTGGATCGCTTCCTCCGCCTGGCGGATGCGGCTGGTGCGCGGGTGATCGGACTGCATGCCCACCTGGGCTCGGGCATCCTCGATGCCGCCCACTGGGGTGAGGTCTACTCGCAGCTCGCCTCGCTGGCGGAGCGTATCGGGACCATTCGCGTGCTCAATATCGGTGGCGGACTGGGCGTGCCTTCGCATCCGGGTGAGACGGCGCTGGACATGACGGCACTCGATCGCGTGCTCACGGCGGTGCGCCAGGCCTATCCGCAGTTCGAACTGTGGATGGAGCCGGGCCGTTACCTCGTGGCGGACGCGGGTGTGCTGCTAGCCAAGGTGACCCAGGAGAAAGAGAAGGGCGCCGGCATGCGCTACCTCGGCCTCGACACGGGCATGAACAGCCTGATCCGCCCGGCGCTTTACGATGCGTGGCACGAAATCACCAACCTCAGCCGCTATGGCGAACCCGCCACCACGATGTACCAGGTGGTCGGGCCGATCTGCGAGTCAGGCGATATCCTCGGTTCTGACAGGCGTTTGMCCGAGTCGAAGGAGGATGATGTGGTCCTGGTGGCGCAGGGTGGTGCCTATGGCGCCGCGATGTCCTCGCGCTACAACCTGCGTGACGAAGCCGACGAGGTGCTCCTGCCGTGACCGATGTGACCACTATGGATATGCCCATCGATCCGCGCGAAAGCCAGCGCTTTCGTTTCGTTCGCCACAGTTACGCCGATGGCGTGGCCGAGCTCGTCTACGCCTTCGACAACGGTCCGGAACTGATCGAGCGCGTGACCTTTCCCGGCGCGCCGACGGTGCCGGCGGAACGCGAGGCCGCGTTCGCCGCCGCCCTGCGCCTGCTTCATCTCGTTGCCGGTGTCAGCTACTACAAAGCGGGTATCCCGGAGACGATCGTCGTCGAAGGCGAGTCGCTCGATGAAGACAGCGCCTCGATGCTGGATGCGTTGTACCTGCATGGACTGGCCGAGTTCGCCTACCGCAACCGGCTCGACCTGCGTTCGCGCATTGCCTTCCCGTTCGAGAGGAAAGCGGCCGCTAGCGCACCAGCGATCGGTCTGCCGCATCGCTCGCTGCTGCCGGTCGGTGGCGGCAAGGACTCGGTGGTTGCCGTCGAGGCGGTCAAGTCGATCGCTGCCGATGCGACGGCGACCTGGGTCGGCAACTCGCCGTTGATCGCCGAATGTGCGGCGCGAACGGGCCTGTCCACCTTGAACATTTCGCGCGAACTCGCACCGGGCCTGTTCGAGCTCAATCGCCTCGGTGCGTGGAATGGCCACATTCCCGTCACCGCGATCAACTCGGTGATCCTCACCGTGGCCGCGGTGTTGTACGGCTACGACTCGGTGGTCTTCGCCAACGAACGGTCCGCGTCCGTCGCGACCCTCGAGTACGAAGGCCAGGAAGTGAATCACCAGTGGAGCAAGGGCTTCGGTTTCGAGAGGACCCTGCACGACTACATCCACACGCACGTTGCCGCCGATCTCGACTACTGCTCGCTGCTCCGTCCGTGGTCCGAACTGGCGGTGACCAGTGCGTTTGCGCGCCTGGGTGGTGCGTATTTCGACGTCTTCTCCAGCTGCAACCGCAATTTCCGCATCCTCGGCCCCAAGCCGGCGGATCGCTGGTGCGGGCAGTGCCCGAAGTGCCATTTCGTTTTCCTCGCGCTGGCGCCGTTCATGGCCAAGCCGAGGCTGGTGTCGATTTTCGGGCGCAACCTGCTCGATGACGACGCGCTTGCAGGCGCGTTCGATGCGCTGCTGGAATACAAGGATCACAAGCCTTTCGAGTGCGTGGGCGAAGGTGCGGAAGCGCGGGCCGCCCTGGCCTCGCTGGCCGAGCGTCCGGAGTGGCGCGAGGATGCGCTGGTCTCCCGATTCCGTCGCGAGATCCTGCCGCAGCTGGACCGCGAGGAGCTGTCGCTTGAGCCGTGGCTGAAACCGGGTGCGTCGCACCTCGTGCCGCAGCGGTTGCTCGGAGCGCTGGATGCACTGGGCTGATCTCGCCGGGCGACGAGTCGCCGTCTGGGGTTTCGGTCGCGAGGGGCGTGCCGCGCTGAATGCGCTGGCGCGGCACCTACCCGGGCAGGCCGTCGATCTTTATTGCGCGGCAGATGAAGTCGACGCCGCGCGTGCCGCCTTTCCTGGTCAGGCCGTTCATGGTGTGCCGCCGGATGCCGACGCGCTTGCGGCATATGACGTCGTCATCAAGTCACCCGGGATTTCCGCGTACAAGCCGGAATTGCTCGATGCGCAGGGTCGCGGTACTCGCTTCACCTCCGGCACCGCGCTGTGGTTCGCTGGGCACCCGCTGGCGAAGACCATCGCGGTGACGGGAACCAAGGGCAAGAGCACGACGTCGGCCTTGATCGCCCATCTCGCGCGTTCGATCGGGGTGCGCACCGCGCTCGTCGGCAACATCGGCCTCCCCTTGCTCGAGATGGACGACGAGACGGCCGACCTCTGGGTGATCGAGCTCTCCAGTTTTCAGACGGGCGAAGCATCGGGCGTGAACCTGGGTGTCGTGACCAGTCTCTACGAAGAACACCTGGACTGGCATGGCTCACGCGAGCGTTATGTCGACGACAAGCTGAAGCTGCTTGCTTCGTCGTCGGCGGTGCTCGTCAACGCGATGCAGCCTGCGCTGCTTGCCCGTGCCGTCGACCATCCCGAGCTGCACACGTTCGGCGATGCCGCTCACTGGCATGTGGCGGCTGGCTGGATCCGTCGCGGCGACGAAGACGTGATTCGCGCCGATCGCGTATCCGCTCCCGGGTTGCACAATGCGATCAACGCGTGTGCTGCGCTGGCGGCGCTCGAGATCATGGGGCTGGACGCTCGTGCCGCGGTGCCGGCTCTTTCGAGTTTCGTGCCGTTACCGCATCGACTGCAGCCGCTAGGCAAGCGCGATGGCCTCGAGTGGATCAATGATTCGATCAGTACGACACCGCTGGCAAGCCTCGCCGCGCTGGAAACGGTAGGCAGCGCGCGTGCCGCGCTCATCGTCGGCGGTCACGATCGGGGGCTCGACTGGACGCCGTTCGTCGAAGCTATGCGCAAGCGTGCGCCCGAAGCGATCGTTTGCCAGGGTCGTAGTGGGCCGCGTATTGCCGACGCACTGGAAGCGGTAGGCGTACCTAATGTTTACCGCGCGACCGATCTTGCTGCCGCGGTGGGTGCTGCCCGCGATGCGCTACGTGGCGAAGGTGTTGTCGTGTTGTCGCCCGGTGCGCCGAGCTTCGATCAGTTTCGCGATTATGCGGAGCGTGGCATGCGCTTCGCTGAACTTGCCGGCTTCCAATCCGATGCCGCGCATATTCTAGGTCTCGGCATCGGCTGATTGTTTGTCGAGCGAGGCCGGGACAATCTCGGCGTGTCGCTACGTCCTCCGAGTACCTTCGCCTGCATAAGTCATGGGATGCCCTTCCTTAGTCTGGATGAACCATTCAGGAGGAAGGCCCATGAAGCGAAAGCGTTATTCATCTGTGTGCGCGCTATTGGCGTTGTCGCTGCCAGCGGCGGCTTGTGCTGATTCAGTCATCGTCGATCCCCCTAGTGCCGGGACTGTCACTCAGGCGGCGCCGGTCGCCGGGTGTGCCGAAGCCCAGATAGGGCCGGCGTACGATGCGGTAGTGGAATCAAGCGCCATGACGGAATGCTTCCAGTTCGTCACGGACGCGTCGGAGCAAGCCGCCAAGCTCAACGTGGTCGTCGCTGGACTCCCGCTGGATGGCGCGCACGGTGTGCACCTGATCAGGGTCAATGATGACGGAACGACGGTGGCCGCCGCATCCGATGTCTCCGGCGGTACCTATTCACTGTTGCAAGCGATAGCGCCGCCTCTCACGCGTTGGCTGCTGATGCTCGGTGGTCAAGGCATTCAGCCGGGCGTTCCGTTCCAGTTTCAGGCGGAGGTCGTCGCGAACCCCGACATCTACGAGCCGAACGACACCCCGGAGCACCCCTCGGTTCTCAAGGGAAACCAGCATATCGAGGCCACGCTGGACTCGGCGTCCGATGTGGACCTCTACGTCGTCTCGGTAGGTAAGCAACAGTCGTCCGCCCGGCTGAGCTGCGGTGGATCAGCGGATGTCGTGTGCGAAGTTCTCTCGAGGGGCCGTTGGGTCGTTGTCCCACAGAGCGGGCCTATCGAGGTTTCCGCATCAATGACCGTTCCCCTGATTCTTCGTGCGCGATGGAAAGAGGGTGGTACACAGACGGTAGGGAGCTACACACTGCATACCTTCGATCCTGCATCACGGAGCGTTATCGCCACTGCGGGCAGCAGTGAAAACATTAGTCACCTCGCTCCCGGTAAGGAGACGCCGTTCGCGGTGCCTGAAGGGGTGACGCCGGTCCCCGGAGGGGCAAATGCGGCGCGCCAGATCGATGTCACGGCGGTTGTTTTCGACAGTGACGAGGCGACGCGTGCTCCCGCCGGAGAGCACGTTAGGTTGGTCGCCGTAGACTACGACCCCGCCACGAAGAGAAGGATCACTCTGGCGACGGTCGACGGTCTCACCAATGCGCGAGGCGAATTCAGTGCGCGGCTGCCTATAGGTCCATGCGCAGGCATTGGGATGGTGGGCCCCATCCGGATGAATCGCCCTTCCAATCATCCAGACTATTGGGACATTACTTACGTTCCCACTGCGTATGTCATGGCCTTACTGGATGGCAAGAGTGCCACGGTCTCGGCTGCGGCTTTCCAGCATGTCTGCCAGGAGACATATCGGGCATATCGGAAGCCTCTGGATCTTGCGAAGCCTCGGAAACATCGTCCATGACGAGGATCGATGCCACGACCTTGTTTCTCTCGATGCGGGCGACGCCAGAGATGGCGCCGCAGATCGAAGCGCGCTCCGAAAGCGCGTTCGTCCCGCATGTCGATCATAGCGACTACGATGGCATTGCATCCGTCTTCGGAAAGATGGAGAACATCGCCGATGTCGGTGAAGCCTTCGAACGGCTCGCGCGCCCTCTCGCTTTCACGTTGACTTGCATGAGGCGAGCAAGGCCGGATGTCATGGCTGAACCGTTCGATCTGGTGAGCCATCGGGGCATCTTGTCCGTCGTGGACACGAAGCTGGGGGCCGAGGATCGTGCGTGGATTGAACAGGTTCTCAATGCGGGTGGCTCGCTCGGGAGACTCGCCGACGGGTTCAATCAGCAGGTCGTCCGATCCTACGATACCGATCACGGCATCCGAAGTGCAGATGGCACCCTGATAGGTAGGCAAGCGTTCGACGACCCTAAAATGCCGACTATCGACTATGCAGGGCTTTCCGACACGGTCGACGATTCAGTGAAGCTGATGTCGCTTCTCCACGACGTCGAGACGACCAGCCTCACCGGCTGGCGGAGTGCGGAGCATCCCTACCGCATGGGTGGCTGGTTGGTGCAGCGTTACATACAAGGTGAGATTACCGAGTATGTTCCAGGACCCAATGGGGTGGAGACGCTGCGCTCGACGCGAGGTTCTCTGCTAAGAAACGATATCTGGTGGTGAGTCTTTTGGCCGTGCGCGATGGGTGCTGGCGATCAATCGTGTGCGCTGGCGAGCGCCTCTGGGCGCCAGCAATCAATCCCGCGTCGCGCTCAGCAACGTCCCGACAACGGCGGCCAACGCCGCATACAACTCCGGCGGCACGTCGTCGCGCAGACGCACGGCGGCAAGCAWGGTCGCGATCTGTGGGTCAAGCTGCGGTGCCAGGCCAAGCGACTGCGCGCGCTCCAGCATCGACTTCACGCCGGCGGCATCGATGCGCTGGTTACTGCCGTTGCTGGTGGGTGAGGCGAGACGCAGGGTGACGCTGCGGCGAGGTGACGGAAGGGACTGGGTCATGCGCGTGCTTCGAGAAGGACGGCGCTGTAAGCGCTGGTCGGAACGGGAAGGCCGTGCATGCAGGCGAAATGGTCGAGCTGAAGACCGCTCTTTTCGAGCTGCCTGCGCAACGACATGAATTCGGTTTCGAGGCGCGACACGGTTTCGCCGTGCTGTGCCCAGAGACGTACGGACACGCGCGGGACGCGAAGCTGGATCTCACCTTGTACGGCGCCGAGCGTCGGCGGATCGATGGCAAAGCCGACGGTCCACATCCCCTCGGGTTCGGAGGGGCTCGGCTTGCCTTCTTCGATGCGAAGTTGCAGCACGTCGTAACCACGCACGCCGGCCAGCGGAATCTCGATCATCCACAGTCCGGCCTGCGGATGTGACTCCAGCTGACCGATCTCGACGCGGGAGAGTGCCGCACGCACGTCGCCTCGCAACTGCCCGACGAGCTCATCGACGTTGTCTTCGGTCACCGTGAGTTCGGCGAGTGCGGCAGCGCGGGGCTGGGCCACGAGCGCACGCTGCGCCAGGGGCGGCGGCGTGTCGCTGAGCGGACGTCCCGGCATGCCGTCCGCACCGGGACGGGGTGCGGGGCGAGCTGCCGGCAGATCGGTGAGCGCGCGGCGAAGCGAAAGAAGTGCCGCCTTGAAATCGTCGGCCGCCGGCGTCTCTTCCTTCGGCTCGGCCAGATGCGCTTCGAGGAAGGCGCCACTCTTGGCGATGGCTTCCTTCATGCCCAGCGGCGTGCTCACGTCGTCCGGCTTGCTGATCGCTGCTTCCAGTGTGGCAAGGGCTGCACGCAGGGTGGCGGGTAACGTCCGGGCGATCGGTCGACTGGCCAGGGCGGACAGCACCCCGAGCAGCTGGGCGTAGCCGTTCTGCAAAGGCAGGCGCTCACGCAGGCCCTGCATGGCGACGCGGTCGTCCACGGCGCCAGGGAGCACCTCGAGCTGCGGTTGGGTGCCCTGGGTCAGTACGCGAACCTGGAATTGGTGGGGCAGGGAGGTCCCCGCCGCGTCGGCCTCGACGGTCAGGCCGCCGATGTCGAGCAGGAGTTTGCCGATGTCGGTCTGCCCCATGATCCGAGCCGTCAGCAGGGTGCCCACGCGCCACGTATCCGCGGCGGCGGTGGTGCCCGAGACCGCGCCCGCCCACAACTGGGCAGCGATACTGGTCGGCTGGATGATCAAGGGCAGGTCCTCCCGAGGGCCTGGGCGAGTCCGGCTGGACGCGCTCCTGTGGCTTAGGAGATCGGCGGAATCTTGCGAAACTTTAGCAAGGCCCTACAAAGGCCCCGGCTGCCCCGCGGGTGGGTCCAAGGTAGAATGGGCGGATGACCCAGCTTCCTTTCGACCTCCTCGCCACCGATGGCGCGGCCCGGCGTGGCCGTCTCCGATTCGGCCGTGGCACCGTGGAAACCCCGGCCTTCATGCCGGTGGGGACCTACGGTTCCGTCAAGGCCATGACGCCCCGCGACGTGCTCGATACGGGCGCGGAGATCATCCTCGGCAACACCTTCCACCTATTCCTGCGTCCCGGACTGGAGATCGTCGGCGAMTTCGGCGGCCTGCATAAGTTCATCGGCTGGGATAAGCCGATCCTTACCGATTCCGGCGGCTTCCAGGTGTTCTCGCTGGCGCACAAGCGGAAGATCACCGAGGAGGGCGTGACCTTCGCCTCGCCGGTGGACGGCTCCAAGGTGTTTCTCTCGCCCGAGGAGTCCATGCGCATCCAGAAAGTCCTGGATTCGGACGTCGCCATGATCTTCGACGAGTGCACGCCGTACCCGGCCACCGAAAAGGTCGCCTCCGACTCCATGGAGCTGAGCCTGCGCTGGGCCGAGCGCTCGCGTCAGGCCTTCGACGACCTGAAGAACCCCAACGCGCTCTTCGGCATTGTCCAGGGCAGTAC
This sequence comes from Luteibacter sp. P1_D3, assembly GCF_056406135.1. Classification (NCBI taxonomy): domain Bacteria; kingdom Pseudomonadati; phylum Pseudomonadota; class Gammaproteobacteria; order Lysobacterales; family Rhodanobacteraceae; genus Luteibacter; species Luteibacter sp. P1_D3. Next base: position 11,320 of record NZ_JBFUAT010000048.1, on the reverse strand, counting down.
CTACGAGAACCTGCGCCACCGGTCGGCCGAGCGCCTGATCGAGATCGGTTTCGACGGGTATGCGGTGGGTGGTCTCGCCGTGGGTGAGCCGGAGGAAGAGCGCAACCACACCCTCGACCTCACGCTCCACATGCTGCCGAAGGATCGCCCACGCTACCTGATGGGGGTGGGTCGTCCCGAGGACATCGTGGAGGCCGTGCGCCGCGGCATCGACATGTTCGACTGCGTCATGCCCACGCGGAACGCCCGGAACGGCTTTCTGTTCACCCGGGAAGGCACGTTAAGGATCCGTAACGCGAAGTTCTCGATGGATACGCGCGTGATCGAGGAAGATTGCGACTGCTACGCCTGCGCCAACGGCTTCAGTCGGGCCTATCTGCGTCACTTGGACCGCTGTAACGAGATCCTCGGCAGCCAGCTGGCGACGATGCACAACCTGCGTCACTACCAGCGGCTCATGGCCGGCCTGCGCGGCGCGATCGAGACGGGCACGCTCGACGATTTCGTCGCCGACTTCTACGCGGCGCGGCGCAAGGCCGAGGTCGACGGCTGATCCGGCGGGCTTGCGGGCGCCACATGGCGCCCCAAAGCCTTGGCGGGGCGCGGTACATAAGCGTCGGGGTGCGTGGCATAATCCACGATCTTTTTACGTGAGCAGCCGCTTTTCCGTGGCTGTTCCATGACTTGCGAGAATTGACGATGAGCCTTCCGACCTTCGCCGCCATTGCACAGGCCACCGCTCCCGCTGCCGCCCCCCAGGGTGGAGCACTGGGCCTCTCGCCGCTGATCATGATGGCGGTGCTGTTCGGCATCTTCTATTTCATGATGATCCGCCCGCAGATGAAGCGTCAGAAGGAGCATCGCAACCTGCTGTCCGCTCTGGCCAAGGGCGACGAAGTCGTGATGGGTGGCGGTCTCGCCGGCCGCATCGAAGAGGTGGGCGAGTCGTTCGTCCGCGTGGAAATCGCCCCGGGCACCGTTGTCCAGGTGCAGAAGGGCTCGATCACCCAGGTCCTGCCGAAGGGCAGCCTCAAGAAGTCCTGAGCTTTGTCTCAACGGCGTCAGCCGCGGCCGCTTGTGGCCGCTTTTCATGGAATGGCAAGGCATGAGTGATTTTCCACGCTGGAAATACGCGCTGGTCGTGATCGTGTTGCTGCTCGGCATCGTTTACGCGTTGCCGAACGTCTTCCCGCCCCAACCGGCGGTGCAGATTTCGGGTAACCGCGGTGCAACGGTCGATGCGGCATTGAAAACCAAGGTCGAGGGCATCCTCGCTACGGCGAAGACGCCGGCCTCGGTGATCGACGTCGATGAGAAGACCAGCCGCCTGCTGGCACGTTTTGCGACGGCGGACGCACAGACCAAGGCATCGGACGCGCTGCGTACGACGCTGGGCGAGAACTACACCGTCGCGCTGAACCAGGCGTCGACCGTGCCGGCGTGGCTGCAGTCGATCAATGCCTTCTCGATGCCGCTCGGCCTCGATTTGCAGGGCGGCGTGCACTTCCTGATGGAAGTCGACCAGGGTGCGGTCGTCGATGCACAGGAAACGCGTTATTCCGACGACATCCGGGCGTTGCTGCGTGAGAAGAAGGTGTCCTACGACGCCGTCAATCGCAATGCGCGTGGCCAGGGCGTCAGCGTGGTTCTGCGCACGGATGCCGATCGCCAGGCCGCGGCCACGCTCATCGCCACCGATTATCCGGAACTCACCGTCGCCGATGGCGCGGCCACGGGCAATCGTTTCATCCTCAACGCGGTGATCAAGGCGACCAAGCTGCGTGAGCTCTCGCAGAGCATGATCACGCAGAACCTCACCACGCTCCGTCAGCGCGTCAATGCGCTGGGCGTGTCCGAGCCCCTGATCCAGCAGCAGGGCGCCAACCAGATCGTGGTGGAGCTCGCCGGCGTGCAGGACACCGCCGAGGCGAAGAAGATCATCGGTGCCGTGGCCACGCTGCAGTACCGCGCCGGCCTGTACACGCCGCAGCAGGCCGCGGACGCCGCCCGCTCGGGCAGCGTGCCGCCGGATGCCAAGCTTTATTACGGCCGCGAAGGTCGTCCGTACCTGCTCAGCAAGACCATCATCGCGACGGGTGACGAGCTCACCTCGGCGGTCTCCGGTCGGGATCAGCAGAACGGTACGCCCAATGTCAGCGTCTCGCTGAACAGTGCGGGCGCACGCAAGATGCAGGACTTCACCAACGGCAACGTTGGCAAGCCGATGGCCGTGCTGTACATCACGCGGACCACCGACACGAAGATGGTCGACGGCAAGGAAGTGAAGACGCCGAAGATCACCGAAGAGGTGATCAACTACGCCAACATCAGTTCGCCGTTCGGCAAGCAGTTCTCGACGAATGGTCTGCCCAGCGATTCGGAAGCCTCGGAACTCGCGCTGCTGCTGCGCGGCGGCTCGCTCGCCGTGCCCATCGACATCGTCGGTGAAAGCGTGATCGGTCCGAGCCTCGGCGCGGACAACATCGACAAGGGCTTCAAGGCCGTCATGCTCGGCCTCGGACTGGTCCTGGTTGCCGCCGCCATCTACTACAAGCTGTTCGGTCTCGTTGCCGACGTCGCCCTGTTTTTCAACCTGGTGCTGCTCATCGCCGTCATGTCGATGATCCACGTCACCCTGACGATGCCGGGCATCGCGGGTATCGTGCTGACACTCGGTATGGCGATCGACGCCAACGTGCTGATCTGCGAACGCATCCGCGAAGAGCTGCGCAACGGCTCCTCGCCGCTGGCGGCGATCCGCACCGGCTACGACAAGGCCTGGGCGACGATTCTCGACGCCAACGTGACCCACCTGCTCGCCGCGCTCGGCCTGATGACCATGGGTTCGGGCCCGATCAAGGGCTTCGGTGTCACGCTCTTCATCGGTATCCTCACGTCGATGTTCACGTCGGTGACGGTCACGCACGCCATCACCGCGCTGATCCACGGCGGCCGCAAGCTCAAGACCCTGTCGGTCTGAGGAGGAAGCCATGGAAATCTTCAACCACAATTCGAACTTCAACTTCCTCGGTCTGCGCCGTTTCAGCATCGGTCTCGGCATCCTGCTGATGATCGGCTCGATCAGCCTGATCCTCACCAAGGGCTTCAACTACGGCCAGGACTTCGTCGGTGGTGTCGCCGTCGAGGTGGAATACCAGGCTCCGATCGATCCGGCCGACGTCCGCGCGGCATTGGAGAAGTCCGGCCTCGAGAACCCGCTGGTCCAGGCTGTCGGTGGCACGCGTGACTTCACCATCCGCATGCAGCCCAAGGACGACAAGAACTCGGTCTCGCTGACCGGCGATGAAGCCGCCGCCAAGGTGGCAGGCGACGTCGTCGCCGCACTCAAGGTCACCCGTCCGGACGTGATCCAGAAGAGCCGCTCCTTCGTCGGCCCGCAGGTCGGTGAAGAGCTGCGCAGCGACGGCGTCGTCGCCGTGGCCTTCGTCATCATCGGCATCATGGGCTACCTGTGGCTCCGCTTCGAATGGCGTTTCGCCCTTGCGGCGCTGGCTACCGAAATCCACGACGTCCTGGTGACCCTGGGCATCTTCGCGATCACCCAGCGCGACTTCGACCTGACCGTGCTCGCCTCGGTGCTCGCCGTGGTCGGTTACTCGATCAACGACAAGGTGGTCGTGTTCGATCGCGTCCGCGAACTGTTCCGCGCCAGCCGCAACGCGACGCCGGAAGAAGTGCTCAATCGCTCGATCAACAGCACGCTGTCGCGAACGATCATCACCTCGCTGTTCACCGGCATCACCATGGCGGCACTGTTCTTCATCGGCGGTCCGGTCGTGCACGGCTTCGCGATCACGATGCTCATCGGTATCCTGGTCGGCACGCTGTCCTCGATCTTCATCGCCAGCCCGATCCTGCTCTGGCTGGGCGTGTCGAAGAAGGACCTCATGCCGCGCAGCAAGGAAGACCCGGAACTGGAGCGTCGCCCGTAAATCGGCGACCAGCTTCTGACACGAAAAAGCCCACCGTCTCCGGTGGGCTTTTTCTTTGTGTCACACCCCATCCCTGAGATCAGAATTCGTCCCTGTCCTCGATGGCGCCTTCAGCGTCGTTGGCCAGCGTCAGCACCACGTAGGCGGAGCCCACGAGTGATGCGCAAAGCCAGGCGTAGACCATCTGTATCGCGGTCCTCGGAATCGCGGCGGCGACCCTGGGCGCGAGCGCCAGGCCGATGATGCCGGCGATCGCGAGGACGGCCGATACGGTCCACGCCAGACGCCGGGAAGGCGGCGTGGTGGTAATGACGTTCATGCGGAACCTGCCCCTGTTTCCCCTGTTTCGCGGCCATCGTGAATTCTGTGTGAGGCCGCTTGATGTAGGAAATACCCTACAAGATCCTGCGGAGCAAGTGCCCATTGCCTGAACGACGGGTGTGACGGCTTTCACAGTTTCCAGATAAGGCCTGCAAGGTCCCGGCTGGGCTAGAATTTCCACCCCTGATGAGGTTCCACCCATGGCAGAACGCGAATTCCCCGGCTTCACCCTGCGCAGTAGCGCCACCAAGGACGGCTCGCGCTTTGCGGCTCTTCTGTCGTCGCACCCGGCCTCCGGGGGCTTCCCGAGTTACTTCTCGGTCTACGACAACCGCAGCTTCCGTGACGAGGCAAGCGCCGCTACAGCGGCGGAGAAGGCGCTCGGTCTGGTCGAGGGCGTGGATGAAGAGGGTGCCCCGTATTTCGCCGAGGGCGAAACCGGCTTTGACGACGACAAGCCGGGCTACGAGAAGCCGGGCGAGGAGCGCGCGGAGGCTGACGAAGACGAGGACGAAGACGAAGACGACGACCACCGCCACGCGTGATATCCGGTTAGTGCGGCATCGCCTCGCAGACCGCCTTTAGAAGGCTGCGGCGGTCGTAGGGCTTGGCCAGGAACGCAGCGAGCTGGCCTAGCCGCTCCGTGGCATGCAGGGCATCCCCGGAGACCACCACGCACCTCACCCGGTTCCCCTGCCGATGCAGTTCACGTACAAGGTCGATCCCGTCCATGTCGCCGGGCATGTTGACGTCGGTGAGCACCAGATCCACCTCCTGGTGCATACGGAGAAGTATCAGGGCCTCGTTCGCGTTCATCGCAGTGAGTACGTGGTAGCCCTCCAGCTCCAGCATGAAGCTGGTGATGTCGAGCACGCTGGGGTCATCTTCCACGACGAGTACGTGTCCGGTGGCGGTCATGGGCAATCCGTCAGGGCGATGATCGCCACTTTCCGCTTGCCGCCGTCGGGGATACGTGACAGATATGCCTTGACATGAAGGCATGTCGCGGCGCGTCATAGCAAGGCACAAAGCTAGGGGACGACACGCGCGCCATGAGCACTGGGGACGGGCGGTACAGGCAGTTTGTCGAGGCTTCCGCCGATTGCATGAAGGAGCTCGACCGCGACGGGGTCATCCGTTTCGTGGCGGGCCTCGGCTGCGCGGCGCTGGCACCCGATGGTGTCGATCACCTGCTGGGCATGCGGTGGCTGGATCTTTGGCCGGTGGAGGCACGCGACATGGTCGCGCGGGCGCTCGATCGGGCAGCGGCCGGCGAGCGGGTCGATTTCGTCAGCTCCCGGCGCACTGCGGCGGGTACGTCGCGCTGGTGGGAGGTGATGGTCGCCCCCGTCGTCTGCAACGACACCCTCGACCACTTCATCGTGATCAGCCGCGATGTCACCGAGCGCGTCGCCCTGCAAGCGGCGCTGGAGGCGATCAACGAACTGCTGCAGGATCGCCTCAACGAGTCGGTGGCCCGTTCGGCGAGCGCCACGACCCAGTACGGCAGCCTGCTCGAACGATGGGAGGCCGAGCATGGCGCCCGTCGCGAGGCGGAGACGTCCCTGGCGGGTGTCAGCGAACAGCTGGCCATGGCCGACCGGGCTCGCGATCTCGCGGAGGCGAGTGCGCGCCAGGCCCAGAAGCAGCAGGCGATTGGGCAGCTGGTCAGCGGCATCGCCCACGACTTCAACAATATGCTGCAGACGGTGATCGTCAGCCTGTCTGGCTTGCAGGACGATGTCGACGAACTCGCACCGCGTCACCGGCGCATGCTCACCTACGCCGTCGAGGGCGCCCGTCACGCGACGGCACTGACCCGGCGGCTGCTTGCCTTTGCCCGGAACCAGCAGGCCCGTCCCGAGCCCTTTGACCTGGGCGACCTCGTCGAAGGCTTCGCGGATTTCGCCCGCCACGGCATGAGTGGGCGCATCGCCATCGAAGTCTTCCGCCAGCCGGGGCCGCTGCCCGTGTGGATGGACCGGCACGGGCTCGAGCAGGCGCTGATGAATGTCTGCCTCAACGCACGGGACGCCATGGAAGGGATGGGTAAGATGGTGATCGAGGTCGGCGAGCGCATGGGGGGCGCATCCACGGGCGAGGTCATGCGCGAGCGTGCCGCTTCCCGCCAAATCTTCGTCAGCGTGACGGATACGGGCGGGGGCATGGCGGACGACGTTCGGCAGCGCCTGTTCGAGCCCTATTTCACGACCAAGGAGGGCGGCTCGGGGCTGGGCCTGGCCCAGGTCTACGGGACCGTGGCGCAGGCCGGTGGCGGGATCGAGATCGAAAGCGAGGCCGGCGTCGGCACGCGAATCCGCCTGGTGTTTCCGCGTTATCCCGAGCCGCTCGACCTGCCTGAGTGAATCGTTCAGAAATCGTGACGAAGTTCCTTAATTTCTAGCCAAGCTGGCCGATAAGAAAAACGACTGGAAGGAAGTACGTCATGTTGGTCATCTTCGGTTTTATCGTCGTCCTGGTGTCGGTGCTCGGCGGCTACGTGCTGTCACACGGATCCATCGGCGCCCTGTGGCAGCCGTATGAGTTGCTGATCATCTTCGGTGCCGCCGTGGGTGCGTTCGTCAGCGCCAACTCGATCGACATCGTGAAGGGCGCGGGGCGCGACGCCCTTGGCCTGTTCAAGGGGCCGCGCTACCGCAAGCAGGACTACATCGACCTGCTCTCCCTGCTGTACGACATCTTCACCAAGATGCGTAAGGAAGGGCAGCTCGGCATGGAGTCCCACATCGAGGACCCGGCCAACAGCAGCCTGTTCTCGGCCTATCCGCGCCTGATCGCCGAGCATCACCTCATCGATTTCATCACGGACTGCCTGCGCCTGATCGTCGGCGGCAGCATGGATCCGCACGAGCTCGAGCAGCTGCTCGACGTCGAGCTGGAAACGCATCACCACCAGGCGCTGGCACCGGCACTCGCCGTGCAGAAGATGGCTGACGCCTTGCCGGGCTTCGGCATCGTCGCCGCGGTGCTCGGCATCGTCATCACGATGAAGTCCATCGACGGCGATGCCGCGGTGATCGGCGAACACATCGCCGGCGCCCTGGTCGGTACCTTCCTCGGCATCCTTCTTTCCTATGGCTTCATCGGCCCGCTGTCCGCAGCGATGGAAGCACGGGTGAGCACGGATGGTCGTGCGTTCGAGTGCGTGAAGGTCGGCTTGCTGGCCAACCTGCGCGGTTACAACCCGATGGTTTCCGTCGAGTTCGCCCGCAAGTCGCTGCAGACCACGTCGCGGCCGTCGTTCCAGGACCTCGAAGCGCACCTGAAGAGCGCGCGGTAAGTCTTCATGAGTGACCTGAAGCAAGTCATCATTGTCCGCAAGAAAAAACGTGGTGGTCACGCACACCATGGCGGCGCGTGGAAGGTGGCGTACGCCGACTTCGTCACCGCCATGATGGCCTTCTTCCTGGTCATGTGGCTGGTCGGCGCCGGCACCAAGCAGCAGCGCGCGGCGATCTCCGAGTACTTCAAGAATCCGAGCATGACCCAGGGCCAGTCCACCATGGCGCCCTCGGGCAAGATGGGCCCCGGTGGCGCGAGCACCAGCATGATCAAGCTAGGCGGCGCCCTGGATCTTCCAAAGGGGCCGGGTGACAACCAGTCCTTCGCCAAGCCCAGCGCGTCGGACATCGACAAGCTGGCGAAGGAGAAGGAGAAGCGTCGCCTCGAGCAGCTGATGAAGGACCTGACCGAGGCGATCGCCAAGAGCCAGGCCATGGCGCCTTACAAGGACCAGCTGCTGATCGACATCACCTCCGAAGGCCTGCGCATCCAGATCGTCGACAAGCAGAACCGCCCGATGTTCGATACCGGTAGCGGGGCGCTCAAGTCGTACACCGTGCAGATCCTGCACGAGCTGGCTGGCTTCGTGAACCAGGTGCCGAACAAGATCAGTATCTCCGGGCATACGGACAACGCGCCGTACATTCGCGCGGACAGCGCGTACGGAAACTGGGAGCTTTCCGCCGATCGTGCGAATGCTGCACGCCGCACGCTTACCGAGGGCGGCATGCAGCCGGACAAGGTGGCGCGCGTCGTCGGACTCGCGGCGTCGGTGCCGTTCGACAAGGCCGATCCGTCCTCGGCGATCAATCGCCGCATCAGCATCGTGGTGATGACGAACGAAGCCGCCAGGGCCGCCCTGTCCACGGAAGTGGCGAATGAGGAGAAGACGCTTCCCGCCGTTCCGTCGCTGCACTCGGCCGAAGCCGAGCATGTGAACGGTGGCGTTCCCGGTGTGCCCTCCGTGACGCCGTCGTCAGCGGTTGGCAGCGCCATGCCGGTCGCCGTGGGAGCTGCGCCGGGCGGGTAATCCGGGTCACTTGCAACCGTCACCTTCCCCGGTCAGTATCGGGGTACAGGGGAAGGAAAAGCGCAATGGAAAATCACAGTAAGTTCAGAGTGGTGGCCAAGGCGGTGAAGTATCACGACGACGGCGGTGGGCAGGTTTACCGGTCGAGTTACCGGATTCTGGACCACGTCGGCGAAGAGATCGAAACCAACACCGGCACCAATGACTTCGACGACATCACCAGTGCATTCAATGAAGCGTTCGCCATGGGTCATGAGCGACTACGTGCACTGAGCACCGAAACGATCCAGTAAGCCCCAGCGGGTCACGTACGTCTGATCACGCGCGTCGGGAATCCAGGTTTTCGCGCAGCTCGTCGAGCTGCGCTGGCGTCCCGACGTTGCGCCAGAAGCCGTCGTATTTTTCACCCGAAAGCCGGCCCGCCTCGATCGCGCGCTGGTACATCGGCAGCAGCTTGAAGCGGCCTGCGGCTTCGTTCTCGACGATCTCGCGGCGATACACGCCAACGTTGCCGAAAGTCAGGCGCTCCGCGCCGGCCGGACCGTCGCCTTCGTATAGCCGTCCATCTGCGAACGCAAAATCACCCTTCGGGTGGAAATCCGGATTGCCAACCATGACCAGGTGAGCCACGCCCGCGGGTTCGCGGGGCAGTGCGGCATAGTCGATCTCACTCCAGATATCCGCACTGACGACGAGGAACGGTTCGGGCCCGAGCAAGGGCAGGGCCTTGTGCATGCCGCCACCGGTTTCGAGCGGCACGGGGCCTTCGTACGAGTAGCGGATACGTACGCCCCATTGCGAACCGTCGCCGAGGGCGTCGGGAAACTGTTCCGCCAGGTGGGATGTGTTGATGACGATGTAGCGCACATCGGCAGCGACGAGCTTTTCGATGTGATGCACGATAAGTGGCTTGCCCTGAACGTCCAGGAGTGGCTTCGGCGTATGCGTCGTGAGCGGACGCATGCGCTCGCCCAGTCCGGCGGCGAGGATCAGCGCATGCCTCATGCGGTCACCGGGATACGGATGTCACGCTGGCCGATTTTCGCTTCGATGAGGTCCGCCAGTGGCGCGACGTCCGCGTGCCGGCGTGCCGTGTCCAGGACGTAACGCAGGACACGCGGAAGGTCATTGAGATAACCGGGTTTGCCGTCGCGATAACACAGCCGGCAGAACAGTCCGAGGATCTTGATGTGACGCTGCAGGCCGGTGAGATCGAACCAACGACGGAAGCGATCGGTGTCGATCCTCTCCTCGATCAGGTGCGCGTCGAGCAGGCGCAGGCGATAGGCTTCCACCCAGCCCTCCACGCGCTCGTTGTCCCAGACGATATAGGCGTCGCGCAGCAGGGAGGCCAGGTCGTACGTGATCGGACCGGACATGGCGCCCTGGAAGTCGATCACGCCAGGCGAGCGCTCCGCGGTCACCAGCAGGTTGCGACTGTGGAAATCACGATGCATGAAGGCGCGCGGCTGCTCCGCGATGGCATGCATGATGGCCGTGAATGCGTTCTCGACGATATCCCACTCGCCACAGGCCAGCGTCACGCCGAGATGCTTCTCCAGCAGCCACGCCGGCATGATTTCCATCTCCATGGTCTGCCATGCGTGATCGAACGCCGGCAGTCCTTCGGTGCTCACATGCATCTGCATGCGCAGCAACGCGTCGAGCGCGTCGCCATACAGAGCGTCGACCGAGCGATCGTCGAGTTCCGGAAGGTAGGTCCGCGTGCCGAGGTCTTCGATGAGCAGGAAACCTTGCCCCAGGTCCGCGACCATCACCGTGGGTACGTGCAGTCCGGCGTCCGCCAGGCGCTTGCCGATGGCGACCCACGGCGTGGGATCTTCCTTATCCGGCGGCGAGTCCATCACGATGACCGGCTGGCCGTCGACGTAACCGCGCCAGTAGCTGCGGAAACTGGCGTCGGCCGAGGCACTTTCCAGCACGAGTTCATGCTGGCCGGTGACATGGCGCGCCCAGGCAAGGCGAGCGGCGGAGCGGTCTTCGTTGGAATTCATACGGGCTCGGGAAAACGATGCTGCCGATGAGCTTAGAGGGTTTGGGTGGGCCTGTCATAGCACCCGATTGGTGCACACCAATGGCAGTTGTTGTGCAGTGCAACGTGTGGTTATCTTGACCGCACGGGGTAGCTACGGGGAAGGGTGGATGGAAGAAGACGATAAGTCCGCGTCCATGACGCGTCGTGACCTGCTTCGGATGATCGGCGTCGCCGGGGGCGGCGCGCTGATGTACCAGGCGATGAACAACCTGGGCTTTGCGGCGGAGTCGCCTTATCGACGACCGGCGAGCCTGCAGGGCACGGGGAAGGGAACGGTGCTGATTCTCGGTGCCGGACTCGCGGGGCTGGTCGCCGCCTATGAACTGGGCAAGGCGGGGTACACGGTACAGGTGCTCGAGTACAACGCGCGTGCCGGCGGTCGCAACTGGACCCTGCGTGATGGCGATGTCTACACCGAGCTCGGCGGATACAAACAGGTCTGCGAGTTCGACAAGGGCCTGTACTTCAATCCGGGGCCGTGGCGTATCCCTTACCACCATCACGGCGTGCTCGATTACTGCCGCCAGTTCGCCATTCCGCTCGAACCCTTCGTGCAGGTCAATCACAACGCCTACCTGCACAGTGCCAGTGCGTATGGCGGCAAGCCACAGCGCTTGCGTGAAGTGCAGTCCGACCTCAACGGCGGCATCGCGGAGC
>NZ_JBFUAT010000047.1:0-29810 GCF_056406135.1 Luteibacter sp. P1_D3 | reverse complement strand
GTCATGGACGGCTTCATGCACCTGCAGCGCGCGGGCATCCTGCGTCGCCGCGCCTACGACGACATCGCCGTCGAGCGGCGCGCCGCGGCAGGCGAGGATGTGGGCGCCGCCGGTGGCCATTACCTTCGTGGCGCGTTCCTGCTCGGTTCGCGTGAGCTGTACGCGTGGATGCATCGCTCGGAGATCGACGATCCGGATGCGATCGACATGTGCCGCGTGTCCAACGTCAACCATCTCTATGGCGACCACCAGCCGCTGGCCGCCTTGCAGCGACGGGGAGCGCGCTTCTTCAACACCTGCATGATGGCGACCCTGTTCGGCGCCGCCGTTTCGGATGGCCTCGACGACGGGCGCGTGGTGAGTGGTGTGGGCGGCCAGTACAACTTCGTGGCGATGGCGCACGAGATAGCGGGTGGGCGATCGATCCTCCTGCTGCGGGCGACGCGCGGCAAAGGTGCCCGCGCGGCGTCGAATATCCGCTTCGCCTATGGGCATACGACTATTCCGCGACATCTGCGCGATGTCTTCGTCACCGAGTACGGGGTGGCCGACCTGCGCGGCCTGTCCGATGAGGCATGCGTGGAAGCGATGCTGTCGATCGCGGACGCGCGGTTCGTGGATGGACTGGCCGCGGAGGCGAAGAGGGCCGGCAAGCTCCGCGCGGATTTCCGCGTACCGGAGGCCTGGCGTTCGCATACGCCCGAGGGGCTGGCCACGGCGCTCGAACCCATGCGGCGCAGCGGCTTGCTGGACCCCTTTCCGTTCGGTAGCGATTTCACGGAGGTGGAGCGGCAGTTGCTGCCGGCGCTGGGGTGGTTGCGGGATGCGGGGAAGGGCGCCGTCTTGCGGGCCGTCGTGACGCCCGGGCGTGCGGTTGCTGGCGAAACCGAGGCATTGGAGCGGATGGGCCTGGCCAGGCCGGGGTCATGGCGTGAGCGGTTGGCGCAGCGGCTGGTGCAGGCCGCCCTGCGCCGGGCGGGTACATAGTCTGCGGGCGGTCATGGCAATGCGCTAAAATGCACGGCTATGACCGAAGACCTCCCTAGCCGCCCGCGTCCCGCGGAAGCCGCGTCCCGCCGCCCCAGCACGGGTGTGATCGTCGACCGTGTCCAGGTGGGTGGCAGCGCGCCCATCGTCGTCCAGTCCATGACGAATACGGACACCGAGGACCCCGTCTCGACCGCCAAGCAGGTCGCCGAGCTGGCCCGCGCGGGTTCGGAGATGGTCCGTATCACGGTGAATACCCCGGCTGCCGCCGCGGCCGTGCCGCGCATCCGCGAACGCCTGGACATGATGGGCGTCTCGGTGCCGCTGATCGGTGACTTCCACTACAACGGCCACCAGCTGCTGGAAGGCGAGCCGGCCTGCGCCGAGGCACTGGCGAAGTACCGGATCAATCCGGGTAACGTCGGCTTCGGCAAGAAGAAGGACGCGCAGTTCGCCTCGATCATCGAGATGGCGATCCGCTACGACAAGCCGGTGCGCATCGGTGCGAACTGGGGCTCGCTGGACCAGAGCATGGTCGCCGCCCTGATGGACGAGAACGCGACCCGCGCCGATCCCTGGGATGCCGGCCACGTGGCACGCGAGGCCCTGATCCGATCGGCGCTGGATTCCGCGGCGCGCGCGGAAGACCTCGGCCTTGCACGCAACCGCATCATCCTTTCCTGCAAGGTCTCCGGTGTGCAGGAGCTGATCGCCGTGTATCGCGATCTGGCCCGTCGCGCCGACTACGCGCTGCACCTCGGCCTGACCGAGGCCGGCATGGGCTCCAAGGGCATCACCGCGTCCAGCGCGGCGCTCGGCGTGCTGCTCCAGGAAGGCATCGGCGACACCATCCGCATCTCGCTGACGCCGGAGCCGGGGCAGTCGCGCACGGCCGAAGTCATCGTGGCGCAGGAGCTGCTGCAGACGATGGGGCTGCGCGCGTTCACGCCGCTCGTCACCGCGTGTCCGGGCTGCGGTCGCACCACCAGCGAGTTCTTCCAGGAGCTGGCCAAGACCGTGCAGGAACATGTGCGTGAGCAGATGCCGGTGTGGCGGGTGAAGTACGACGGCGTGGAAAACCTCACCCTGGCGGTGATGGGCTGCATCGTCAACGGCCCGGGTGAATCCAAGCACGCGAACATCGGCATTTCGTTGCCCGGCAACGGCGAGGCGCCGTCGGCACCGGTGTTCATCGACGGTGAAAAGGCGATGACCCTGCGCGGCGACAACATCGCCGACGAGTTCGTCGGCATCCTCGACCACTACGTCGAAACGCACTACGCCGCGCGCGGCGACTGACCCATCACGCCTTGAATGCGGGGTCGTCCGGCATCATTACCGGCGGTTCCCCGCAGGAGACAAAGGCATGACTTCTTCCGTTCCGGTCCTCGACCTCAACGATGGCAACAAGGCCCCGCAGCTGGGTTTCGGTGTGTTCCAGATCCCCGATGGTGAAACCGCCGACGCCGTGGCGAGCGCGCTGGCCGCTGGCTATCGCTCGCTGGATACGGCGGCGATCTACAAGAACGAAGCCGGTGTGCGCCAGGGCATCGAGCGCTCCGGCGTCGCGCGTGGCGACATCTTCCTCACGACCAAGCTGTGGAATGCCGAACAGGGTTTCGACAGCACGCTGAAGGCCTTCGACGCCAGCCTGGCGAAGCTCGGCACCGACTACGTCGACATGTACCTGATCCACTGGCCGACGCCCAAGCGCGAGCTCTACATCGATACCTGGAAGGCGTTCATCCGTCTGCGCGAGGAAGGCCGCATCCGCTCGATCGGTGTGTCCAATTTCCAGCCGGCGCATCTCGAGCGCCTGGTGAAGGAAACCGGTGTGGTGCCGGTGGTCAACCAGATCGAACTGCATCCGGATTTCGCCCAGAACGATGTTGTCGCGGCGAACACGAAGCTCAAGATCATCACCGAATCGTGGAGCCCGCTGGGGCAGGGCGGCGATCTGCTGAAGAACGAGGCGCTCGTCGCGATCGGCAAGAAGCACGGCAAGACGCCGGCCCAGGTCGTGATTCGCTGGCATGTGCAGTTGGGGCACATGGTGATCCCGAAGTCGGTCACGCCCGAACGCATCAAGGCCAACATCGACGTGTTCGGTTTCGAGCTGTCGGCGGACGAGATGAAGGCGATCGACGCGTTGGATGCGGGCAACCGCATGGGCCCGCATCCGGATCAGCTGAACTGACTTACTTGCCCATCGAGACGTCGATCTCGAACGGGTAGGGTGCCGGCTTCTTCGGCGGCGGTGGCAGGGTCCAGACGGCAAACTGGCCGGTAAAGCATTTCGCTACCGGGGTTTCCGGCTGGACCGCCACGTCGCTGGAGCGGCCGTTCGCGTCGATCGTCGCGACGATGGTGAAGGGCGTCCTGTCCGCCGGGCTGTTGCTGGCGATGCAGTCCTTGAGCGCATCCGTGGCCGGGTTGCCGATCTTGTCCCACAACGCGCCCTGCCAGGCCTTGCCCTCGGCGTTCTTTTCCAGCGCCTTGGCGGCCTGGACGCGTGCGTCGAAACCGCTGTCGGCGGCAAGGGCAAAAGCGAGGGCAAGCAGCATCGGATGTCTCCGGAATGGGATCGGATCAGCCTAGCAGGGACGCGAGGGCTTCACATCCGCTGGACTAGCGTGGCTGTCATGAGCGTCGCTCCCGCGATGCACCCGGAGCCTTCGATGCATCTACGACCTTCCTGTCTTTCGGCCCTGTTGTTCCTCTCGTCGGCAGCCATCGGCCAGACGGCTCCGACATCTGCGCCGACTGCGACACCGGGGGCGAACCCCGCCGCCGCACCGATGCCGGGACAGGCCCATCCCGCGGCCATGCCGGTGCAGCCCGCGTCGGACGCCGGAGCGACCGAGCGCGGCCTGGCGCCCGTCCAGCCGGGTCATGCCGGGGTTACGCAGCGCGTCCAGAACGCCAACACGCATGATGTCGATGCCCAGGGCCACACGCTGGATCCGCACGGGCGTCCGGTTGGCCAGGCGGCATCGCTGTTGGTCGCGCCCGCAGCCGCATCGACGGTGCACCGCTGAGCGGCAGTCGATAAACGGCATTCCCGGTTGGGGAGTCGCACGGTTTTGCGCCAGTGCGCTACCATCCGGCGGTGCCGCACCTGGACGGGAGTGAGGATGAAACGAGCGATCGCCGTGGCCCTGCTGACGGCCGGCCTGGCCGGTTGTGCGGGGATGTCCTCGAAGATTGCCCGACTGGAAGTCGGCACACCGCGGGATGAGGTCATCGATCACCTCGGTCCGCCGGATTCGGACCGGAACATGATCGGTTTCGAGGTCATGAGCTGGATCGACCGACGCCCAGGACGCTTCTCGTTCTCCCATAAGGACTACACCGTCGTGCTGAAGGACGCCAAAGTCGTCCAGTTCGGCCCCGGCCTGGTCCGCCGTGACGGCAAGACCTCACTCCAGATCGAAACCGGCGATCCCTAGAAGTCGCCTCATAGGCGTACAAGCGTGTCGCTGGCCGGCAACGCTAGCGTTCCCCCATAGCCTTCGGGGAGCCGCGCCATGTCGATGAAAGCACCTACCTATGCCGAGCTGGCCTCGGAGCTGACACGCCTGCACGACGCCCGCGAGGCGGTGATCGAGCAGGCGCTGGACGCGCTGGAGAGCCACCACCCCCCGCTGGCCCAACTGGTCGTGTCGTGCGTGGGCGACCGTCACCGTGCCGCCCGCTGGCTGGTCATGCCGCAACGGGCATTTTCGGGGCGCAATGCGTACGACATGCTGGCCGATGGGGACCTGGACGGGGTCTGGGAGCAGGTGGTGCTGAAGCAATTGGGGATCGTGGCTGCGCTTTGACTGCGGGCACCGCGCTCTGTAGGAGCCGATTCATCGGCGAGCTCTTTCTTCGTGTGGGGGCTGAGGCAAGCAACCTGGGTGGAGCGCTGCTGCGCAGCGGTTTGTTTGCCATTCGCCGATGAATCGGCTCCTACGTTTACCTATTTAAATCCAGCCGCGCCAGCGGTAGACCCGCAGAGCGAGGTATTCGCGCAGGCAGCGTGCCGTAAGCGTCAAGGCGTCGCGCCTGGGCAGCCACGCCGGGGCCTCGGCGAGCCTGGCGTGGCCATCGTCCGCCGGTACGGGCGTGACGGCGATGCCTTCGTGCCGGAAACTGGCGGCGGCGCGACGCATGTGAATCGCCGAAGTCACCAGCAGTATGTCGGACAGGCCACTTGCCTTGAGGATCACCGCCGAGTTACGCGCGTTCTCATGGGTGTTGACGCTGCTGCTTTCGATGCGCAGATCGCCGCCGGGAACCCCCGACAGGGCGAAACCCCGCGCCAGGTCGTCGGCCTGATCGCTTCCGGACACGAGTAACACCGGCGCGAATCCGTCGCGCCAGAGGGTCAGCCCCCTTCCGGCGCGCGTGGTGGTACGCGACCAGTCGGTCACCGGTAACTTGCCGCCGCCCAGGACGACGATCGCGTCGGCGTGTGGCGGGGAGGGAGTGTTTGCCGTTGCGAGACCGTCGCGCAGGGACAGGGCGAGCGCAGGTGTGGAGGCGATCCAGATCCAGGCCAGGGCGAGGGTCGCGGACAACGCCGCCGCTCGCGGCCTCCTCCATAGCACCAGGACCGTCGCGAGGATCGCCAGCAGCAGTGCCTGGACCGCTGGATGGGTCAGCCGTCCGACGATGTCCGTCGCTATCGCCAAAGCCTGTCGTCCTCGTTTCGCGCGGGAGCAAAGCATGGCGCACTTCGCAAGCTTAGGCGCGTCGGTCGAATGGCATAGGCGGGCTGTTGGAATGGACGTGGACCCCTATCGACCCGACGATACCGACCGAGCGAAGTCACAGGGGCAAGTGTCATGATCAAGCGTTGGAACCGCGTCGCGACACTCGTCGCCACCGTCATGTTGACGGCATGCGCGACAGGTGGAATTACCTCGGCACCGCCGAAGATGGACGCCGCCARCCCGGTGGTCGATGCCTATCTGATCGGTGTCGACGACCAGTTGCAGGTGACCGTCTGGCATAACCCCGACCTCAGTGTCAGTGTGCCGGTGCGACCCGATGGCAAGGTCACCGTACCCCTGGTGGGCGACATCGCCGCCGGCGGACGCACGACCGATCAGGTCGGTGCGGAAATCCAGCAGAAGCTCGCCCAGTACATCCGCGACCCGCAGGTCGCCGTGATCCTCACGGCACTGCGCAGCCACGAATACCTTTCCCGCGTCCGGGTGACCGGCGCCGTACGCAGTCCGATCTCGATCCCGTATCGGCAGGGCATGACCGTGCTCGATGCCGTGCTTGCCGCCGGTGGCACGACGGAATTCGCCGCACCCGACCGCACCGAGCTCTATCGGCGCAACGAGGGTGGCTCGACCCAGGCCTATGCCGTGCAACTGCAGAAAATCCTGCAGCAGGGCGACCTGAAGAACAACTACCCGGTACAGCCCGGCGACGTGATTACGGTACCGCAGCGCGCTTTCTGACAGGGGTATGTGATGAGCGGGGAACTTGTTCCTTTTACGGGCATCCTGCCCGCACTGATCGGCGAAGCACGCAGGCGTCGTGTGACGATGGGCGTGATCTTCGCGGTGATCGCCTTGCTGGCACTCGGCGTCGGCATGGTCTGGCCGAAGAAATACGAGGCATCGACCACGATCCTCGCCGAGGAAAGCAGCATCATCACGCCGCTGATGGAAGGCGCCGCCTCGGCCACGGGTAACAAGAACCGTGCCGGCATCGCCCGCGACGTGATCTTCAGCCGTCGCGTGCTCGACGAAGTGCTGCGTGGCGGTGGCTGGTTGGCCAACAGCCCAACGGCGCTGGAGCGCGACAAGATCATCGAAGGGATCAAGGGCCGCACCAAGATCATCAACAACCGCGAAAACCTGATCACGATCACCTATTTCGACTCGGACCCGAAGCGAGCTTTCGAAGTCACGCGCGCCTTCGGCCAGCTGTTCATCAGTGAAAGCCTGGCATCCAAGCAGCGCGAAAGTCGCGAGGCCTACGAGTTCATCAACAGCCAGGTCGAGGCGTATCGCGGCAAGCTGACCGATGCCGAAGGCAAGCTGAAGGCCTACCGCGATGCCAACGCCGATGCGCGTCCGGGCAACGATGTGGAAACCAGCTCGCGAATCAGCCAGCTGCGTACGCAGATCGAAAACAACCGCATGGATTACATGCAGAAGCAGTCGCAGGCCGCGGCGCTCGCCTCGCAGATCAACGGCGAGTCCGAGGTCAACGCGGTGCAGACGGTGGGTGGCATCTATACGACGCAGCTGGGCGATCTGCAGGGCCAGTTGGACAAGCTGCTGCTCAACTACACCGACGACTACCCCGACGTGATCCGCCTGCGCCACCAGATCGAAGACGTCCGCAAGCAGGCACAGACGGCCGATGCGCAGCGCGCAGCAGGCGGTCCGATGCCGATCGATCATTCGACGACGATGAACCCGGTGTACCAGCAGATGCGTCTGCAGCTGTCCGCCGTCCGCGGCGATGCCGCCGCCAGCGCAGCCCGGGTGGGCGCCAGCGAATCCATGCTGCAGTCCGAGCTGGAGCGCAGCAAGCGTATCGCCAGCTCGGAAAACGTCATTGCCGAACTCACCCGCGACTACAACGTGAATCGCGATGTCTACCAGGACCTCCTGAAGCGTCGTGAGAACGCACGCGTGTCGATGAACCTGGACGCCGAGCAGCGCGGCCTGACGTTCCTCGTGCAGAACCCGGCGGTCATGCCGCTGGTGCCCTCGGGCCTCCGCTTCATGCACTTCGGCCTGGCCGGGCTGGCGCTTTCCCTGGCTATCCCCTTCGGTCTGCTCTTCGCGGTGGCTCGCTTCGATCCGCGCGTCCGCTCGGTCGGTCAACTTGAACGGGCGACGGGTTTCCCGGTACTCGCGTCGATTCCGTTCTACCCGACGCCACGTGACCGTCGGCGCGACCACCTGCAAAACATGGCGCTCGGCCTGATCGTCGCCGGTGTCGCCGCGGTGTACCTGCTGCTGTTCTGGATGAGGATGAAGGGCTGACATGAACAAAATGGCCGCGAACAATACCGAATTCAGCGACATGCTCTCCGACCATCATGGCGATGCCCACCACGGTGACGCGCATGCAACGCCCAACCACTCGATCGCGCGGATGCGTGAGGAGGCTGGCGCACTGGCGCCGATCGACTGCGAGCGCAAGCGTCTGATCCATCGCGAGGAGTCCGTACGGCAGCAGTCGGATGCCTTTCGTGGCATCCGCACACGCCTGCTCGAGATGGCCGGCGAGAGCAACTTCATCACGCTTGTGGTGGCCGTGAGTCCGCGCTCGGGAGGCAGCTTCGTCACCCGCAACCTGGCGGCGGCCTTCGCCTTCGACGAGGCCAAGACCAGCCTGTTGATGGACTGCAACCTGCGCTATCCGAACCAGCACAAGGCGCTGGGGATCGAGCCGCGGACTGGCGGGCTCATCGATTTCCTCGAACACCCCTCGCGCGGCATCGCCTCGATCATGTACCACACGGGCGTGCCGCGCCTGCGCCTGATTCCCGCAGGCAAGTCGCGCGAGAACAGCGGCGAGTATTTCTCCTCGTTCCGGATGCGCGCGGTGCTCGACTCGCTGCGCTGCCGTTATCCCGACCGCTACCTCTTCCTCGATGGCCCACCGGTCAAGGGCTCGCCGGATGCACGCATCCTCGCGGACCTCGCCGACTTCGTCGTCATCGTCGCCGGTTACGGGCGTGACACGCCCGCTGCGATCAACCAGGCAGTGGCCAACTTCGATCCCGCCAAGCTCGCGGGCGTGGTTTTCAATCAGTCGCCGTAAGGACGACGTTCCCGCTCGGACGACCGGCAGGCGTTCCGTGCACACAGGGGCTAAGGGAGGGAACATGCCGGCATCGACAAGGCTCGCCCGTGCGATCGTGATCGGGCTCGCGTCGGCACCCACCATGGCGCTCGCGGGTACGTTCGACTACACGCTCTATGCAGGGCTGGAACACAGCAACAACATCGCGTTGTCATCTGATCAGCCGATGAGTGAAAGTGTTTTCACGCCCGGCACGACGTTCCAGTACACCCAATTCGGCTCGACCTTCCAGGCCAACGTGGCCGGTACCCTGGAGTACCGCAAGTACCTGGAAAACGATTTCGATTCGCAGACCCAGACCCAGCTCGCGGCCCAGGCGAACTGGACCGCGATTCCCGAGCGCCTCGACTTTTCCCTCGAGGACTATGCGGGTGTGCAGCCGGTGGATCAGCTGTCGGCGAACTCCCCGAATAACGAGCAGCAGACCAATGTCGTTCTGTTCGGGCCGACGTTGCGCATGCGCTTCGGCGATGCCACGCGCGCCCAGGTTGAGCTGCGCTACATCGACAGCTACGCCTCCAAGGTGGACGAGTTCGATTCGACGCGTGGCCTTGCCGCGCTTCGGCTGTATCGCGATCTGAACCCGACCGACACACTGTCGGGCAATGTCGAGTTCCAGCGAGTGGACTTCGACAAGCAGCCGTCCAGCGAGAACTACGACCGCAAAGAGGCTTACCTGCGCTACACGAGCAACCTGGCGCACTTCGATGCGGACATCCTGCTCGGTGGCACGCGTCTGAGCTTCGACCAGGGCCGCAATGCGACTGCGCCGCTGGC
The DNA here is from genome assembly GCF_056406135.1 of Luteibacter sp. P1_D3. Taxonomy (NCBI): domain Bacteria; kingdom Pseudomonadati; phylum Pseudomonadota; class Gammaproteobacteria; order Lysobacterales; family Rhodanobacteraceae; genus Luteibacter; species Luteibacter sp. P1_D3. The sequence goes on along the minus strand of NZ_JBFUAT010000047.1, from coordinate 20,219 downwards.
GCGCATACAGATCGGCTGGCAGCCCTCGACTGAGAACTCGCTGAGTGTCGCGGGTATCTACCAGTACGCGGACGCCGCACAGGACATCATCACCACCCCGGGTCTGTTCGCTACCGGAGCCGCCTCGGCCAATCGCACCGAAGCGATCGATCCTTTCGCCAACACGGGCGGACTCGGTCGCGGTTCGTCGACGGGTATCGGTGTCGGGAGCGCCGTCATCGGGTCGGACGTGTACAAGGAGAAGCGCTTCGAGGCGACCTGGGTGTGGCAACAGCCCCGCCTCGGCGTGACGGTATCGCCGTCATACAGCCAGCTTCGCTACCTCGATGACAACACCTTCAACCAGACCGGCAAGGGCGTCAGCGCCGGGGTGAGCTACCGCGTGAAGCCGACCGTCACGCTCACCGGCTTCGGCACGTACGACCGCACGAAGTACGACAGCTTCGACCGTACCGACAAGACGGTTCGACTGGGCCTGGACCTGGGTCAACAGGTGAACCGGCACTGGACCTGGCATGCGTCGGTGGCGCGCGAGCGCCGGACCAGCGATGCGGTGGGCCAGAGCTATCGCGAAACCGAGTTCTTCATCGGCGTGGTTTATCGGAGATGACGATGCGCCTGGATGCTGACATACCGTTTTTCTTTGGCCCGGACGCCGGCCTGTTCGGCATGTATCACGCACCGGCGGTGCCCGCGCGGCGGGCCATCCTGATGTGCCCGCCGCTGGGGCAGGACCTCATCCGCTGCCATCGGCTCTACCGTCAACTCGCCCAGGCACTGGCGGAGGAGGGCATGGCCGTCCTTCGCTTCGATTATCACGGCACGGGCGACTCCGCCGGTGATAGCGCGGAGGTGGACTGGGAACGTTGCATCAGTGATGCGACGGCGGCAGCGGCGGAGCTTCGTCGGCGTGCGGGTGTCGACCGCATCGTGGCCTTCGGCGCGCGGCTGGGTGGCAGCGTGGCGCTGTCCGCAGCGAGGCAGGCACGCTTCAGTGAAGTCATCGCCTGGGATCCCGTGCTCGATGGCGACCAGTACGTGGCCAGGCTTGATGCCATGCAGGCGGCCTTGCGCGAGGACACCAGCCGCTTCCTCCGTCCGCGCAACCATAGCGACGTGGCCGAGCAATGGCTCGGCTTCGATATCGGCGGCACGCTTCGCCGCCAGCTTGCCGCGCTGCGCGTGGGACCGGCCGACGTGCCTACGCTGGTGCTCGATTCCACGCCGGCGTCGACCGCTTCGCCCTGGGAGCGAATCGTCTCCCATCGCGGCAAGGTCGCGACCATCGCACCGCCCACCGCATGGGAGGACCTGGACCGGCTGGAGAGCGCGATTCTTTCGCACCCGCTCATCCAGGCCGTCACGGGCCGCCTGAAGGAGGTCGCATGATGCGCGAGGAAGCCCATCGCTTTGGCCGCGCTCGCCATCTGGTCGGTATTGCCGGCATCCCGCAGGGTCCGTCCGGGGAGACGGGCGTGATCGTGCTCAACGCCGGACTGGTCCACCGTATCGGACCCTTCCGGCTGCATGTGGAGCTGACCCGGCAACTCAACGCGGCAGGCTATCCAACCCTCCGCTTCGATCTGTCGACGCTTGGCGACAGTGCGGCCAGTGGCGGGCAGCAGACACGGACACAGGCCGTCTGTGGCGATGTCGACGATGCCATGAAGCTGCTGGCTGAACGCGCGGGTTGCGAACGCTTCATCTTGGTAGGGTTGTGTTCCGGCGCGCAGAACGCGCATGTCGTCGCTGCGACCGATCCGCGCGTCGCGGGAGCCGTGTTCCTCGATGGTTACGCGTATCGAACGCTGGGCTACAAGCTTCGGCATTACCTGCCGAGACTGGTCGATCCGGCGCGCTGGGTGCGCCGGCTGATGCAGCGCGCCGACGGCCAGCCCGCGACAGCGAAGGTAGAAGCCCAACCGATCTTTGCCGTGGCTCCAGCGCCGCGCGAAGAAGTCATCGCCGACTTCACCGGCATGGTGAATCGCGGCATGAAGCTGTACCTGGTCTATTCCGGCGGCATCAGCAATTACTTCAATCACGCGCGGCAGTTCCGCGAGTGCTTCGGCAAAGTGATGAATCATCCGGCCGTGACCACGCGCTACGCCGCCGAGACCGACCATACCTACATCCTCACCGGCGACCGGGCGCGCCTGCTCGACGGCATCGGTGGCTGGCTCTCACAGAACTTCCCGCCGGCAGCTGCCGGGAGGCACCCATGAATACGGTCCTGGTCACCGGCGGCGCCGGCTATATCGGCAGCCACACGGTGCAACAGCTCGTCGCCCGCGGCGATCGCGTGGTGGTGATCGATAATCTTTCCACCGGATTTCGCGACGCGGTGCGCGGTGCGGCGCTCGTCGAAGGCAACGTGGGCGACTGCGATCTCGTCTCGCGCACGCTCGAGGCGTACCAGGTCGACGCCGTCCTGCATTTCGCCGCGCATACGGTGGTTCCCGAGTCGATGAGCGATCCGCTCAAGTACTACGGCAACAACACCTGCAACACGCGCAACCTGCTGGCGTGCTGCGCGCAGGCCGGCGTGGACAAGTTCATCTTCTCCTCGACGGCAGCCGTCTACGGCACGACCGAGGCAGGCGTCGCCGACGAGAACACGCAGACCCAGCCGATCAATCCGTATGGCACGTCGAAGCTGATGTCGGAGACGATGTTGCGCGACTGGTCGGCGACCGGCGCCGTACGCCATGTGATCCTGCGGTATTTCAATGTCGCCGGCTGCGACCCCTTGGGTCGCATTGGCCATTCGACTCCGGAAGCGACCCTGCTGATCAAGGTGGCCTGCGAGCACGCAGTCGGCAAGCGCCGTTCGGTGTCGATCTACGGTACCGATTACGACACGCCCGACGGCACCGGTGTACGTGACTACATCCACGTGGAAGATCTCGCCGCCGCACACCTGCGCGCGCTGGATCACCTGCGCGACGGTGGGACGTCGTTGACGCTCAACTGCGGGTACGGCCACGGCTACAGCGTTCGCGAAGTCGTCGACGCCGTTGCCCGCGTGGGCGGACATGCTCTCAACGTGATCGAGCTGCCGCGACGCCCCGGTGACATCCCCAAGCTGATCGCCTGCAGCGACCGTCTGCGGCAGGAACTCGGCTGGACGCCGCGCTACGACGACCTCGACTTCATTGTGCGCACCGCGCTGACCTGGGAGTACCACCTGGCCGGCGCGAACCTGCCCACCGCGTCCGTGGCATGAGCATGTCTTCGCACCTGTCGCTGCGTCAGCGCAGGCGCGCATCGCGCGTCGGCGATGGCACGCCGGCTGTCATGACGGTGGCTGTGTCCGGACATGCTCGCCATGTGCTGTTCGTGCTCGGCTGCCTGCTTGCCCTGGCCGCGTCGCTGGCGTCGGGAGGCGCGCGGTCGGCCGACATCAGCGTGGTCGCCGCCCAGCGTATCGAGGTGAAGCGCGTCGCCGGGCAGGGTGACGACCTCCCCTTGTCGGTAGGCATTCCGTTACCCCCAGGCGTTCTTCGTGATACGGGCCACCTGCGTATTCTCGACAGCCATGGGAAGGAGGTGCCCGCGTCGGTGACGCGCATGCTCACCTGGCACTACCGGGACGGCAGCCTGCGTGCCGTGCGCGCGGAGTTCATGGCGGCACCGGGGACGTACTACTTTGCGCTGGGCGAGGCGCGCACGGCGGAACGTCCGGCGTGGCCGTACACGCGGGGGCTGATCAAGGATCGCCTCGCTGCCATCGGCACGCTGACCCCCGAGTGGCTTACGGCGTCCCTGATCGCCGGCCCCCAATCGGTTGCCCCGCGCGACGAGCCTTATGCCCGGTACGTCGACGCCCAGTTCAAATGGGCGGCAGCGTTGCCGGTCAAGGACACCACGGCCTGGTTGTTCGACCGGCCGTCGACCTTGTTCAAGGCCTATGTTCGGACGGGGCGTGCCGATTACCTCGAGGCGGCCGAAGCGAGCTACCGTTGGTACATGGCAGGCATCAAGCGCGACGGCGCACCGGAGAGCCCGAGCTGCGGTGGCGGCTGGCTGCCGGACGAGAAGCCCTGCGACGTCAAGTACGTCTACATCGAACCGATCCTGCTTGCGGTCGCGTTGACCGGCGACGATTCGATGCACGATGCGGCCACGGTCGGAAAGATGGCCGACCTGTGGGCCAGTGGCGGCTGGAACGGCGCGCCCGGCCCCTACAAACACGCCGATGACTATTTCACCGAGCGGCTCGCCGGCCTCGGCCTGATCGAAACGGTGGCCGCCTTCGAACTGACCGGTGACGCGCGCTACCGCGAACGGATCGACGCGCGTGTGGGCTGGCTGAGCGAACACCAGCGCGCCAACCCCGATGGCCTCGGCGACGACGGGTCCTGGCGGAACAGCTGGAACATCCACGAGAACGATCGTGGCGGCAAGGACGACGTGCGCGGTGCCTCGCCTTGGATGAGCGAGAACATCGTCGATGGCTTGTGGCACGCGTGGCTGGTGACGGGGGATGCGCGCATTCCGCCAATGCTGACGGCCTTCGGCGCGTATCTCGAGCGCTATGGCTGGATCGATCCGTCTCTACTCGTGAACCCGCATGACTGGCGTAACGGCTGCTCCGGCGTGGGTGGCCAGATCGCCTGGTACTGGTCGTCGTCGAAAGCGAAGACCGAGGCCTTGACGAAGATCCAGGAGTCGGAAGGCTGGTATAGCGACGGGCACACCGTCGAACTCGGGCTTCCCGTGGCCGCGGCGTACTACTTCGAGAAGGATCCGGCGAAAGCGGCGGCGCTGAAGAAGCGTTTCGCCGCGATCGCCTCGTCGTACAGCGATTCCTGCGCATCCATCTCGGATACCCTGCGTCGCTTCAACTGGAACAACCGTGGCGCTGGCGTGGCGCAGTGGATGATGAAGCAGCCGGCGGGTGCTGGCCTGGCTCAGGCTACAAACGGTACAGGTAGCGCACCATGAACCGCCGCGTCGCCGTCCTGCGCAGCATTGGCATCGTCACGGTATCGACGTATATCGAGTATGCGCTCGGCCTTCTGATGAGCGTGTGGATCGCCCGTTCGCTCGGCCCGGCGGACTTCGGTCGCTACGCGTTCACCGTCTGGCTGTGCGGCTGGCTGATCGTGTGTTCCAACCATGCGCTGACCACCTCGTCGACCAAGTTCATCGCCGAGGCCGACGGCATGGGCGATCCCGCTCTCGCATCGAGCCTGGCCGCGCGTTTTTCGCGCATCCAGACCCTCAGCTCGCTGCTCGTGATCAGTCTGTTCGCGTTGATCGCCCTGATCGTCAGTCCCGCGGAGTGGGGCACGTCGTTGCTGCCGATCGTCGGTCTGGTTGTGATCGCTGTCGTGGCCAAGTCGAACTACGCCGTCCTCGTCGCCATCGGCAAGGGCCAGGAACGCTTCGAGCCGGAAGCGATCGCCACGGTGGCGGCCGGGATCGTCGGCATGCTGTTCGTCCTCGCCGCCATGGTGTTGCACGCGGACCTGATTACCTTCGTCGCCCTGTTCGCCGTTGCCTGCCTTTTGCTCAACCTGATCAACCGCCTGTCGTTCCGGCGCTACTGCCGGCCGTTCGCGTCCGGCCCGATTCCGCCGGCGACGAATGCGCGCGTCAACCGACACCTCAAGCTCACGGCGGTGCTGGTGCTGATGGGATCGTTCCGCGTCGGCACGATCGAGGTCTTCCTGCTGAACACCTTCTCGGGATCGGTAGCGGTCGGTTACTTCGCGATCGCCGGCACCTTGACCCGTGGTGCCGTCCAGCTGTTCTCTGTCGGCCTCACCTCGACACTGCTGCCGTACATGGCCAAGACCTTCGGCGAGAGCGGCACGGCTCGCGCGGCGCGCTTCCTTTCCGAAGCGACGCGATTCTATTGGGCGGTGGGCATCGCCATCGCCGGCCTGGGCCTGGTGACAACGCCCGAGATCGTCAGGCTCATGTACGGCAACCGCTATATCGACGCGATTCCCGCGATCGAGGCCACCCTGGTCCTCGGCGGCCTGTTGTTGATCGGCAATGGCATCGCGGCGTTCCAGACGGTCGTGGACCGCCAGGACGATCGCATTCGCATCGCCAGTGTCTCGGTGGTCGCCAACGCGGTGTTCGGCATCGCGCTGATTCCCACCTTCGGCCTCGCGGGAGCGGTGGTGACGTATGCCGCCACGCGCATCGTCGAAATGGCCCTGGCCATCCACTACTTGCGCAAGGCGACCAGCGGAGCGCTCCCGGTGGCAGCCATGACCCGCCTCTTCGCGGTCGGTCTCGTGGCGACGGCCGCGGCGTGGGCCGTCACCGTGGCGACGCCGTCCCGGCTGGGCTTCCTCGTCGGCGCGTTCGTGTTCACGGCGATCTATGCACCGATGAGTGTCATCGTCCGTTACTGGACGAGCGACGATTTGCTGCTGATGGCCGGCATCAGCCGCCGGCTCGGTCCACCGGGCCGTCTGTTTATTCGCGCCCTCAACGTTGTCCAGCCGCCCGCGGCGAAGGCCAGCCCATGACCTACCTGAGCGTGATCCTGCATACGGTCGACGAACTGCGCGCCATGCGCGATGAGCTGGCGGCTGTCGCGGAATTAGCCGGCGCGGCCAGCGGCATCGTGCAGCATCCCGACTGGATCGCGTACGAAGTCGAGAGCCGGCATGACGGCACGGTGCCGCACGTGATCGTGGTGCGCGACAGCGCCGGACATGTCACCGGCTACGCGCCCTTGCTGTCGATCGTGCATACGGCGCGGCTCGACCTTGCTGGCCGCCGTCTGCGTCTGTATCAAGGTGCGGCGCTGCGTCTGCTTGGCTCGGGTGTCGTGGCCGCGGAAGCCGATCGTGACACCGTCGCCCTGGTGGTGACACGCCAGTTGATGGGCGACAACGATGTCAGTGTCGTTCGCATCCAGGAAGCTGAACTCCCGAATCGCTTCGCCGAAGCGCTCTCGCGCGGTGGCGGATTCCGCATCGTTGCTGCGCACCTGCTCGATCAGGTGCAGTGGTCGATCGAGCCGCAGGCATCGTCGGAGGCGTGGCTGGCGGGGTTCGATGCGAAGAAACGCGGTGATCTCACGCAGCGTGTCGGTCGCGCATATCGCAAGCTCGGCGGCGACGCGGCCCTGCAGACGTTCGATCGCCCGGAAGACATGCCGACCTACTGTCGCCTGATGAACGAGGTCTACGCACGCACCTGGCACCATGCGGACCTGCCGACGGACTGGGAAGCGCCGGAACGCGTTGCGCTGTTCACTCGCCTGGCGGCGGCCGGGCAGCTGATCGGCCATGTCGTGGTGAAGGAGGGCAGGCCGCTGGCCTACGTGCACGGTTATCTTCTCGGCGGGACCTATCTGGTCGATGACCTCGGTTACGACGAGGACGTCGCCAAGGTAGGTATCGGCTCGGTCGCGACCTTCCAGGCGATTCGCGCGCTCATCGACCGCTTCCCCGGTGTGCGGATCAGCTTCGGCTACGGCGATAACCAGTACAAGCGGGTATTGGCGAGCCACAGCGAAGCCTGCGGTTCGCTCTACGTGGTTCGTTCGACGCGAGCCACCGCGGGATTCCGTGCTTACGGTCCCGTTCGGTGGCTCTATCAGGGCCTGCATCGTGTGCGCCAGGATCGGGCACGGAAAAAACTGGCTGGCCGGACTCCCTAGATCGACTCTCCGACGGTCGTCGCGACGCAGGTGATACCTGGTGTCTTATCGCTGCCGACGCAGATTCAGGATGTCGTCCATCGTTAGCTCCGCCTTGTTGAGCGCCCTCAGGCTTTCCCATTCCCCTTCATCGAAGCTGCTGAAGTTATCGACACAGACGATGTCCGGCGACGAGGCAGTTATCGAGATATCCACGGCAGCGATCATCCCAGGTCCCGTGTACATGGCGATGCCCCCCGTCTGCAGGAGCGGATGGTCGATTTCTGCGTGCGCACCGCCTTCTGGGGCGATGTATCGGGCGCGCACCGTCCCGCCGTTTCCACTCGGAGACCAGATGCTGAAGTAGACGGTCTCCGCGGGGTCGTTCAGCTTGAAGGTGACGGTCCCCGGGCCTTGAAGCCGAACGAACATGCCATCGCTGTACGTGGGACTAGGTCCGGGCGAGGTCTGCTCGTTGGTGAACCTGTGCCGACCCGGTGTGTCCGTGCGGACGGATAACCAGATGCCCCGCACTGGAGCCTCCGAAATGGGGCCGGGACGGAAGGTCTTGAAGGATTCTTTAATCCCCTCGGGCGTGCGGTCTGCCATGGCATTCTCCTTTGCGCGGTAGGCAGACCGATACTCACCGGCGGCGGGGCCCATGACAAGTGGCGGTACGGGGAATCGACAGGACGAAAAGGCAGCGCGCGACGCAAGCTGCTGCATTGACGTAGGTTTCAAATGCCCGAAACCTTTGCAAAGACAGAATGAAGTGCCATGCTCTCCATCGCATGGGTCCTCTTTCCGCCATCCGCCGCTTGCTCTATCGCTATCCCACGTGTATCCGCACGCTAGCGATGTTCGTCGTGCTGCTCGTTGTAGCGGGAGGCATACCGCGCTGGGTGATGCACGCGGTGGATGCGCAACACGAGACCCTCTCGGTGCAGTCGGTCGCCTGGGATGCCGATGAACCGCATCGCGATGGCGATGGCGACGAGGCGGATACTCATGTTTGCCTGCATGCCCACTACTTTGCCGTACAGCCCTGCACCTTGCCCGACACGTTGACCTTCCACGTGATCGCGCCGGCCGACATCCTTCCCTCGGACGTACGGCGCGATGCGCCAGATTCGCCGGCCGTTCCGCCACAGCGCCCCCCGATCGCCTGAAAACCTCCCGATGTCCCGACGCCCGCTCGCCTGAGCGGTCGCGTCGATTCGTGATCGTTTTCAGGAGATTCTCATGCCACACCTGCATCACGCGCCCTGGGGCGTCGTGTGTCTTTGTTTGTTCACCGCCGCGGTTTCGTTGCCCGCCGCCGCCGAGGTTTCCCTAACGAACGCACCGCCCGGCGTGCGCGATGCGTTGCTGCGGCTGCGCCACAGCAGCCCGCAAGTTGAAGCGGCCGATGCGACGGTGGAAGCCGCCAGGGCTCGGGCCCGTGCCGCGGCGCTTCCGCTTTACAACCCGTCGCTCGCCGTCGAGGGCGAGAACGCTGATGTCGATCGACGAACGATCGGCGTCAGCTTGCCACTGGACCTCTCGGGCAAGCGACGTGCCCGCATCGTCGAAAGCGATGCGGCCGTGCGCACGGCGGAGGCCCAGCGTGAACTCCAGTGGCGCGATGTCGCCTTGCGCTGGTTGAAGGCCTGGGCGGCGTCGACCGGGACGGCGCGGCAAAGTGCCCTGGGCCGGCGCCGCGTCGATCTCATGCGGCGTTTCGACGAACTCGCCACGCGGCGCCTCGCCGTGGGCGATATCGCCACGTCCGAACGGGATCTTGCCGCGCTCGCCCTGGCGGACGCGCACATACGGCACGCAGCCCTGGCGGGGCAGGAGGCCGGTTCCCTGGGCCTGCTTGCGGCGCTGGGGCATGCGACCTCGTTGCCCACGCCAATGGACGGGATACCGCCACCGGCGGGGACCGTCGTTCCCCGCCCGGTCGACGAACGGCCCGAGATGCGTCTGGCCGCGGCGGGGCAGGCGCGCGCGCAGGCAGCGATCGCCGTCGCCGATCGCGCGCGCCGCCCCGATCCGACGTTGAGCCTCACTGGCGGGCGGGTACGGAGCGGAACGCGGACCGATCAGGTTGTCGGGATTGCGGTCAGCATGCCGTTGCCCTTCGCGAATAACGGGCGGGCCGATGTCGCAGCGGCGATGGCCGATGCTGACGCTGCCACGGCGGCGCAACGCACGGCCCGGATGGAGGCGGATGCCGCGCTGGGGCAGGCGAGGGTGACATACGAATCGCTGCGCCTTGCGAGCGAGGGGTTGCGCGACAGTCGCGTCGATGGCGTGGCTGGCTTCGATGCACGAGCCGATGGACTCGACCGGCTATGGCAGGCGAGCGAATTGAGTACGCCCGATTACCTCGTGCAACTCAACCAGAGCCTCGATACGGCGCAGTCCGGCCTCGCGTTGCGGATGCAGCTCTGGCAGGCGTGGTTCGACTATCTCGCCGCGGCGGGTCGTCTGGAAGACTGGATCGATGGTTCGTTGGTGGAGGGGTCTCGATGAAGACTTTGCACGTTCTCACTGCTGTGTTGCTGCTCATCGTGGCGGAGAGCATCGCCGCTGAAGCGGCTCCTACCAGGGCGGAGCCTCTGGTGTTGGATGCGGGGGCGATGAAGGCGGCTGGGATCGTTGTCGATACGCTCGGCAAACGGCGGATTGGCGAGGAACTGAAAGCGCCGGGTGAAGTGAAGATGGATGCGTACGCCACGGTGCTGGTGTCGCCGCGCGTCGCATCGCAGGTCGTCACCCGCAAGGCTCGCCTTGGCGATGTCGTGACGAAGGGCCAGCCGCTTGTCGTGCTGTCCAGCGTGGAGGTAGCGGAGACACAGGGTCAGCTCATCGTCGCCAGCCAGGATTGGCAACGCGTGTCAGCGCTCGGGCCTCAGGCCGTATCGGCGCGACGCTACGGCGAGGCGCTCGTCCAGCGCGACCAGGCTCGTGCGAAGCTGCGTGCCTATGGCCTGACCGATGGCCAGATTGGCAGCGTGTTGCGGCGGGGCTCGGCGGCGGCGAACGGTGACTTCGAGCTCATTGCGCCGAGTGCGGGCCGGATCGTGACGGATGCTTTCATGGTCGGCGAGCGCGTGGAGGCGGGTCGCGTGCTGTTCACCGTGGTGACCGAAGACAGTGTTTGGGTAGAGGCGCGGTTGTCACCCGCCGATGCCGAGCGCGTCCACGACGGTGCGGCCGTTACTGTGCTTGCCCATGGCCGCGAGTTGCCCGGCACGATGGTCGGACGCTCCCACCAGACCGACGAGACGACGCGGCGTACCGATCTGCGCGTGCAGGTCGCCAACCGCGACGACCTCCTGCATCCCGGTGAGCTGGTCGAGACGCGGATCGCCGTGGGTGAGACCACCCCGCGACTGGCCGTGCCGGCCGAGGCCGTGTTGCTGTTGCGCAACCAGACCACGCTGTTCGTCCAGGGCAAGGGCGACGGTCGTTTCGACGCCGTGCCGGTGGAAGTGGGCGAGACGCGAGGCGGTTGGACCGAGATCCGGCAGGGCGTGACCGAGGGTGCCACCTACGTGCGCAAGGGAGCCTTCGCATTGAAGGCGCGGATCCTGCGCTCGGAACTGGGAGAGGACTGATGCTCGAACGTCTGGTCGAACTCTCGCTCAAGTACAAATGGCTGGTGATCCTGGCTTTTGCCAGTATCGCCTTCCTCGGCGTACAGGCCTTGCGTCACTTGCCCATCGACGCCTTTCCCGATGTCACCCCGGTACAGGTGAACGTGTACACGGAAGCGCCCGGCCTGGCCGCCGAAGACGTGGAGTTGCTGCTCACCACGCCCGTGGAGTCGGCACTCGCGGGGTTGCCCAAGGTCGCCGATATCCGTTCGGTGAGCCTGTTCGGGTTGTCCTATGTGTCGGTTTACTTCGATGATGACATGGACGTCTGGTTCGCACGCCAGCTGGTCAACGAGCGCTTGCAGCAGGTGGGCGAGCGCTTGCCCGCGGGTTACGGCAAGCCGGAAATGGGTCCGAACACCTCCGGCCTCGGTCAGGTGTTCTGGTACACCGTGGAGCGCGCCGACGACACGTCGAAGGCCGCACCTTCCGACATGGACCTGCGTGCGCTGCAGGACTGGATGCTGCGTTTGAGCCTGCGCACCGCGCCCGGCGTGGACGACGTGAGTTCCTGGGGCGGGCAGGAGAAGCAGTTCCAGGTGCGCATCGATCCCATGCGTCTGATCGCGCACGGGCTCGGTTTCAGGGAAGTGATACAGGCACTCGACGCCAACAATGCGCAAGTCGGCGGCAACGTCATCGACGTAGGCCGCGAGCAATACCTGGTGCGAGGACTCGGCCTTGTTCGCAACGCGGCGGACATCGGCAACATCGTGCTGAAGAGTTCGGATGGTACGCCGGTCTACGTGCGTGACGTGGCGAGCGTCGTGGAAGCGGGCGCGCCGCGCACCGGCGCCGTCACCCGCGATGGCAAGGAAGTCGTCATGGGTCAGGCGCTCGCCCGGATCGACGAGAACGCGCGCAGTGTCGTCGAGGCGGTCAAGGCCAGGCTGGACACGGTGAAGAAGGCGCTGCCGCCGGGTGTCGTGGTCAAGCCTGTTTACGAACGCACGGATCTGGTCGACGCGGCGGTGGGTACGGCCGTGCGTGCGCTGGTGGAGGGCTCGCTCCTGGTGGCCATCGTGCTGTTCCTGTTTCTCGGTGAGCTGCGCAGTGCCCTGATCGTCGTCGTGACCTTGCCGCTGGCGATGCTTATCGCTTTCATCGGCATGGGCTGGGCGGGACTGTCGGCCAACCTCATGTCGCTGGCGGGTCTGGCCATCGGTATCGGCATGATGGTCGACGGTGCGGTGGTCATGGTCGAGAACGCGTTTCGCATCATGGCCGAGCGTCGGGCCGACGGTGAGCCCGTCGACCACACGGCGGCCGTGCTGGCGGCGGCGCGCGAGGTGGCACAGCCGATCACCTTCGCCATCCTGATCATCATCGTGGTGTTCCTACCGCTGTTCAGCCTGCAGGGGCTGGAAGGGAAGATGTTCAAGCCGATGGCGTTCAACATCGCCTTTGCGATGGGCGGATCGCTCCTGCTGTCGTTGACCCTCGTCCCGGTGTTGGCAGCACTGCTGCTGAAGCCGAAGGAAGAGAAGGACACGCGGCTGGTCGCCGTGCTCAAGCGTGGTTACGGCCGGGCGCTGGCATGGTCGCTCGCAAGACGTCGCGTGGTCGTCGGTATCGCCGTGGCAGCGCTCGTCGCCGCCATTGCCTTGTTTCCGTTCCTGGGCAAGGAGTTCATGCCCAACTTGCGCGAGGGCGCGATCATGTGGCGGATCACGTCGATTCCCTCCGCTTCGCTGGACGAATCCATCGCCTTGTCCAGGCACGTCGCCGAACGCATCCAGGCGACATTTCCGGAGGTGGAAACCACACTGGCAATGATCGGTCGCGCGGAGAAGGGCGAGACGGCCGACGTGAACTACATGGAAGTGTATACGCCGCTGAAGCCTCGCTCGGCGTGGCGAGACGGGCAAACGCTCGAGACCATCGAGGCGGAGATGCAGGCGACGTTGACCGATGCCCTGCCCACGGCTGTCGTCAGCTATACGCAGCCGATCCAGATGCGTATCGAGGAGCTTATCTCAGGCGTCCGTGCCACGCTTGCGCTGAAGGTCTACGGCGACGACCTCGATCAGCTCGACCGTGTCAGTACGCAACTGAAGGACGTGCTGGCCACCGTGCCAGGCGTAGCCGACCTGTCGCTCGAGGCAAACATCGGCAAACCGCAGATACGGATCGAGGTGGATCGCGACGCACTGGCTCGCTATGGCCTGAATGCCGACGACGTGCTGACGGTCGTACGCAACGGCATCGGTGGTGAACCGGTGGGTGCATTACTCGACGGAGTGCGGCGTTTCGATATCAGCGTACGCCTGGATGACGCGAGCAAGGCATCACTGTCGGCGATCGAGCGCATTCCCTTGCGCACGCCAGGTGGTGCGCTGGTGCAGCTGTCACAGGTGGCGAAAGTGAGCGAGGCGGAAGGTTACTCGTTCATCCGGCGGGAAGCGCTGCGCCGCTATGCGGTGATCCAGATGGATGTGCGTGGCCGCGATATCGACGGCTTCGTGCGCGAGGCGCAGGCGAAGATCGCGGCGGATGTCACGCTACCCGCAGGCTCGTACACGGCATGGGGCGGCGCGTTCGAGAACCAGCAGCGTGCCTTGACGCGCCTGGCCCTGATCGTTCCGGTCACGATCTTCTTCATCTTCGTCTTGCTGTACACGGCATTCCATTCCGCACGGCTTGCGCTACTGGTCCTGGCCAACGTGCCGTTCGCCATCATCGGCGGTGTTGTTGGCCTGTTCGTCACCGGGCAATACCTGTCGGTGCCATCGGCGATCGGTTTCATCGCCGTCTTTGGCGTGGCGATGCTGAACGGAATCGTCCTGGTCAGTTTCCTCAACGGGCGGCGGGACGCGGGGTTGTCGGTTCGTGACGCCGTGTTGTCGGGTACGGCCCAGCGGCTGCGGCCGGTGTTGATGACGGCGAGTGTGGCGATTCTCGGCCTGCTTCCCATGTTGCTCTCAACCGGGGTAGGCGCCGAGACACAGCGACCGCTTGCAACCGTCGTGGTCGGCGGCCTCATCAGCTCGACCTTGCTGACCCTGATCCTGCTGCCGGTGCTTTACGACTGGCTGTCCGCGGCGGGGCCCGATGGCATCGAGGAGAAACCGCCGCGTTTTTCAGAATAATCCGATAGCCCATGGGCCGAGGGACCTCTAGTCTCCCGGCCCATGAACGGAAAGAACTGGTTACTCGCCGCCGTGTCCGCCTCCATGACGAGGCGCTATCCGGCCCCCTGGACGGCCCTGCTGTTCGCCACGCTGCCGGTGCTGTTGCGCTTTGGTTCGGCGCAGGTTGGTGGCTCGTTGCTGCTGTGCGTCGGTGACGAAGGCGTTCGTTGTGCTCCCGTCATCGGGGCTGCGGCGTTCCTGGCGAGCGTGATCGGTTTCCTGAAGTACGCCTCTCGTGGCGAAGCGCTGGCGTATGGACTATGGGTAGTCACCTTTCTGTCGGTCGCCGTGCTGGGAATCGTCATGTTCGAGGCCTTCAGTGCGCCCGAGCAATGGAGCGGTTCACTGATGCTGCCAGGGATCGTGGTGCTGGGCAGCGGCGCGGGGATGGTCTTTGGTGCGTGTCTCGTCGCGTTGCGTCAGACGTGACCCTTGCCGCGTAACCACCAGGGCAGGAACCACCAGACCACGGCAATCAGCGTTCCAAGCGCGGCCGCCGCGATGTTGCCAAGGATGTCGCCCATGACGGCGGACAGGACGAGTTGGGTGACGAGCACGAGCGCGACGGCGAGCGCAACGGCCCCGGCCAGCACCTGGCGCCCTGCGATCACCTTGAACTGCTCGCGGTCGCGTAGCGGCCGAATCAGACGATGCTGGATAGCCGGCCCACTGAGCATGACCAGGCTGATCAGAGAGAAGATAAAGGTGGCGAGGAAGATGTGCTGCTCGGAGCCGACCAATCGGGAAAACCCCGGCGCGAAGGGGACGGCGATGAGGAAGCCGGAGAGCAGTTGTGCGGCTGGTAACAGGACGCGTATTTCGCCGAGGAGGTCGGTGAGGTCGCCGTCGCCGTTGTCGTCGTTGGTGTCGAAGGATGAAGACATGATGGGCGCCTCCTGTCGGGAGACTGGATGATGCTGGGGCGTGTGTGATCGGGGCGTTTTGTTCGGGCGGCGGCGGGGCGGTGCGTTAATTGGAGGCCGTGAGGGACGCTGGGATCGCCGATGAATCGGCTCCTACAGGAGCGTTTGCCGTTGCGAGATTCGCGCCGGGTTTGGGGAGCTCGAAATCGCGGTAGCGGCCGGGGTCGCCGGTCATGCCGGCTTCGGCGGCCTTGGCGATGTTGTACATCTCACGGGCGCTGACGTAATGCAGGACGTAGTCGCGTCCGTCGTTGTAGGTGGCTTCGAGGTAGTCGTGCATGGCGTCGACGGGCTTGCCGAGGAGCGTATCCATGTCGCCTTCCTGCGTGCCATGGGTGTGGATCTTGATGAAGATCCATTCCGGCCGGCCTTCGACGTGGATGCCGGTGCGTACCCATTGGTCGACGCGCGACGGTGTCGGCGGCGAGCCACGGCGGATATCCGAATTCTCGATGCGCGGAATGATGCCGAATCGGCGGTTCTTCCAGTTCAGGCCGAGCACGCCCTGGATGATCAGCAGGTCGCCCGATGGCTTGCCGCCGACGCGCATGCGCACACCGGTGTCGTGCGACTTGCACTTATGCGGGTCGTCGGTGGCGTAATAGATGGCGTTGGACATCCGCGTCTGCGTGTCGCTGGGCGCCGAGGGCAGGGTGAAGTCGGCATAGCAACCGAGTTCGCGCAGCAGGATCAGCTCGTTGTTGATGCCGCACCAGCGGCCGTCGGCACGTGAGTTGTCCAGGCACCAGTTGCCGTGGATGAAGGCGAAGCGTAGCTGGCCGGTCACGGGATCGCGCGGCAGGGCATTGTGCTTGTCGTGCAGGAGCCGGTTGAATCGGTCGATGGTGGCGACAAAGTTGTCCGGCGTGTCGTTGTCATGGTGGAGATGGATCTCGATCTCACCGTAGCCATCCGCGCAGAGGGATTCGATCTTGTCGAGATGTTCTTCGACGTATTCCTCTTCCGGATAGAAGAAGCTGTGCTGGGGCACCCGGCCGTCGGCGTCGCGATGACGCGAAGCGAGCGCGCGATAATCCGTGCACCAGCGGTCCACACGGCGACGCTGCGTGTCCATGTCCACACGGCCCCAGTTGGGCTCGAAGTGGTCGACGAAGCAGAACATGACGTGGACGGGACCGGACACCTTGGGCGGCTTCGGTCGGGTCAGGTAGCCCCACAGCCAGTACTGCATGTTGCGTGCACGGATCGCCACGGTCACCGCGGCCGCGAAGGCGAGAAGGAAAAGGACGATCAGGGCGACGACGATCACGCGGCGGCTCCGGCTGGGACCAGGGTGAGCAGTTGCTCGGCGTTGTTGCGCCATTGCCGCTCGCTGGCGATGTAGTCACGCGCGGCATGACCCACGCGCCTGCGCTCATCGGTCAGCCGGGCCAGTTCGAGCACGCGCTCGACACAGGCGGCGGCATCGCCACGCGGGAACAACCAGCCCGTGTGGCCATCGGCGATCACCTCGGCGACCGGGGCGTAATCCGGCGCGACCATGGGAACGCCCATGCCCATGAACTCGAACAGTTTCATGGGAGAGCCGTAATGATTGGAATTCGGCAACACGGCATAGTCCATGCAGGCGATCCAGCTGGCGACGTCTTCGTGAGGCACGCGGCCCGGCAAGAGGACGCGTTCGCTCAGGCCGCGCTCGGCGACGAGGGCCCGCACCGCTGGCAAGGTCTTGCCGTCACCAACGAAGACCAGCGCCAGTTCAGGCACGTCGTGCAGCCGGTTCGCGATGGCCTCGACGAAGTCGTCGACGCCGTGCCAGTGGGCAAAGGCGCCGATGTGGCCGCACACCGTGCGCCCGGTAAGCCCGCGCTCGCGGCGCAGCGCATCCCGGTCGAAGCGGGCGGGATCGAAACGCGACAGGTCCACGGCGTTCGGCGAGATCACCGAGGGCGCGATATCGCCATAGGCCGCGATGGCCGCGTCGCGAAAGTACGTGGAGATGAAGACCAGACCAGTTGCATGACGCAGGCACCAGCCTTCGATGCGTCGTGCCAGCCCCTTCATGGTCAGCGGCCGCACGCGGTCGACCAGGGCCGAGTCGTTGATCTCCAGGACCAAGGGGATGCCGCGGCGACGAGCCAGCCAGACGGTGGCGAAGAGGAACAGCGAGTAACGCTCGTAGATCAGCCTTGGCGGCTGCGTGCGCCACGCGCGGGTCATCCGGACCAGGGTGACCAGGTTGTAGAGCAGTTCGAACATCTCGAAGACCACGCCGGGCAGCTTCGTGACGAAGCTGGCCAGCCGTCCGCGCCCACCGCCGCCACTGGCGGCTTCGGGTACTTCGCGCTCGGGATCCGCGCCGGGGAACGACATCACCGAGACGTCGTGGCCCAGGTCGCGCAGCGCGTGCACGATCCCACGGATGTGCACGCCTTCGACATGGCGTCCGCGCGTCCGGTGGTGGTAGAGGATCTTCAAGGGGCGTTGCCCGGGAGAGCACCGAACCGGATGCCCTGGTCGAGCCACTCGGGCAGGAGCACGTCGAGGGCCTCAGCCGCCTTGTCGCTGTCGTCGTGCATCAGCACGATGTCGCCGGCGGAGGGCGGATCGTCGCGCAGGCGCGAAATGAGTGCCTCGATCGGGCGGTCCTGATAGTCGAGGCTGTCGTACGACCAGTAGATGAAGCTGCGCTTGCGCCGGGCGAAATGCAGCAGCAGCTTCGCGCCGACATAGCCGTGCGGCGGCCGCATGCGATGGTGCGGACGGTTGTCGAACAGGCGCAGCAGGGCGTCGGTCCGGTAGACCTCGTCGAGCTGCTTGCGCAGGTTCATGTTGCGGAATGACCAGTGGCTATACGAGTGGTTACCGATCATGTGCCCGTCGGCGACGATGCGCTGGACGATCTCGGGGTACTGCTCGATCTTTTCTCCGACCAGGAAAAAGCTCGCCTTTACGTTGTGCCGTGCCAGCGTGTCGAGCAGCCTCGGTGTGTGTTCGGGATCGGGGCCGTCGTCGAAACTCAGGTAGCGCAGGTCGTGGTCGCGCGTGCGCGTGAGCACCAGCGCTTCCGGCAGCAGGCCGAGCAGGTCGTGCTTTTTCAGTTTCCAGTTCATGCGTTGGCGCCAAGATGGGCCGGTTCGCCGGCGGCTACGCGATGGAGTGTGTGCTCCAGGCGGTCGATGTTCTCGTCCCAACGGAAAGTTGCCGCATGCGCGGCGATCACGATGGGATCGAAATGGCGCTCGAAGGCTTCGATCAGGGCGGTGCCCAGTTCGTGCGGCTGATGGGGGGGAACCAGGATGCCTGCCGTCTCAGGCAGCACTTCGGGAATGCCGCCAACGGCGGTCGCTACCACCGGCGTGCCGCAGGCCATGGCCTCGAGCACGACGTTGGGCACGCCTTCGTTATGGCTCGGCAGGCAGAGCACGTCCGCCGCGCGGAACCAGTCGGCGAGCGCCGCGTGGTCGACGGCGCCTTCGAAGCGGACGCCGGGCGCGCAGCAGAGCGAGGCGGCGCGGTCCTCGAGGTTCGCTCGTGACGGACCTTCGCCAACGTAGATCAGCCGTGCATCGTGATGGCGTTTGACCAGCATGGGGAAAGCTTCGATAAGGTCGTGACAGCCCTTGGTGGCTTTGAGGTTACCGGCGTAGAGCACGATGGGCACGTCGGCCGGAAGGCCTAGCCGTTCGCGCGCCGCGGCACGGTCGCCGCGGTGGAAGACGCGGGTATCGACGCCGTTGTAGATCGCCTCGACGCGTTCCTCCGCCGCACCGAGCGCCACGGCCTTGCATGCGAGGGCCTTGCTGACGGCGATCACGGCGCCCGCACCCCGCAGGGCGCTACGGATCTGCGGCCGGCGCAGGCGCGCCTCGGCCTGCACGTTGAGATCGCTGCCGTGCACCTTGACCACGTAGGGAATGCCCAGCAGCCGCGCCACCCAGGCCCCGGCGACCGCATCGGGAAACGCCCAGCTGGCCAGCAGCACGTCGTAGCGCGCGGCGCGCAGCTCGCGCCCGCGCTGCCACATCACGCTGGCGAAGAAGCAGAAGGCGTTGAGGAAACGGCCGATACCCGGCGGATGGTAGAAGGTGAAGTGGTCGCGGCGCAGGCCGGGGATATGCACGGTGCCCTGGACACCCGCCATCCGCTCGCGAAAGTCGACGGCGGTGAGCACGTCGACCTCGTGGCGCTCGGCCAGACGCTGGAACTGCTGGCGATTGAAGGTGCCGCGCCGCGGATCCCACGGCGTCGGGAACAGGTTGGTCAGGATCAGGATCTTCATGACGCCGCCTCCATGTCGCCGAAATAGAGCTTTCCATACCGCGTCGCCATAGCCTCGAGCGAGCCGTGGGCCTCGACCCACTGCCGTGCTGCCCGGCCGAACGACGAGGCGCGCTGGGATTCGTGGAGCAGGCCGAGGATAGCGCCGGCGAGGGCCGGCGCGTCGGCGGGTGGGACGAGGCGGCCGGTGGCCTCGTCACGGACGATCTCGGCATTGCCGCCGACATCGGTGGCGACGATAGGCAGCCCCGTGGCGCAGGCCTCGAGCAGGGCCATCGAGTAGCCCTCGGTGATCGAGGAAAGCACGAACAGGTCGAACCCTTGCAGCAGCTGGCGTACGTCGTTGCGATCGCCCAGGAAGTGCACGCTGCCCGCGACGCCTTCGTCGAAGGCGCAGGCGCGCAAGGTCTCGCGCAGTTCGCCATCACCGACGAGGACGAGGGCGGTATCCGGGCGGCTCTGGTGCACCTGGCGGAACGCGCGGATGAGGCTGGCCTGGTCCTTGGCCCAGTTCAGCCGGCCCACGGTGCCGATGATGCACGTGCCGGTGGGGATGTTGAGCATGCGGGTGAGCCGCTCGTGCATCGTGTCCGAGGCCAGCTCGAAGTCGCGCAAGACAATGCCGTTCGGTACCACGCAAGCCTTCGCCGCCGGCACGATGCCCCGA
>NZ_JBFUAT010000046.1:0-31369 GCF_056406135.1 Luteibacter sp. P1_D3 | reverse complement strand
GTATCCGGCTTCTTGCGCCTCCCGGTTCGAGTACTTCCCCGGACGCCGCAAAAAATGCACGACCTTCCGGCCGTTGCGTCCGTGTCTCCCTGATGAAGTCGGTCACGCGCTCATCGATGGTGGTCCGTGAGTAGACGTGCTCGTGGGCATTGAGAATTTGGAGGCTGTTGAGGGCCTGGATGTCCGAAACCATGCCGATGGTGCTGGCCAACCCCCGCTTGGACCCATCGACGGCGTACACCGACGCGTCGTAGAGCATTAGGGTCACGGTTGGAGATAGGGGCAGGAACGCCTGGAGTCCACGGCTTCGCCAGCCCAGGACGCCGCGATGCGTGACGGCTTCGGAATAGGCGTTGTGCAACACCAGCGGGTCGTCGCTGGTCACGAACTCCTCGCTGGTCCCGTTGACGAACAGGTGCATTGCGAGGTCGCATGCGGTCTGCGAAATCGCAGGCGCCTGGAGTATTGAGAGCGAGACGGGGTCCTTCGTCGGCTCATAAATGTCCTCCGATGTTTCCTCAGCAAACTCGCTGAGCCCGGCCACCAACGCGCTGTTGGCAGTGGCCGCGCGGACAGTACGGAGTTTTTGAAGGACGGCGAAAGAAAGGAGCGTTGCCCATTCGGGGGAGTTTCGCGCCGGTGGAGTCCCGCGGGCCAGGCATGCCTGGATAACCGGCGCAGCGTTCGCCTCTATCGTCCCGATGCGCTGTTCGAGCCCCGGTTCGAAGGCGTGAAACTGGCGCCTTGAGCACTGGCTCTTGATGGGCGCGGACGCGACGACCTTGCCGGTGGGCAGGTGGAACAGGCCAATCGTTTTCTTGTTGTCCGAGAACTGGCGAAGATAGAACTGGGGCACGTAGTGGTGCTCCCTTTGACCGGCGTTCTTGGTCGGTGCGGCAGTTGCTTCGTCGGTCGATTTCACGTGGCGAGGTTCAACATCCGGGCGTGGTCAAAGAGCGTGCGATAGGTGACTGTGTGCTCAAGCACCGGCGCCGCTTTGACGATCTCGTCAAGGCAAGTCGGCAGCGGGTAGGGATAAGCGTGCTCAAGATCCAGGACGCGGGCAATGAAGCGGAGGGCGGCCTCCGGGAAAAGGGTGCACAGCTTTGCTTCTATCATCGTTTGAAACACGTATGCCGGATACCGGGTGGGCGCAAGCCAGTCGCCGATGAGTTCGAACGCCTCAGGAAACGCGCCGCCTGCCAGGGCGACCAGCTCCGCGAGTTTCTGCAATAGGCCGGGCGTGAGCGACCCGGTTTTCGGCCATACCCGAGTCCAGAACGGGGCAATCCGCGCAGCCCAGGTGAGCGCGCGGTCGTCCCCGTTGCCCCGTAGGACGGACTTGAGCGCGCTGACGCAGTCTTCGAGAAGGGCAGGCGGCAGTTTCGTCAGCGTTTGGGTGAGCCGGGCAAAATCGAAGGGAGGAGGGTTTGCGGTTGCCAGGTGAACCAGGGTTTCCGCAAAGCGCTTTTGGCGGTGTGCATCGAAGGAAGGCAGATGGTCGGCAATGCCCAGAAAAGCGGCGCCGATGCTCTCGAGCAACGCCGGGGTAAAGCGGGGGGTATTCAGCACGCCGCTCCATGCTTCGGCGGCCCGCGGGGATAGCCAGTCGAGACGTGGCAGTAGATGACGGGACGTCCATGCTTCGTCAACTGCGTAGAGAGACGCGAGGTGTGTCATGAGCGCATTGACGCCGGGCCAGAGATCGTCCCGATCTGGATTAGTGACGGTCGTCCACACTGCGGCGAATGTGGGAGACAGAACGCTGGCGTTCGCCGGGTTGGTCTTGAGCCACGCCTCGACCGACGCAGTCACCACAACGTAGGCAGGATGCACCTGCGCCTGGAAAAGGAAGTCCAGATCAGGGTCGGGCGGGGCCCATCTCTGGCCAAAAAGCCGACCGACCAGCGGGACGACTTTTACCCCCTCGTCTTGACCCGCCCGCACAGCACTTCGCATCCACTCGGCAATTTCATGGCCGGCTTCAACGAGAACGGATTCGGGCGCATTGTTGAGGACAGACCCCAGTGGCTCCCACGTTGCTTTGTCTGCGCGAGCCAATGTCACCAGTGCCTGGCGCCACGCAACGGCTGGCCATTCGCCCGACTCGGCGAGTGCGACCAGGGCGTCAGTGGCCAACGCCGGATGAGCCCCGCAAAACGTCGGCCATGCGTATCCGGGAGCGTCGGAAGGCTTGAGCGCGCGGAGGAAGTCGATGGCCGACGTTAGGTCTGGTCGTATGGGTGCCGCCGCGAAGATGGCGCCGTCGTCTGAGGGATGCGTGAGAGCGTCAGATTCATCTTGCCGCTCAGCACGCCTGGTGACAATTGCGCCCATCGCCGCAGTTCCAATCGTCCCCAGGGAGGCGTTGCGTTCGAGGGCGAGGAAATGATGGGCGGATTCGTCGTCCTTCACCGCGATCCATGTTTTTCGTGGCACGGCCTTCAACCACGCCGGGCGTCCCGGGCCGCGAGCGATGGCCGACTCGAGCCGTTTCCGCGCTTGCGAAGTCAGTTGTGGACCGATGCGGGCGAGGAACTCGGCGACGTGCGATTTGAAGTTGGGCGCCCACAGGACAGTCCCTCCGTCCAGCAACACGATGAGGCGTTCACCCAGCGGCATGCCGTCAAGGCGACCTGCGCCGAACAGGGCGAGCTTCCGGAACACATCGTGTCGGCTTGCGGCCCAGGTACGCACTAGGTCCAACGCCCGGGATTTGTCGGTGTGCTCAATCTCAAGCCACGCATCACGCATGAGCAGCGCAAGCCTCACCCATTCTTCCGCGATGTAGTTGGCTTCCCCGGGTTCGAGATGCGCCAGTGATACTGCGGTGGGGTCGTACCCTCGGTTGAGTCCCAGTTCGCTGTACAAGGCCAGGGCATCGCGCAGGTTTTTCTCGAAAAGGTCGATGAGGCCGGGCAGCACGGATTTCCACGCCTTCGATGCACGGAGCTCGTCTACACAGGATTCGGTGTCATCTGCGCGCAACGACACGTGGACTTCCAGACTGGTGCCATCGGTTTCAAGGAATGCAAGGCGCTGACCAACGACCACGACGGGGCCCAGCGCGTCCCCGAGCGCCTGGCGCACCGTCCAGGTCATCCCCTCAACGTCCCACCGCAGCTTCCACTGATACAGGCTCGTGGTGGCTTGCGGGGACTTCAGGTAGCCCGCACAGGCCAGTCTCCACACCGCGCGGGTGACGGCATCGGGAACTGGGTCCGTGTTTTCTGCGGGTGCGACACCTGCTGGCGCCTGGTGCGCCTTATCAATCTCATCGAGCCGCCGCCTGATGAGGCCAATGAGGCGCGGGTGCAACGCAGCACCGCGAAGAGAAACCCAATCGAGGAGCCGTGGAGAGTGGAGGTGGCGGACGAGCCATTCGGCCATGCGGAACGTCACGCGGTCCCATTCGATGTCCCGGCTGCCGGACACCAGCCGCATGGCGTGTATGTCTTTTGCTGGACGGTCAAAGAGGCTGAACGCACCGGCCCCGTCGGAATGTGTCTGTCCGACGGGCAAGCCAAGGTCAGCGGCATGGAAGCGACGCTCTTCGAGCACAGCGAGCCAGTCGAGCGACGGTGCCGGATTCGCACGAGAAAACACCTTGGCGGGTAATCCCCGGTCGTCGGCCAGCGCCCAGACGATCCGTCCGACATGGTCATCCTGGGGTGAGCTCCGGATCGGCCCGATTCGGATGCCCTCGGTGACAAGGCGCTCCTTGCCCGAGACCCCGCCGCTCCACACGTTCGCCCAGGCGTCCAGGGTATCCCGGAGCGCTGCGTGGTCACTTTTATGAGTTTCAATACGGTAAAGGATGGGCACCGCACCCCGCGCAAGCCAGCCCCTGGCCTCGTCGTCTTCCTTGCCTTCGACACATGCCCCCAGCGCAAACGCCGTCGGAACCGCGTGGCCCGAACGGGCGTCGGCGGACATCGCGTCCATCATGTACCGCACGATGGGGTCGTTTATGGCGTAACCGACAAAGCACACGACGTAATGCCGAAAGAGCTCAGCCACAAAACGGGCAGCCCACTGCTCGGTCAGGTATGCGCGCCCAAAGTCCCCACTGGTCAGCACGAGCGCCGCCAGGTCCTGTTCCCGTGGCACTTCAGGAAGTCGGCCATGGAGATACACCAGGCCGTCCCAGCGCCCGGGACGGGGAAGTGGAAGCGCTGGCGCGTGGTGCACGGGGAGGTCGATGGAAAGGCGCTTTGCGGCGTGCTCAAACAGTCGGTCGTAATTGGTCGTGACAATGCCGGGGGCAGCGCTCGACCGGTTCGCAAGCCTCAGGAGAGCCTCATGCACGGACGTTGCGTGCGGGCGGGTGCGGTCGGGTTCGAGAAGCGCCGGCAGTGCCCGTCGCACGCGCGTGGCGCTCGGTCCCCGCTCGAGCTGGTCGAGCAATACGTCATACGGGATCGGTGCTTTGCCTTCTAACGTTTCCGGGTAGGGAGCGCCAACCGCTGCGAAGATGCGCTCGGTAAGCTCGCCGAACAACGGCAGCTCTGCCGACGTCGAGATACCCGCGCCACAGAAGAAAATGACTTGTCCGTCCTCGTGCGCGCGAAGGAGGGCATGGGGGACATCCGGGCCACCGGGTACAAAATGCATTCAATGTCGCCCATCGCGCCAAAATGCAATTTTGACACGGCCTCGTCTGCGCGGTGCGTTTCATCTCACCGGCCGAGGCGCATCACCAGACGGGTGCCAGGATGGTGAGCGTTGGGGATAAGCCCGCTGCGGCGGCAACAGGCGGCGTACGTGCCCATTGCCTGGCAAGACGCTGGATTTGGCGTCGGCGACCCGGAGGCTTGCTTGCTGGCGTCGCCGCTCAAGATTTCGCGGAAGGGGCCGATACGCGACTCAAGAGTTACGTGCCGCAAATTGCCGGCCAGCGTCGCGTGCGTAGCGCGTCGCGCAAGATGAACAATCAAGGAGCTTGCCGATGCGCCCCATCCTTCGAACCGTCGTTCTTTGCAGCCTGGTCGCATTCGCTGGATGCAGCGACCCGCACGGCATGGTCCTGCCTCGGGACGCCAACAGCTTTGATGCGAAGGCTCGGGAAAACCTGCAAAAGCTTCCTGAGAGCGAACGGGAGACGCTTGCTCGGTACATGATTCGCCATCTCATCGGTAGCGGTGGAGCAGTTCCGGAGGGCACAACGGTTGCAGAGGCACTCGTCGAACAGAGAGGCGTCGAAGAAGCCGCAGCGGTCCGCGAGAAAGAAGAGGCGGCTCTGAAAGCATCTGTCGAACGGGACCAGGCAGCTGCACGGGCGGTGCTGTCTGCTGCAGTCTCCGTGGTTCTCGTTGAGAAGACCTTCCTTCCCGCAGACATCAACGTACGCCGGTATCGCGGTGAGACAGACCTCAAGGTGGCGTACTCGAACAAATCCACCAAGACCGTTGCGGGGGTCAAGGGAGCACTGGTGTTCAAGAATCTCTTCGGCGACCCGATCACGCGCGTCGGCATCGCAATGACCGACGCCGTTGAGCCCGGTAAGACCGTCGTCTGGGAGGGCTCGACGGAATACAATCAGTTTGAGCAAAAAGACCATGAGCTGGCCTTCACGCCAGTCGAGAAGATGAAAGTCGAATTTGAACCGGCCATGGTCGTGTTTGCAGACGGCACGCAGCTCGGCGGCAAACCGTAAGCGACACTGCCATCGGCGGAATACCAGGGACGTTGAGCATGCAGGAATGGAGTCCGTCGACGTGGGGGCGGCGTTTTACAGGCGCAGGCGAGTGGGCGTTGCGCCTTGATGGGGCATCAATCACGCTTGTCGCAGAGGGCACGCGCCACACTGCGCGCCTTGACGGACGCTCCCCCCTTGTCATCCGGCAGGGCGTGTTCTGGACGGACCTCGCGCTCGAAATTCCGGGCGGGCGACTCGTCAGGGTTGACGGCATTCCGAACCGGCACGGTTCAGACATTGCGGCTGCCATTGAGGCGGTGCTTGTGTTGCAGCGGATCGAGGCGGAGCGCCGCGCTCAAGACGAGCGCCGCACGACCCGCCAGGAGCGCACCAGCGCGGCACTTTCCGCCATTCGACCATGGCGCGAAGGGGCGCACCGCATCATCGGCCGCGCCAACAGCCGGCGTTGCTACCTGACAACAGAAAACCTTCGCGCCATCACGGGCAGCCGCCCAGTACTGACCTCGACGATGGAAGAACTGCTGGCCGTTCTCCAGGAGCCGGATTTTCGTGCAAGGCTTGGCGCCGATGCCCTTGATGGGGAGAAAGCTGTGCGCTTTTGGGGCGGTGACCACGTCGGTGCTGCCCGGCGGCGCAATGGAAAATTCATGGCGGAGGAAATTGAGGCCCACCGCGACCTCTTCAACAGCGTCGAATCTCGTCCGTTGACCGATGAGCAGGCACGCGCAGTCGTGTGCTTCGACAACCGTGTGCAGGTGGTTGCTGCTGCTGGCTCAGGCAAGACATCGACGATGGTTGCCAAGGCGGCGTACGCCATCAGGCGGGGGCTCGTCTCGCCTGACCGCATCGTGATGCTCGCGTTCAATCAGGCGGCGGCTGCCGAACTCCAGAAACGCACGACGCGGGCTTTCGCCCGCGTTGGACTCAGTGACGTGTCGGTCGAGGCGAAGACGTTCCATTCGTTGGGTGCAGCGATCATCGGCAAAGGCACCGGCCGCAAGCGCCATGTGCCACTCTGGGCCAAGGAGAAAAAGGAGGGCATCGCAAAGCTCGCCGGACTCATCGATGGCATCCGGGACCGCTCGCCAAAATTTGCAGCCGACTGGGACATGTTTCGCATCGTCTTCGGTCGTGACATCCCGCCCTTCGGCGAAGTGTCCCCTGACGAGGAGTGGGACCCCCGGTGCAAGCGTGGCTCTCTACGCACGTTGCGCGGCGAGCCGGTCAAGAGCGCCGAGGAAGTCATCGTCGCCAACTGGCTCTTTTACAACGGGGTCGACTATGTCTACGAAAAGCCTTACGAGTTCGACACCGTAACGGCAGACCACGCCCAGTACCGCCCCGATTTCTTCTATCCTGCAATCGGCCTTTACCACGAACACTTCGCGCTCGACAGGGCAGGCAATCCGCCTCCTCAGTTCAAGGATTACGCTGCCGGCGTCCGCTGGAAGCGTGCCACGCACACGGAGCTCGGCACCGATTGTATTGAAACGACATCGAGCCAGCTGTGGTCCGGGAGGCTTTTCGAGCATCTGGCGCACGAGCTCACGAGCCGTGGCCTCCAGCTCGACCCAAATCCCTACCGCCCGGTCCCCAAGGACGGACAAGCGCCGGTAGAAGACAGCGACCTCATCGGACTCATGCGGGCTTTCATCTGTCATGCCAAGGGCAATGCACTCGACAACGACTCACTGACAGTGCGGCTTGGAAACATGGGCGAAGGAGCGTTCACGTTCCGCCACCGTCTGTTCCTTCGTCTGGCCAAACCCGTCCGCGAGGCTTGGGACAAAGCGTTGTCTGCCGGCAATGAAATTGACTTCGAAGACATGCTTATCCAGGCCGCCGAGCTCGTCGAGGCTGGGCGGTTCGAGTCTCCATACGACCTTGTCCTGGCCGATGAATTCCAGGACGCGTCCTGGGCCCGTGCGCGTCTTTGCCTTGCGCTCGTCAATCAACCCGACCGGCATTTCTTTGCGGTCGGTGACGACTGGCAGTCCATCAACCGGTTCGCGGGTGCCGACATCTCCGTCATGACCGGGTTTGCCGACTGGTGCGGGGGTGGCGAGGAGCTCCGGCTCGAGCAGACATTCCGCTGTCCCCAGCGTCTCTGCGACGCTGCTGGCGAGTTCGTGACAAAAAACCCCGCGCAGATAAAAAAACGTGTCCGTTCTGACACGCCCGACCATGGAGCTGTTTTGACTGCCCTCCAAGTCACGCACAAAAATGACGTTGCGGGCGTCGTCGCCCATCATCTTGCTAGGCTAGCGGCTGGCGTGCGCGACGGGACCATTGCGCCGGGAAAGGACGGCAGGGTCACGGTGTTCGTACTCGGTCGTTATAACAACGACAAGCGCTACGTTCCCGATGACTGGCGCGGCCGGTTCGGCGCACAGTTGGTGGTGTCGTTCTCCACCATCCACACCTCCAAGGGGATGGAAGCGGACTACGTGGTGCTGCCCGGTATGGTCCGGCATGGCTTTCCGAGCGAGCGTCCCGACGACCCGGTGCTGACTCTCGCGATGCCGGGCGGGGATGCCTTCCATCTCTCCGAGGAGCGACGGTTGTTTTACGTCGCGCTGACCCGTGCCCGCCGTTCGGTCGCCATGATTACCGTCCGCGGCGAGCAGTCGGTCTTCCTCGATGAACTGGTCAAGGATGGACGGGTCACTGTCACCAACGTGGCCGGCGAACCCGTCGAAGACAAGGTCTGTCCCACCTGTCGCAAGGGTGTGCTCATCGTGCGGGCCGCGACCAAAAGCCCCTTCATTGGCTGCACCGCTTACCCCCGTTGCGGTCACACACAATCTCTTCCGAAATCACCACCAACACCGCCGCGACCGCGACCTCGCCGGTCCGGCCCGGCGCACCGTTAAGTGCACCGTGTCCGAAGAGTGCGGCAAGGATAGGTTACGCCACCCGCTGCGACCAACTGCCCGATTGACCAGTCAACGGCTTGAGCCAGGCTGCGTATCCGAACCCGTGCTTTATCAGGAGCCCGCTCATGCCCAAGGGTAATTCCGGTAACGACCCGCGAAGGCCAGTTTTGCTGGGCCTGCTGATCGAGATCCGTATGAAGGCCAAACTGACGCAGGCTCAATTGGCCAACGCCACTGGTGTCTCACAGCCTTACGTGTCGCAGGTCGAGAGTGGCCTCATCCGGCTCGATGGCCTGCAACTGGTCGACTGGCTGCACGCGTGCGACTCGAACCTCGGCCGGTTCGGGAGGGCGCTGGAGAAGCGACTGGAATGAATGTGGGCCCATGCATGAGCGCGTTGCTTTCAGCCCTGCACGGGTCGATCAGTCCGCAGGGCGGTGTGACAGTCCGCAAAAAGCGTAGGGCATGTCCCAGGCTTCGACCATGCGACCGATGATGATGCAGCTGTCCTTGCCGGTGTTGTCCATCGTCTCTGCCGCAATGCGGCTGACCCGTTCGTCGCGCTCGGCCCTGTCGGCGCGGCAATAGACGTAGTAGATGACGACCGGGTCGGCCGGGTCGTTCGGAACAAAAACGCAGCTGCAGATGTGCGTCGGGATGTGGCGCTCTGCCGGCACTGAAAGCCTCAGGCGGTCGAGGCCTTCGTCGAGGTCCCGCGCCAGGACCGAGTCGAGTCCGTTGAGCACGGCAAAGGCCATCGTGGTCCAGCCGCCAGGTGCCCGCTCATGCAGAGCGTCGAGGAGGGCGTCGAACCACGGCGTGAGGTGGCGTTTTGGTTTTTCAGCCGCAATGCCCACGCCCCGTAGCATGAAGTAACGGTCGACCGCTGCCGACTGGCCGGAGATCTGGAGGAGCGGACGACGTTGGGCCCTTGGCACCACGAGCCCGTCTGCGAGATAGCTTCCGAGGCAATCAAGCTCATCGCCGAGCAGCACAACGGATTTTTGTAGGCGTGAACGCGTCTTGAGGTAGTGCAAGATGAGTGCGGGTTTTTCAAGGATGTCGGCGACGCACTCGAGGTCTGCAATGGACAGCACCGGGGCCAGGTCGGTGCCTTCTCGCAGCCATCTCGCGTCCCTGAGATCCTGTTCCATCGAGGCAATGGCGGAGAAGTCGTCAAGCGTCACGGACAGGCGGAGAATGGACACGATTTGTTCTGCGGGGATGCCGAGCCCGCCGGTCACATGGCGCGCGTCGGCGTTTCCGTCCCTCGCCATTCGCACCACGCGTTCGAGCCGCGATGCCTGGATTGCCGGCTTTTCAACGAGCTCCTGGACGTGTTTTTTCAGACGGTCCGGTGCGCCCCGGAGCGCGCTCGGCGTGAGCGAGCCTGCCTTGGCCTCAACGATGAGCAGTGTCTGGTCGATGAGGACAATCAGGTCGCTCTCGTACTGTTCGCCGTCCCAGTTCCAGTGCCTGCCGCGCTGGATCACTGCAGCGGGAAACGCGCTCTGGAAGAGCGCCTCCGTGCGGTCCTCGAGAAACCTTGCACGTCGGGCATGCAGGCGGTCGGACAAATGGGCGGTCGTAAACAGCCGGTTCATGGCCCGGTGCACATGGCTGAAGAAGATGTGGGGCGTGGGAATGACAAACCAGTCAGCGTACCCCAGCACCGGCCGCTCCCAGACGGGGTTGCCGAGGAAGGCATCCATGACATTGCGCAAATCGAGATCCCCCGGAACAACGGTCACCTCGGCAAGTACCCGTTCAACGACACCCACGGGCAGACCGGCACAGTCCACGACGTCTGTTGCAGTCATGAAGGCGTGCGCGGCCATGGTGTGGTTGGAGTGCGCCAGAAGCATGGCGCGCACATCCGCGAGAACAACATCGGGTGGAGCGTTGCCGAGGAATTCGTCGACATCACCTGCAAGGGCGGTTTGCGCAAGATACGTGGCAATGGCACCCCGGACGGTGGCCTGCCGGAAGACGTGGCCAAGTTGTTCGCGCTGAGTGGTGTACTGTCCTAATCGGCGCGCGGCAAGGCGCTCAAACAGCGTAATGACGTCGGATGCCCCGAATCCGAGCGCTGCCATCAAGGGCTCATCCAGCGGTGCATAGAGTTCGCGGGTAAGGGCGATGACCCGGTCGGGATAGCCCCAGTTGCGCATGACCTGCGTGTGGAGGCGGACGCGTTCCTGCAAGAGCAGGGCTGCGTGGCTGGCCGCGTCTTTTCGGGTGCCGATTTCCGACATGCGCATGGCGGAAAACGTCTGCTGCAATTTGCCGGCCGTCTCGATGATGTCTTGCAAGACGTGTGGACTTACCGCATCGCGCCCCCAGGCTCTGGCATCTGTTGACGCCATCATGGCCAGAAGCAGCTCGATATCGGCCTGATCGATGTCGGCGAGTACCGGCCTTCCGAGGGTGCCGTCGTTACCAACCCCCGCATACATCGACCAGCCTGCGAGGGTCATGACCACTTCCACGGGGTCAGCGCGGGTGAGTGCACGGGCCAGGCGGGAGAGGAGAGTGGGAAGAGCCGCGCGGGCCTTGCGGGCAGCCTTGTGGGATTGCCGCCGGATCCGCACCTGCATCCGTACCGTCAGGGTGCGGGCGATATAACCACCGCCTGTCGGCTTGAGCCGTGAGGGCGCCTTGTCTTTTGTATGCTTGCGGTTTCTTACCACGTCGCGTCCCTGATGATGTCGACCTGTTCGGCACGATGGATGTTACGCGCCGGCCTGACCATTCCCAGCAACGCTTCCAGCACCCCGTCGTCAAGTCCGCGGTGTCGGCCCGTTGGTAAATGGCGGCAGGCAAGCCGGATGCGCAAACTGCACAGCGACCGCACGATGCACACACTGCGGGTCGGTCGACAGGGACCCCGCAAGGGTGGTCGCCAGACCATAGACGCTGTTGGCGTTTGTCACGATTTGCACAAGAAAGTGTGCGGGGATTTGGCCACCCAGGTTGGCCAGCGCATGCATGCCGCCGTGAACATACGAATTGAGCTGCCGCCAGGCGATTGTCCTGAACTGGTCAAGTGAAAAGGCTTTCGCTGGCGCGGTCCGCTCGACATCTTTGAGCATTTCGCCAATCTTGGGGAGCTCCGGTTCGACGAGATGGCCATTGACCTCACGGATAACGCCGGCTTTCTCAATCCAGTGGTCGGTGGCCGCAAACCGGACCCAGAAGCCTTTCAGGGTTGCTTCAAACTGCAATCGCAGCAGCCCGATGCCCGAGTGACTCAATCCTTCCGCCATCAGCACACGAAGACCCAGCCAGTGTTCGTGCGCGAGGCCGAGAAAAATCGTGGTGAACTTCGACCTCGGGGTGCCGTCGGTCGTCTGACCGTCGAACACCGCCATCATGGCCGACTCAAAATCGAGCGTGGACCGCAAGACATGGATGACATCTGGATGGGCTTGGCGCTTGTCCATGAATCAGCCTTAATGCTTGGAGGATATTGCCGCGCGACGCCGGCGGTGACAGAACACCTTGGATCACCATCCTCATCACCGGTTTTCTCGAGCGATAGCAAATCAGCCGTTGAACGGGCCGACAAGCGGAGCCGCGCCGGCAGACTTCACGCAATGCCGTCTACCCACAGGTGATTCAAATATGTAATTCCGCAGTCGATTCCCGGCGACGGCGCTCCTGTTCGCGTCTCACGTCGACCTCGTCAAGGATGGCGGACACCTCAATCGGATCATCGCCCGGCGGCATTTGAAACAACATTTTCCAAGGTGCGTCGACCTGAGCAGGTGGAAGCACGAGCTCCAGCGTCTCCTGAATGCCAGCTCGAACCTGCCGTTTGGCCTTTCGCGACGACCCCTGGAAATCGAAGCTGTACGAACTTGCTGGCCAGATCCCGTTGGCGAGCGTAAGTCCGATGAACTGGCCGAGGACAAACATGCTGTCCGTCGTCACGATGGAGTCGGCCAGCTGGACGATGAAACCACCTTTTTCGATGGTTGCCATCAGCATCCGCGCGTCGAGAGAGGTCTTCGACAGCAGTGACAGGGCCAGGAAGGGCGCTCGCAATGCTGTGACGGAGGACCACGATGCGTGTTTGTTCTGTGCCACTGAGAAAACGTGCTGCACGGCCATGCGCTCATACGCGCTCCAGTCCGTCACACTTCGGGTGGCCCAGATGGTTTTCAGACGCAAGTATGCCATTCCGGCCCCAACAGGCTCGCCGTTCCAGCCGCCCTCACTTGTGTTGGCCGCCATGTCGACGACATCGAGGTCATGAGCGAGTACAGAAACGATATCGGCCGGGAGCGCGTGGGTCTTCAGACGAAACAGCAGAGGCGAGTCGGTAACACCGGACGCTGCCGTGATGAATTCGTCAGCGTCTCCCGGGATACAGATTCTCTCCGGCAATTGGTCTTCGGGTTTCGCTTCAAACATCTCGCGCCAAAAGAGCGCGATAGCCGTTGTAGGCGCAGATTGACCCTCAGGAAGGCTTGCAAATGCACGGTTCATGCTCCCGAGGAGCGGGCGAAGCGCGCGGTGAGGAGTCCGGTTGACGATTTGGTGAAGCACACTCAGATCAAAACCGTCGCTGTCAAAGCCGATCACATTGCGGTCGAGCATCTTTCGCAGGTGACCTATACCGGCAAGAAACTGAGCCGCGTTAAAGAAATCACCGAGTGTCAGGAGTTGTGCTGTAACGAACACCTGGCGCCATTCATTACTGTCGCGGTCGCTGATTGCTGAGAGGTACCGTAGAACATGGACATCAGCACCGATGACAGAGAGCGAAGCTGTGTACCGGGTGATTGCACCTTCCGCGAACATAAGGTCGAGTGCTTCATCGACCAGCACAACAGCGGCGTCCTTGCATGAAACCCCGTAGTAGATTGCTGCAACGCCCACACGCCAGTCGTCCGTCTCAGCGGCGAAGCCAGTAACCTCGGCGCGCAGCGCAGTATGGATGTCCTTCTCGATGGCGGCCTGATTGAGGCAGTAATAAGCGAGTACCGGAAGCGATATGCCCCGTCGGGGTTTGTGTCCTCTCCGGGCGCACATGCCATTGATAAGAGCATTTATACGACGAGGCGTGATCACAAAATGGTCGGCAGCCCAACGTCCATCAGCGAGCTGGAAAATGTGCGCAGCGTCATCCGCACCCAAGTCGTCGCCGAAAACCGATTTGAGCTCGTTTTCGAGATACCCCTTCCAGCCTGCGAGGGCAGGGGGAGGGACCTGGAATGTAATGTCGAATGTCTTGTGCAGAAATCCCTCCGACCGGGTTCCTGCAGTGGTGCTCCCATCGTAGAGGGCGTCGACCGCGTCGGCGGCTACAGCCGCGATCATGCATGGGCCGGGGTGAGCTGGCGCAGGCGCGCGGGCCGCATGCGGTGCAAATGCGCGCAACATCGTCCAGACTTCACGGGCTTCTGCATCCGGCAGGCGGTCGAGGTTGTCGACTATGACGACCAATCGGCCGCCCTCTTTATCGATGGCGCGGAGGAGAAGACCGAACACACGCTGGAAATCGACAGCCGTTGGGGTTGACGCACCGGTGATTCGCGTCCGCCGGGTCTGATGCTGACGGTTTACGAGAAACGAAAACAACGGCTCTTCCGGGATATGCAGCGTGGCATTCGCGTTGCCACGTTTCGACTTGGTCGCACGACCGTGATTCCAACGTTTCGCCACCCTGGTCAGAAAAACGCCAAGCACAGTAAGAAGCGGAATCGCGGGAACCTCCAGGCCTTCCGCCCATGTCGGAAGCAGCGCCCGGTCCCAGTTCATCAACGCGTTTGCGGCCGGCGTTCCAGACAGATGCAGCAGATCTGTCGCGAGCAAAGCCCACAGTGCGAACGCCCCGACGATGGCACGTGCCCCGGCTGTAAAGCGCGGCGTGTCGGTGGTCTCAGTGACGGTCACCATGCCGGTGACGAGATCAACCTCATCATGGAGCTTCGGATCAGAGAGACAGTCGCGCAAGCCAGGTGCTTCGAGCATGCCTCGGAGGAATGCTTTGCGCGGGGGTTCCCCCTGATTGATCCATGCATCAAACACATAAACACGACCGAGGAGAAGCCGGCCGTCGGCACTTTTGAGTGCGAATCTCTTCTTTTCGAGAAACTCAGTCAGGATGCCGAGAACGGTCGACTTGCCGCTTCCCCAGGGGCCGAGAAGACCGATGGTCTGGATGTCGGGATTCTCGCGTACGGCAGACGCAAGATCGAGCGCCAGCCTCTTGTGCGAACTCAGCTGGTCGAAAGACGCAGGGGCGTCGCGGATGAATTTGTATCTTCTRCTCATTTTACTCAACATCCGTGTGTGAATGGCCGATTGTTTCTGTACAGCGTACCTCGGGACATTCGGCGCGCCAACTAACAAGGGAGGTCGACTGGCAGTCGGAAAGACATCAAGCTCCACAGGAGCAACATCCGCCGTTGCGCGAAGCCCCGGCCGCAATCGGCAGGCAGCCCGATAGTCGGGAGGTCGATAACGACCACTTGCTGCTATGACCCCGTGGCAACGTTACTCGGAGAGTGCAGGCTCAGGGCGATGTCGCCCATTCCCTCGGCTACGGCTGCTCGACTTGGCCAACCGGGGCAAAGACGAGGGTCGACTTGGCAGGTCTGTGGTCGCGACGGGCATGCTGCGTTGGGTCTAGCCAGCGGCGTTTCAGCCCTTGGACCACGTCGATGCGCCCTCGCTGGACGAGAGCCCATCCATATCAACGGCTCTCGGCGTAATTCTGGTCTTGCTGTCGGGCGCTGGCTGGCAATGGGCAGATATGTTCTAAACCAGGGCGGCCGAAGCCGCCCTTTCTCGAGTGTTCGGCATTCGACGCCTCAGTCCTGCACGTTCACATCACCGCTGTCATCCACAGGACGCGTCTTCCCCGTCTTCCTCGGCGGGCTCGTCATCACCCGCAGTGGCCGCGCGGCCTTGTGGTTGGCCACCAGACGCGAGTTGCGCTCGAGCTGCACGAAGTAGGGCTGGAACTGCGCGTGGTCATAGGGCGGAATGGACACYGGCGCGAGCGGGATGCTCATCAGGTGCCGGTGGCGCTCGGCCAATGTTGACGCCTGGATGTAGTTCGTCCGCATGATCGACTGGTTGTCCAAAGCGTGCCCGGTCAGGCGTGCGATGTAGGGGTCGGGAAGACCGGACTTGGCCGCCTGGTCGATGAAGTGGTGGCGGTGGCAGTGGAAGGTTTTCCCCGCGCCGAGCTTGCAGACCTTGTTGTAGTAGGTTTCGTTCAACCGCTTGCCCATCAAAAATCCCGCGTTGTTGTGAAACCAGGGCATCCCCGGAAACAGCCACTCGTGGCCCATCGACCGGATCATCTCCACGTACTCGAGAAAGCCGAGCTTGAGGAGGTCGTCGTGCAAGGGCACGACGCGGTTGCTCGATTCGTTCTTGATTTGCTGCAGCTTGTGGCGTTCGGCAAAGTGGACTACCGGAATGCCGGTGATGGTCTCGACGTCTTCGACGCGGAGCTGGGCAATTTCCCGAAGACGCCCCCCGGTAAAGTGTGCGAGCACCGGCAACCAGTAGCCCTGTGGGGCGAGGAAGCGCTTCAGATGCGCGGGGTCGAAGATGGCTTGGAGGTCCTGGGTGGAAAACGGCAGCTTCACGAACTGGGCAACAGGCGCGGGCAGCGCCACCGAATCGAAGGGGTTGTAGCGGAGCGCGTTGGTCAGCCGCATGTACTCGAAAAAGCCGCGAACATAGGCCACTTTGTTGTTGACCGTGACCGGTGACAGACGCTTGGCGGCAAGCAAGTCTGCCGTCTCGATAACCTGGTCTGCGGTCAGGCCGTTGTAGGCCCGGTACTTTGTGTGGTTCTTCGGCCACTTCTCCGCCATGCGGACAAACCTTTGGGCATCCAGACGGGTCACGCCAATCAGAGGTTTGTCACCAGTGACTTTGAGGTAGAGCTGCAGGGCAAACCCGCACTCGTACTGTCCCTTGGCGTTGAGCATGCCCGACGACGGCAGCTGGGCGAGGTACTCATCCATCAGTTCGGTCACCAGGCGGCGGGAGGAATCAGCAACACGCTCGTCTTTCTGGAAGCGGCCGGGTCCGAAGCGGGCGTGCTTGGTGCGGTGGGCCGAGGGTGCAAAGCCTTCGAGGTCACCGTCATCGTCGTACTGGTACGCGCCATGGTGGATGTCCATGCCGATGCCGTGACCCGCCATCGTCGTCTGCGCGGCAGCAAGGGTTGCATGCATGCCGGGCGTCATGACGGGCTGGGCGTATGCAAACGGCTGGTGACCGCCGGGGGCCGGGAAGGGAGGCGGCGCGTTCGGCATGAGGGACGGGATGCCCATCGATGCCATTTGCGAGAGCGCCATCACGGCCTGGAGCTGCTCGTCGATGCTGTTGACCTCAAACGTCCAGCCATTCGGGCCCTGGACGGTATAGCGGGTTGCGGCAACTGCGAGGCCTTGCGAGGTGGCGTTGGCGTGCTGGACACCGGTTGCGGAGGGGAGGGGGTTTGGGGTGTCGGAGAGGGTGGGATTAACAGGGTGCATGGGTGTTCCTTGGGTTGTGGGTTTACTCCATCCAAGCAACTAATCCGAACCTGTCAAGGGGCTTCATCATCGAAAAAAACGTCCCGGAAACCAACACTAAGATGCCGGTCTTTTTCATTCACTGAAAATAATTTTGTGGCGATAAAAGGTATTGTTTAAAGGCATATCGAACGCGTCAGGTGCATCGAAGAACATTCGATGTCTGCATGAAGTGACCGGTCCCACGACGAAATTCGTCAAGCGTCACACGTAACGCATGGGTGGTCGTCCGCAGGTGCTCAAAAGTTGCCTTTGAACCCGTCGCCATGAGTGTTGCGTACCAACAAATAGCCATCTGTTTGGTTGCGGTGGAGGGGTGCGGAATTCCGGGAAAAACCTTCAGCGGATCAACGCGCTTCCAGATCGACGGTAGGTACCGGTCCCTTTCCTTACAAGCCTTACTTGTTCCGGCCAGGTCACTCCCTCCGCAAGGGTCCCCGAAAGGGGTGTTTTTGAGAAGTTTGAAATCCGGTCAAAAAAAGTGGGTGGCAGATTGTCGCATTGCCAGACCGGTGCAATTTGTTATGCGGAGTGGAGCAGTGGCAGCTCGCCAGGCCCATGACCTGGAGGCCGGTGGTTCGATTCCACCCTCCGCATCAAATCCCCATCCATCAGGACTAACCATGAGCGAGAAGAAAAGTGTCCGCCGCGCCGCACCGGTTACGAGGCGAGACCCGGTTTTCGAACGGACTGCTGGCGCCGCCGGCTTCACCCACTACTTTGCGTCCTTGTCAGACGAAGACCAGGACGCGTGCTTGCGCGACCGGGGCGAGCTGGGCGACAACTGGAGCTGCCGGCGCCGCCTCCGTGCACGCGCCGCGCAGGCGGCCTTGGGCACATGACAGGCTCAGCGGCGATTGATGGCGTCCCGCAGCTTCATGACGAAGACGCGCGCTGCCTCAACGATGTCCACTTGGCCCTGATCCAACGGCGGCTCATTCTTGACGGGATGAAGGTCGTCCCACTGGTCGTCGAGCCGGCCAAGGGCGGCCCGCACGGGCGCATCGTTCGGAAGTTCCGCTGCGAGGGCTTCAACGACCAGATCCAGGGCGCGTTGGAATTCGTCATGCGTGAGCTCTGTGGAATCAGTCATTGCGCAGTCGTCCTTGGTTGGTGTCACGAGCGTCGCTGGTCTTCGGTGCATCCGATGCACGAATGCGGCATGCGAAGCCCATCCTGGTCGCGTCAGCTCATCGGACAGGCTCAATGGCCCAAGCCAGGGGCGAGCAAAGGCATGGTGGCGCACCAACTCCGCGCACATCGGCAACAGCGGGTGCAGCCCGTTTCCCTCTCATCGAACACCCACCGGGCAAGTTGTCGCCCATCCGTATCCCAATTCCAGGACTGACGTTAGCTTAAATCAACATACCCGGAGTCCCCCATGCCCCTTCCCAGACGCCTTCGTCGCAACACCCACCCGCGCCACACCAATCCGCAGTCGGACCAGTGCGCTGACGTGATGACCCTGCGGGACATTGCCGGCGTGTGCGACTGCGCGGCACGGGGTGTTGATTTCAACATGGAAGGCGTCCAGTACACGTCGTTCGATGGAACCAGATTCAATCGTCTGACCCTGACGTCCCTGGCCGTCCTCATTGACTCCGACCACGACCAGCTGCTGCTGGTCCCGCTCGTCTTGCKCCTCGGCGGAAACATTGCCCAGGTCGACTCTGCCGGCCGCACTCTTTTGCATCTGGCGGGCACGCKGAAAGTCGCCCGCTACCTCATCGGGCAGGGCGTGCCGGTGAATGACGAGATGCAAGCACCACTCCTTGCAGCCTTCGACAAACCACCCGGCACCGGCACGTTTGACGACGGGGTAATTCTTGGACTCGGCGACAGCAAGGGCAACGAACCTGCGATTCTCGCATGCGTGCGTCACGCAACGGCAGCAACCCATCCCTTCGCCGAATCGAAAATCTTGCCGAAGGCACACTGGAAGGCGACGCTCCCGGCCTACCTCGTTGCAGCCATGAAAGACATGGGTGTCAGTGACACCAAACACCGTTGTCGCGAGGAGCGGTTCGTGAAGATGCTGCAAGACGCACTCGAAGAGCAGCGATACGGGGACGTCGGACAGCTCATTGCTGCCAATGCAGATCTGGTCGATGCGCACACCCGCCATCCCTTCAATGCCAGGTTCTCGGCGAGCCACGAGCTGCGCCTTGCCCTCATCGAGCACGACATTGTCCGCGCCTGGCGACTCCTCGCGTTCGGCGCCGAACCCGACGTCGGCCGCTTCCAGTTTGAGGTGCAATGGGGTGGGCGGACGCGCACCTTCGGTGAGCTGTCCCCTCTCGGCCTCGCAGTCTTGCTCGAGTGCGACGCCATCGCCAATGAAAACCCGATTTTCGTTGACCAAATGGACGACGCCCTCCTGTCGTTGCCCGTGTCAAAGCGGTCGTCCCGGTTCCCCCTTCTCGCCCTGTTTGACGGCTTCACTGATTTCTCCGGTGTCCATGGCGCGAAAGGTTCGACCCTGATGCATCTCGCCTTTGAACCAGCCGTGGCCCGCTGGCTCCTCGACCACGGCGCGCCCTATGACGTCCCCAATGACGAAGGACGCCTCCCGGCGGACGTTTTGCCAGGTGCCGTCGCGCCGCTCATTGGCCAGTTTCATCTCTCGCGGCACCTGCCGAAGGCCATGGGACAAGGTCGGGAGAAACGACTTTGAGTGCCATTCCGCCGACCGCACTACCGGGTTGCTTTGCCACGCCAACGTCGAAAGCTGACCCGTGCGCCAGTGCTTTTGATTCAACCGAAGCGGTCACCGTCAATACGCTCCAAAACCTGCAGCCCGTCAGCCGTGCGCTCCTCACCTTCCTCCACATCGACCCCAGCCTCGTGCGCCATGATGACCGCGACCGTCTGCGCATCCTGGTCAAGCTTGTCGCCAACAATCCTGGCAATGACCTCATCGGCAACGAGTTGAATCACCTGCGGATGCTGTGGGCGCGCGGCTTTCCCGTCGGTGCGTTGGACGACGACAGCCGGGCACTCCTCGATGTCTCCGAGGCAACACGCCTCGTTGTTGAATTGCGCACCCGCCTTGGCACGCAGTGTCCCGATGACGAGCACGAGCGGGCGCTCGTCAATCGTCTCATGCGGCTCGCGGGGTATGACGATTAGGAGGTGACTTGAGGGTCCCTGCCAACCGTGCTTGCCGACGGTAGAACGAATTAAGGCGTCCCCCCTTGACAGGTTCCGATCACGCGCCAGGATGAAGACACAACAAAGGAGTTCCACCATGTCAGGACGACATCTTGCACCGCATGCATCAACCGAAGCTTTGTTCCGGGCCTGCAAAGCCCTGGATTTTTCCGCCATGTCCCGCGCACTCGACGACGGCGCAGACATCCACGCGATGGACGAGCGGTGGCGTTATCCGTTAGGCGTGTTCATCGAAGCCTGGCGAACCAGTTCCGTCTTGCCGGACCCGTCTCCCTTCGTCCATTTGCTCGCAAGACACGGGGCAGACCTTGCAAGGCCAGAAGGTGGGGCAGGGTCATTGCACACAATAGGCTGGCTGCGGGACACGGACGATGAGGTCGGCTTCTTTGACGCGCTTGTCGACTGCGGCATGAGGTGGAACGACACGGTTGACGACGGCGAACTGCTCACCCGCGTCGTCCGCCACCGTGCACCAAAGATGCTGTCGCGCATTCTTCAAAGCCCGTTCGATGTCAGTCCCGATGCTCTCGACAAGGACAAGCAAACCGCACTGCACGCCTTGGTCGACGCCCGCCTGCACCACCACTACCGGCCGCGCGACGACAGAATCCTCATGATGATGTCGGCCCTGCTTGACGCCGGAGCCAGTGACGCCATCCGCGACATTTGGGGCCGCACTGCACCGGACCGCTTTCGCGACGAGGCGCCGGAACTCCACTTCGCCTGGCAGGCGATGAAGGCAGAGCATCTGGCAGCGCTGGAGCACAACCTGCTGGATGACGTGTTGCCACAGGCCGCAGTCGAAGGAGTCAGCGACAGGGAAGCATTCCGCCGTCGGCTCTAATCCGTCATCCCACCGCACGGGTTGACCTATGCCTGCCGGACAACCCGCCGCACCCGCATTGACCAACCGGACCCGCCTGCCAACCTGGTCTTTTCAGGAGACCCTCCATGCTGCCCGACGAAGCTGCAACTGTTGCCTACTTCAAGCATCTCGACCTCCAGCTCGACGCCCGCAGTCAAGAGAAGGGCGGCAAGGTCACCACGCTGTGGTGCCTGCACGCGGGACCGCGCCTCTTTCGCATCAACGGCAAGGCCCATTTTTCGTCACTCGAAAAGCTTTGGCTCGCCTGGCACGAGGCGCAACCGGCCTATGAGCACCTGTATGCGCAGGCCGTCCGGTTTGCGGAAGAGTCCCTGACCTGGTCGGCGGGTCAACGACGCATGATGGATTACTGGTTTGAACGACCGTGGCCCACGCCGCGCGAACGCGATGGGATGGGGCGGCGCATCGACGCCCTGCGCATCGGCGCGCGCCATTGGCCGTGGACGGTGCTGCAGGTCCTGGGCGCTCGTCATGCGGTGGTGCCCGTTGGCGCCCCGTGGAATGCACCGGGCCCGACTTTACACGAGGCCGCACGCGTGACGGCTGCCGGACTTGAAGACCCCGCCTGGCGAGCGCGCGCCCTGGTCACGGCCCGCTTTGACATGCAGGTACCGGCGCTTTTTATGCCCGCGCTCCAAAGGCTGCTTCGCAACGCCGAACAGGTGGTGCTCGACGCGCGTCTGCAGCAGGCGGCGGTCGGTGCGCCCGTGCTGGTGCGACGCCGTCTCTGAGTTATGGACGAGCGACGCGCATGGACAGGGATGGAGAACATGATTGTGGTCTTCCGGTCGCGTCACATGTAACGGTCACCGCGTCACATGTGACGCTCCCACATTGAAGATCTGCCGCAGCACCCTTGAC
Source organism: Luteibacter sp. P1_D3 (assembly GCF_056406135.1). Taxonomy (NCBI): domain Bacteria; kingdom Pseudomonadati; phylum Pseudomonadota; class Gammaproteobacteria; order Lysobacterales; family Rhodanobacteraceae; genus Luteibacter; species Luteibacter sp. P1_D3. The sequence continues at coordinate 9,367 of NZ_JBFUAT010000046.1, read as the reverse complement.
GAAGTGGAAAACCTGGTTAGCGTGTTTCAAATCCTCCTTCGAGACCGACATGCCCGCATCAAAGCGCGCGCCACTTCCCCGGACTACCGTTTCTTTTGCCGAACAGCGCCCCGTCGCCACGTCGGGATACGCAAGGTTCTCGACGCCGCTGTTGACGATGTGGACCGTGGCCATGCCCGGCCGGCACATCGCTTACTTCAGAAAGCTGGTCATCGAAGGCTTGAATTTGTCGATGGAGGCGTATGGTGCAAATACGTTCGAGGGGCTTGCGCTTGAAGACCTGACGGTCACGTCTCTTGCAGTCGTCCGGGATTCGGCGGCCGAGTCGCTGCTGCTGTTGCCGCTTGCGCTCTATCTGGGTGGCGACGTCCGGCAAGTCGACTCGCAAGGCCGCACCTTGCTGCACGTTGCCACCACGCGCCGTGTCGCACGCTACCTCATAGAACACGGTGTTCCCGTCGCCAAGGGCAAGCGCGAGGCGCTTTTGAAGGCGCTGGATAAACCCATGGGGGTTGCTTCATTCGACGACGATGTGCCGCTTGGCATGGTCGACAATGCGGGCAACGAGCCACCGTTTCTCGATTGCGTGAGAACGTCGACGGCAGGACAGCACATGGATCCCGAGGCCGTCGCCATACCCCAGTCCCATTGGCAGTCGGTCTTGTCTTCCGAGCTGTACAACGGCTTGCTTGGCATCGGCTTTAATGAACGCGATGACGTCAGGGCTGCCCGCGACCCGCTTGCGCAGACCGGACGAGCAGCGCTGCGTGCGGAGTTTTCGCCCTTTTTTGAACTCTGGCAGGCCCTGCTTGAAGGGCGCGCGGGGTCAGTCCGTGCGCTGCTGGAGCTTGGCACCGACCCGGACCTTCAGTTGTTCGGCCATAGCCTCAAGGACGGTACTGATGTGAGGGGTCTGACGGCAACGGCGATTGCGGTTCTGGTTGACTGCGAAGCGACGGAAAAATCGACTCGCGTCCGAAAGAGGTCGGTCAAGAAAAGCGCCGAACTTGCCGAACACCCCCGCATGCTCCCGCTCTTTGAAGGTCGCACCGATTTCTCCGGTGTCCATGGTGATGGTGGCAAGTCACTGATGCATTTCGCGCGCGAACCAGAAGTCGCCCGCTGGCTCATCGACCACGACGCGCCATGTGACATGCCCGACGACGACGGCAACCTGCCTGGCGACGTCCTCCCCCCCAAGGTCACCGCCATCGTTAACCAGCATCTGCTTGAACGAAAGCTCGTGGCAGCGAAGAAGGCCGGCTCGTCCACGCCTCGCCTGTAGGCACTCGGGCGCGCAAATTGGCAGGCGGTGTATGTGTTTCCGCCGAGACACCATTGACCGTAGCCAATGCCTTTTCATAGAAGAACCCGGTGGTATGAGCGTCGYTACTGATGCGCAGTTTGCCGCACAAGCCTGGCCCATTTTGGAAACACCGTTAGCGTGGTTGAAATTTCCCTTCGAGCATCCCATGCCAAACCCAAACCCAAACCCAAACCCAAACCCAAACCCAAGCCCAAGCCCAATGTCACCGCACCACCAGATCTGGAAAGCCCTCGTGCAAGACCAGCCTGCCCACGTGCGCAGGTTGCTGGCACAAGGCACCAGCACGAACACCCCGCAATTTACGCATGAGGTACCGGTCAACGCCACCCTTCATGACTGGCCCGGACTGACGGCCACGGCGCTCGCTGTGCTGGTGGACTGCGATGCGCTGGAAGACGACCGGCGAATTGCACTGAACGACCCACGTGAGCCGAAGCGCCGTCCGTCGCGACGGGGCATCCGGATGCTGCCTCAATTCAGGGAGTATGCCGATTTCTCGGGCGTGCACGGTGCGGGCGGGAAATCACTCATGCATTTCGCACGCGAGGTGGATGTGGCCCGCTGGCTGATTGAAAACGGCGCACCGTGTGACGTGACTGATGGCGAAGGCAAACTGCCGGGGGATGTCTTGCCGCCGGAGGTTGCCGCGATGATCAACGCGCATCTGTTGGGGGCGGGTCTCGCAGCTGCACACCTGGCAACCACGGCAGTCCGCCCCCGCCTTTGAACAAACCGGGCAGGAGCAGCTGTCCGGTGAGGCGAACGCGGCTGATGCTTATGGCTTGCTGCGTTCAACGCAATTTTCAGCTTCCGTCTTCAACCGGGCTCGTGATACGGCCGATGATCAGAGTACGAAGCGTGCCGTTAGCACGCGCTATTGAGTCATCCGCAGCGCAGTGGTGCGTTGTCGCGCTCGCGCGAAACGCAGCCGCGAATCACGCGACATGGCGTTCGGAGTCATCGCCATGTCGCCGGATCTTCTTCGCTAAAAACGTCTTATTTCATGATGTTTTTGACCCCCTTGACAGCCGTTGGATCGTTGCCAGGATGGTGCATGACCCAACCCTCAAGGAACATTCATGAGCACTGCAAGGCGAACACCCTCCGCCCCCGAGATGCGCCGGTATTTTGACCGGACGGGCTTTGTCCTCAACCACCGCTGTGACCCGACGGGCAAGCCTGAAGCATGGTGGCTGGCCGATGTGGACGACACGCCGTACCCGATGCCTGCCCATTGGCGCGCCCAGGCTGTGCCGGCGGGGCAGGTGCCCACTGAGGCAGAAGAGTTCCCTTCCCTGGCAAGGCTGTGGCGCGCATGGGCGGCGAGCCAGCACCGCTTTGCCCGCGAAGCCCGCTGCATTGAGCTCATCAAGGAGCGACTGATTTCCGCTTCGGCCGATGAGCGTCGGGAGGTGGTGCGCTGGGTCCGGTCCGACGGCATGGCTTATCCTGCATCGGGAGACCTAGGCGCGCCCGTCGTAGACTTCGATGGCCGGGCAGTCGACGAAACCCAGTGGCCCTGGTCAGCAGTGGCGTGGGAAGACGGGGAAATGGTTGGCAGGGGATGGCCCTGGGCTATGGTGCCGGAGTCACCCGCAGACGGACTCGAAATCCAGCAACAACCGGACTGGGCCGAAGAGGCTCTGGTGCTGTACTGGTTCGATACCCGCTATGTGGATTCGTACTTCGAAGGGATGCGGGCCTTGCTGGCTGGGGTGCTGCCTGAGCTCTCGGACGACGAATTCGTTGAACCGTCGGATGGCTGCGAGAGTGCCTAAGCCCCAAAAATTGCCAGGGCGGCAACTGTTCGGGGCAGGGCCACTCGACGAGTTGAAAACCTCGTTAGCGTGGAAGAAGTCCCCCAGAAATTCGCGCATTGACCGTCCAATCCCTACCCACAACGACCTGCGCACCAGGCATGCCCGGTTTCGACGAAATGATCGGTCCAGAAACCGTGTCGATGGCCGACTTCGAACGCGTGGTGCCACGCGAAATCCTGCAGGCGGCGGGGCACTTCGACTTCACGGTACGGATAAAGGCAGTGGCGGCGGACGACCCGGTTTCGGCCCTGTTTGTCGGCCGTGCGCCCAATCCGGTCTACATGCTCGACACTGCAATCGCCAAGCGTAACGTCGACCAGGTAAAGGCCTTGCTGACGCTGGGCGCGCAAACGGACCTGCAGGTGTGCGACGTGTATCTCGAACGCGACAGAGAAGCGTTCGAGCTTTAGCGCATCACGGTATTGGCCGCTGCCGTTCTCTCAGACTCCGCTTCAGATACGGTCGACCTGCTGCCTGTCCTCGCGGCCTACAGTGACCTCGATCAAATCGACACGAACGGTGCGGGGCTCCTCCATCACGCCTTTTCCCGAATGTCGTCGACTACCTGCTCCAGACGGGGCTTTCCCTCGACATGCCGGACAAGGGCGGTCAGACCGCGAGGGACGACGTGGACCCGGCTTTGCTGGCCGAAATTGAGCGCCGTAACCTAGATGGGCTCCGGCTCAGCGCTCTTGCAAGAGACGTTCCGCCACTGCTGTAGGAAAACCAAGCGCTTTGCGGCGGCAGCTGCCTCACCGTACGGGCAGAAGTGGTCTCCAAAAATCGTTGTCTTGCCTATTGGACCTGAGTCATTGGCGGGGCAACGCGTTGCGTGACTTCCACGATCTTCCCACCACCCACGAACATGACGCGGTCGGCCGTGGCGATGGTCTCGGGCCGATGCGCAATGATGAGCCTCGTGATGTTCATCTCCCTGAGCCGCCTGGAGATCGTTCGTTCGCGTTCAACGTCCAGGTGACTGGTCGCCTCGTCGAGAACGAGAAGCTCCGGCCGACGGTACAGCGCACGGGCCAGGAAGAGCCGTTGCTGCTGACCGCCGGACAGTGCAGAACCCATATCGCCGATAAGACTGTGATATCCCATGGGCATCGCGACGATGTCGTCGTGGAGTTCGGCTGCGCGTGCTGCAGCCTCGATGGCATCAGGGTTGGCATTCTCGTCGAAAAAGCTGATGTTGTCGCTGATGGACCCGGCAAAGAGCGTGTCATCTTGCATGACCGAACCGACTTTCGACCGGAACCGCGTTTTACCGAGGTTTCGCAAGTCCAGACCGCCGACTTCCATGACGCCTTCAGTCGGGTCCAGCAACCCAAGTATCAGCCTGGCCAGCGTGGACTTACCCGCCCCGGATGGCCCGACGAGCGCCACTGATTCGCCGGGGCTCAGCGTCAGACTGGCATCCTTCAGTACCCATGGGTCACCGTCGGCATAGCGAAAGGAGACGGATTTCAGCTCAACGCCGAGCGCCGGCATCGGCCCTGCGTAGATCCCTTCGGCAAACTTCTCGGTCGGGGCGAGTACGACATCAGCGAGCCGTTCGCCTTGAAGCCGAAGCAGCCTGATCTGGATTAGATAATCGACCAGGCTACCCGCTCGGGTCGTGAATTGGTCGGCATAGGCGACGAATGCCATCAGCATGCCGGCACTCATCGCACTTCGCAGCGCAAGCCAGGCGCCGAGCCAAAGTACCGCAATGCGCTGCGCGCCCGATGCGAGACCATTTGCGGCATTGAACACCAGGGTCAGCCGCTGGACCTTGATGGATGTGTTCAGGGCGTCGGCCGTGGCGTTGAGATAGCGGGCGGTCTGCATCGGTTCCTGGTTGTTCAGCCGAACTGCCTGGATTCCACGAACTGTCTCGAGAAAGCTCGTTTGTTGACGTGCCTTGACCACGATCTGGCTGAGGTTCGCTTCCCGAAACACGCGGAAATACAGCGTACGAAGGCCTGCATACACGACAAGGAAGGCAACGGTGATGGCTGTCAGTGGCACGCTGTAAACACATAGCAACGCCAGGGTCAGCACCGACATGAGCCCGTCGAGAACCACACTCACGAACTGCGTGGTGAGGGTCTGCTGGATAGTGTCGATGGCGGAGAAGCGGGAAACGATGTCACCCAAATGCCGTTTCAGGAAATAGCTATGCGGCAGGCGGACGAGGTGCTGGAAGACGTTTCCTGTCCAGTTCATGTTGAAGTGGCTGCCGAGCCAAGTCACGACCCACCCACGCAAAGCCGACACGCCAATCTGCAAGACCAGCAGCACCGAGAAGCTTACGCCGAGGGTCGCAAGCAGGTCACGGTCTCCATCCGCCAAGACCTGGTCGACGACAAGCTGGACGAATTGCGGTGCGATGAGCGAAAAGACTTCGAGCGTGAGTGCGAGAGCAAAAACCCTGATGAGTCCTCGCTTTAGGCCTTCGATTTTCCCCGCCAGCTTCCGCAGGGGAATGGCAGGGTGCTCGCGCTGCCGTCGAAAATCCGGCCCGCGTGAGAGTTCCACTGCAATGCCGGTAAAACGCCCCTTGACCTGCTGGAGCGTCAACCTGCGCTCACCAATCGCCGGGTCGTGCAAGACGACACCCGTACGCGTGACAGTCCTCAGCACGACGAAATGGTCAAGCTCCCAGTGCAGGATGCACGGTGTTTGCAGGGCCTTCAGCTCGTCGAATTCCAGGCGGAGCGGACGCGGGGTCAGGTGGAGTTGCTGTGCAATAGCAATGAGATGAGAGAGCGTGACGCCTTTCAACGAGGTCGAAAACCGGTGACGCAGCATGGCAAGGGACACGCGATAGCCGTGGAAGCTGGCCACCATCGCCAGGCAAGCCAGCGCGCACTCGCCGGCCTCTGCCTGGAGGAGAACAGGCATCCGGCTTCCGCCCCCGAAGTTCAGAAGACCAGCATGAGTGCGGCCAGATGTTGCATCGCCACCGGACACCTTGTCGGTTTCGTTCTGGTCGAGGGTCCTCATGGTGCCACCGCCTTTTCCGAGCGCATGCCGTAGAGGGGCTCCAGAATCCATTCAATGAGTCGCCTGCGGTCGAGAATGAGGTCGGCGTCCACTGCCATTCCGGCGCGCAGCCCCTCGCTGTGTCCGTAGGCCGCAACCTCTTGGCTGGGCAAGGTGACGTCCACGCGGTAGAGCGCTTCGTCAGGGGCTTTCTCACCTTTGATCATCGTGATTTCGCTTGGTGTGAGTGCGTTGTGGGTCACCCGCTCGACAGAGCCAAGCGCGACGCCAAATTTCTGGTAGGGGAATGCCTGGTAGTGAAGGGCAACCGGCAAGTGCTGGCGGACGAAACCCACGGCACTGCTCGGGACCATCAACTCTGCATGAAGCTTCGAATTGGCAGGGATAACTGCCCCCATGACCTGTGCAGGCGAGACCGTTTGGCCCGGCTTGACGGTGACTGATGCGACCACGCCATTGGTGGGTGCCGGGACAACCGTCAGACGGTCGGCTTCATTCTGCAAGACGGACTGCTCAGCCTGGGAAAGCTGCCCTCGCAGTTCGCTCACCTTTGCTTCTGTGGTCATGGGAAGCTGGGACAGCTGGTCCGTCACTTGCCCCAGCTGCTGGTTGGTGGCGTACCTCTGCCGCACCAGCGACTTGACCTGCGCCTGCGCTTCCATGGTTTGTGCTTCCTGTTCCTGGATTTGCAGCTGGGATACGAATCCCTTGGCGGTCAGCGGTCGAATCTTGTCGAGCAAGGCGGTGTAGCTCTCGACTTGCCTGTGGACGATGTCGAGCTGCGCATCAAATTGGCCGAGCTGTGCCTTGAGCATCTCTTGCTGCGCGCGGAGGCCGTCGCCTTGGGTCTTTTCCAGGCGGCGAGTCTCTTCCACGTCGGCACGAAGGCGCGCCTGTTGCGCCCTAAGCTGGACCGTAACCAAGCTCCCCGTGTCGCCCAGCGCCTCGCTGCTACGCTCGCCGGAAAGCTCGAAAAGAGGTTGCCCCGCCCGGACGTGATCGCCCTCCTGGACGAGAACACGTGCCACCGTTGATGGCGAGCGCGCGGCCAGTTCGATGACGCCACCGACAGGGACCAGACTGCCCTGTACCCGTGCGCGCCGTGAATAGTGCCCGAGGCAGAGCCAAACGATGACCAAAAGCCCTGCCAACGTGGCGAACCCCGTGAGCACGCCCTGCCCAAGCGGCGTTGCTACACGCACAGAGCCAATCCAGGGTTGCTTCTGGTGTTTGAGTGCGTCGTCCAGAAAAATCGGTTCCTTGCCGTGCATTTCAGCTCCAGACATCTACTGTTCAATGGTCAGGGATGTGGCGCAAATGACGTCGTCGGGCGTCCAGTGCTTGAATCCGACACGAATCCTGTGGTCACCAGTGGTGCCGGAGTAATCGCCCGTGTAGAACGTCCGGGTAGGGATGGCGCTACCTTCCGGCCTTGGCGATGGCAGGCCACCGCTACTTACAGTTTCGGCGTGGAGCGCGCTCGCCAGCGCCTTTGCATCAATGCACGGTGCATCAGGCAGAATGATTGCGACACGCGACAAGACGCCCGGTTGCTGGGTCAACTCAATCGAATCGATTGCTGGTCCACCGGCCAGTTGGACGGGGCCCGAAAGCATCACCGGGTAGGCGCCGCGCGTGCGCGGCGCGAAGACTGCACCTGTTTGCCGCGAGAGATCCGTGGGAAGGCTTGAAGATTCAAAATTGGCTTCGTTTAACCTGTTTGCGAGTGCGACCAGGGCGTCGGGAGATATGGCCGCAGTCGGCTGGTGTGCAGCAGCAGCGGAAGGCAGTGAAAGCAGTTCACAAGCCAAGGTGACGCACAAAATCGACATGTTGTTCAAAGAGGTCTCCTCGATCCCCGGCCTTGCGGCCGGGGACAGTTCATTACTCAATGGTGGTTGGCGGCCCAGGCGTTGCTGTACATCTGGTTGTAGTTGACGGTCGTGCCGTCTGAATTGACGATGGCCGTCTCGCCGTTGAGCGTCACACCGACCGCGTGCCCCTGATAGATGAGCATGTCCACGCCTCGCTCGGGGAATGTCGGGTCGGTTTCATAGTGTTGACCGGCCGTTTGATAGGCGCTGTACTCCGACTGGATCTGGGCAGCGCTCGTTCCTTCGAGCTTGATGACGTTCGTGCCGCCGGGCATGTCCTGCGTAATCCGGATGGCGTTGACCTGGGCGTATCCCTCGTTGTTCATCCATCCGGCAACGTAGTCAGACTGTGAGAGGGTGTACTGGGGCAGCCCATAGTAGTGCTCGAACATCGCGTGGCCGAATTCGTGGGCCAAGGCACCCATCATGTCTTGCGTCGGAAGGCTTGTGTCGACATGGATCTGATGCGTCGTGTAATCCGTATATGACTTTCCGTCAGCGACGAAGGTATAACCCCAGCTCTCGATGTTGGCCAGCTCCGAAGACATGATCGGACTCAAGTGGATGATGTCGTCGATACCGGAGCCGAGGCCGGTCGTTGTGCCGGCACCCGCGCCTGCCGGAGGCGGTTTCGCTGCACCACCACCGCCACCGCCCGATACCGGTGACGAGCTGTAGTACGGAAATCCCGGCGGGTCGTAGTCCCAGTAAAAACTGGGCAACGAAGGCGCGTCGGCGTAGACATAAATTGGCTCAAGACCGCCAGCGACAGTGTCGCATTCCTTTTTGTTCAGCTCTCTCACAAATTTTCCTTTGACCAAGGGGTCATGTCAGATTGAAAAGCACACATGTCGCCCAGGGAAGGCATGAGTCCCTTGTCCTCCTTCTCTTACATAGGTTCAACGAGAGCTCGATTTCACGATGTCGGCTGTTTCGAAAGCACGGGCAGAACAGACTTGTCCCGATACTCTCGGGAAGCAAAAAAGGGAGGATTTGAATGGTCTGGTGATGAGAGACGAGCTGATGTGGTCGTAACGGTGATGCTTGGGGAAACGTGAGATTACGGGAAGGCCGACGTCAGTTTGGGCTGATAGTGCTGTAGTCGTTCCCTTACAAAAGCGCAATAACTTTCGGTGTGCGAACAGCGTCACAAATTGAATACCGGACGAAGCGAGTGCTGATCGGGATGGCGACCCGAGAGCTCCGCCCTCGGGCAGGCCAGCGCGGCGGAGTGGTTCTGCGTCACGGCAGTCTGGAGATTGGCGAACGGATGTTGAGCGCGACGAATTGGTTGGTGAAACAGCGTCACGGTTTGAACAAAGAGCGGGCTGCTCGACGGGCTGGCTGCATCGGGA
>NZ_JBFUAT010000045.1:0-31456 GCF_056406135.1 Luteibacter sp. P1_D3 | reverse complement strand
ACCCCGAACCGCGACGTGACGCACGCGCCTGTTTGCGGCAAGCTCCTCCCGGATTGAACAGGGAGTCGCGATGAACAAGCAGCCGGTCATTCTGGTTACCGGAGCCGCCCGCCGCGTCGGTGCCGCCATCGCGCGACGCTTGCATGCAGCGGGCTGCGCCGTCGCCATCCACTACCGAAGCTCGGCCGATGAGGCGGAGGCGCTCGCGCAGGAACTCAACGCCGTGCGGGCGAACAGCGCGCACACGTTCCCCGGCGCACTGGAAAACGATGCCACGCCGACGGCGCTGGTGAATGCCGTGCTGGCGCACTTCGGCCGGCTCGACGGACTGGTCAACAATGCCTCGGCGTTCTATCCCACGCCGATCGGTGAAACCACCGCCGCGCATTGGGACGATCTCTTCGCCGCGAATGCGCGCGCACCGTTCTTTCTCGCCCAGGCGGCGACGCCTGCACTACGTGCGGCGCATGGCGCCATCGTCAACATCGTCGATATCTACGCAGAGCGACCGCTCGCCGGGCACGTCGTCTACTCGATGGCAAAAGCGGCGCTGGTCATGCTGACGCAGGCGCTGGCCAAGGATCTTGCGCCGGATGTGCGCGTGAACGCTGTGGCGCCAGGCGCGATTCTCTGGCCCGCCTCCGGTAAGCCGGAAGAGGCCGCTGAGGCGCTGATCGCCAAAACGCCACTGGCGCGCAAGGGCGAGCCGGACGACGTGGCCGAAGCCGTGCGGTGGTTGATGATGGATGCGCATTACACGACCGGGCAGGTGATTCGTGTCGATGGCGGGCGGGCATTGAATATCTGAGGGCAATGCGTTCTTACAAAAGGCGAGGCCCCCGTGTGGGGGCCTCGCCTTGTGCGGATCGCCGATGAATCGGCTCCTACCGTTCTTATTTCTTCGGGCGGAACGCCGATTCCAGCAGGGCGCGGTCGAAGCCCTGGCCCGGGTCGCCTTCTTCGGCGAAGCGGTACAACGCCGCCGAGTAGACGCCGTGCATCGCGGTCTGGAACAGGCTGAGGGCAACCAGGCCAATCACCGCGGCGGCGCCGACGACGAACATCAGCGCGACGGAGTGCGTGGCGACCGCGCCGAGGAAGAGCATGCCGCTGACCAGGAGCAGGCCGAAGGTAAGCAGGCTTCCGGCAACACCGATGCCCGCGTTGCCGATGAGGTTCTCGCCCCAGGTATCGCGTAGCAGCGACGCGCTGCGCTTGATCGCGTCGACGGGACCAACGTCCTGTGCAGCGAGCACCGGCACGACGAGGAAGGTGGCAACCGTCCAGCCGAAGCCGAGCAGACCGACGACGATGCGACCGATGAGGCCGAAACGCTCCTGCAGTGCGCGCAGGATCATGCCGACCGTGGCGGCGATGAGCGCATAGCCGATGATGTTGGGCAGCTTGCCCATGGCGAGCCGGACGCCATCGCGCACCGTCGGATTGCCACCATCGAGACGGATCATCGCAGCCGAAGCCAGCGCGGTGTTGAAGAAGATCACCACTGTGTACTGCACGAAGTAGAACAGGAAGCTCACCAGCATGAACATCGGTGAGGCATGACCGCGCTGGCCTTCGAAGCCGGCACGATGATGTGCGATCAGGGTGAACACCGGCCACGCGAAGGTGGCGATCACGGCGAGCGAAGCCAGTCCCGCGAAAAGCGGAAAGAGCATCAGCTCCTTGTCCTGACGGAGGATATTGGCGCTCGACTTCATCAGCGCCCAACTGCGTGCGAACTTACCCATTTCCCTTTCCCTTTGGCCCCTTTGGTGGAACGCGTTGTAGCATCCCGGGGCAGCGGTTCGCCAGAGCCGACGCCTCAGGGACTCCCTAGGACTTGGCGTTGACGGCGTCGGTGCAAGCTTCGTCCAGCGTCAGGGGTTCGCTTTCTGTCGGAAAAGCCGCCCAGAGCTCGGCCATGGTCCGGCCGTTGACCGGATGACGAACCGACGGCGCGATGTCCACCATGGGCTTGAGCACGAAGGCGTGTCGCAGTTCGCCGCGCGGCAACTTCAGGTTTCCCTTGCCACTCAGGACGAGGTCGTCGAAAAGGACGATATCCACGTCGAGCGTACGGGAGTCATACCGCGCACCACCCCGAATGCGGCCATGGCGGTCTTCCAACGCGTGCAGCCAGTCGTTCAGGGCGTCGGGCCCGAGGTCGCTGTCGATCGCGACGGCCAGATTGAAGAAGTCGGGGCCGTCGAAGCCGACGGCGGCGCTGCGATAGACCGGGGAGACGTCGATCTCGCCGAAGCGAACCCTCAGTTCCGCGACCGCAGCGACGAGCCAGCGCTCCGCATCGATGTTGGAGCCGAGGCTCAGATAGGCACGGCCAGTCCCGGTCATTCCGGTCGGATACCGCGTTCGATGCGGACGCCCACCGCCTTGGCACCGCGCACGGCACCCGGCTTGGAAAGCTTCAGGCGCACCCAGGACACGCCGAACTCTTCGCGCACGATATCGGCGCAACGCTCCGCCAGGGTTTCCACCAGACCGAAGCTGGAGGCTTCCACATACGACTGCAGTCGCTTGGATATGGACTTGTAGTTCAGCGTATCGGCGATGTCGTCGCTGGCCGCGGGGCGACGGTTGTCGAAAGCCATTTCCAGATCGAACGACAGTGTCTGCCGGATCCGGCGTTCCCAGTCGTAGATGCCGATGACCGCGTCGATGCGCAGGTCTTCGATGAAGACGATATCCATGGAGGGGCGTAGGGGACGAAGAAGGCCTTACAGGGTCCGCGACCGACCTGAGATACGCAAGTGGGGCGGCGCAAGTCAGGCCGCCCCACTCTCAGGCTTCCCCGCTCAGGCCGCGGGCAAACTCTCCAGGCTCCAGCGCGGATGCACTTCGATCGTGGCGTCCTGGTGCTGGCCGGACGCCAGACGGATCGCGCCGGCCAGCGCGATCATCGCCCCGTTGTCGGTGCAGAAGGCCAGGCGCGGGAAATAGACCCGGAAGCCGTCCTTCGCCCCGGCCTCGGCCAGTTGTTCGCGGAGGCGCTTGTTCGCACCGACGCCACCGGCGATCACCAGCCGTTTGGCCCCCGTGGCCTCGAGGGCGCGCCGGCATTTGATCGCCAGGGTGTCGACGATGGCCTCCTCGAAGGCCCTCGCCACGTCGGCGCGTGTCTGGTCGGTCTTGTCGCTGGCATTCCAGGCCAGCAGCACCTGGGTTTTCAGGCCGGAGAAGCTGAAGTCCAGTCCCGGCCGGTCGACCATGGGCCGGGAAAAGCGGAACTTGCCGGGCGTGCCTTGCTCGGCGAGCTTGGCCAGGGCCGGGCCGCCGGGGTAAGGCAAGCCCATCATCTTGGCCGTCTTGTCGAAGGCCTCGCCCGCCGCATCGTCCAGGGTGTCGCCTAAGATCGTGTACTCACCGATCGCCTTCACCTCGACCAGCATCGAATGACCACCGGAGACCAGCAGGGCCACGAACGGTGTCTCCGGCGGGTCGTCCTCGAGCAGGGGCGCCAACAGGTGACCTTCCATATGGTGGACACCGATGGCCGGTACGCCGAGCGCCCAGGCCATGGCGCGGGCGGCCGAAGCGCCCACGAGAAGAGCCCCGACCAGGCCAGGTCCCGCCGTATAGGCCACGCCACCGAGATCGGCAGGGGTGAGCCCGGCCTCCTTCAAGGCCTCGCGCACCAGGGGGACCAGCTTGCGCACATGGTCCCGGCTGGCCAGTTCSGGCACCACGCCGCCGTATTGGGCGTGCAGGGCGATCTGACTGAAAAGGGCGTGCGAAAGCAGGCCACGACCCGGTTTTTCCGGGTCCCAGCGCAGCAGGGCCACCCCTGTTTCATCACAGGACGTTTCCACGCCTAAAACAGGCTTTGAATTTTTCGAATCGATCACGTTATAATCCACGGCTCGCCCGGGTACTCCGGGTCAGTTTAATCAAGTGGAGTTTCCATGCCGAGCGTTAAAGTCCGCGAGAACGAGCCTTTCGAGCTTGCCCTCCGCCGCTTCAAGCGTACGTGCGAGAAGGCTGGCGTGCTGGCCGAAACGCGTAAGCGCGAATTTTATGAAAAGCCGACCCAGGAGCGTAAGCGCAAGCGCGCCGCTGCTGTGAAGCGTCACCTGCGCCGTCTGTCCCGCGACACGACGCGCCGGACCCGCATGTACTGATGCCCATCCCGGTCCTTTGGGACTGGGTATGGTACCTCGGCAGGCGCCCTGCGCGCTGCCCGGTGTATTCAGAGCGGAAATCCCGAGCCGGCTTTGCCGAAAGGTAAAGCCGGCTTTTCGTCGTCCCGGAGAAAGTGCATGAGCCTCAAGGCAAAGATCACCGAAGACATGAAGGCCGCCATGAAGGGCGGGGAAAAGGAGCGCCTCGCCGTGATCCGCCTGGTCCAGGCGCAGATCAAGCAGCGTGAAGTCGATGAGCGGATCGAGCTGGACGACACCCAGATCCTGGCCGTCCTCGAGAAGATGCAGAAACAGCGCCGCGACTCCATCGAGCAGTTCGACAAGGCAGGCCGTACCGATCTGTCCACCATCGAGCGCTACGAGATGGGCGTGATCGACGGCTACCTGCCGGCCAAGCTCGACGAGGCCGAACTGGACGCCATCATCGACGCCGCCATCGCCGAATCGGGTGCCACCACGGCGCGCGATATGGGCAAGGTGGTCGCCCTGATCAAGGAAAAGGCGGCCGGTCGTGCGGACATGGCTGCCGTGGCTGGAAAAATCAAAGCAAAGCTCGCGTAAGCGAGCCACCGACCCGTAGGAGCCGATTCATCGGCGAATGGCGAATAAACCGCTGCGTAGCAGCGCTCCGCCCTGGTTGCTAGCCTCCGCCTCCAACAGAGGAAGAGCTCGCCGATGAATCGGCTCCTACCGAGCAGGGATGGGCGGCTTCACGACAGCGCCACACGCCTGTCATTAATTTCCCCCGCGCGGCTGGTGGACTCCCTCCGGCGCTGACGGGGGATCCCTATGCTCAAGTACGCCATCATCTTCGGTCTCATCGCGCTGGTTACCGGCGCGCTGGGCTTCAGCCGCGTGTCCGGCATCGCCGCGACGATCGCCAAGGTCTGCTTCGCCATCTTCCTGATCCTGTTCGTGATCGCGATCCTGGCCGTGATCGGCGTGTTCCACATGGCGTTCTGACGATGATCCGGTCTCCATTCGGACGCGGATGCATGGCATCCTAGGCGACTGATGCGTGGCCGAATTCCCGACAATTTCATCGACGAACTGCTGACCCGCGTCGACATCGTCGACGTGATCGAGCGTCGCGTCCCGCTGAAAAAGGCGGGACGCGAATGGACCGCCTGCTGTCCGTTCCATAACGAGCGCTCACCGTCGTTCTACGTGAGCCCGCAGAAGCAGTTCTTCCACTGCTTCGGCTGCGGCGCGCACGGCAGTGCGATCAAGTTCCTCATGGACTACGACCGCCTCGAGTTCCCCGACGCCATCGAGGAACTCGCGCAGTCTGCGGGCCTGAAGGTGCCCTACGAGGGCAACCGCGACGACAAACCGCGCGAAGACCGCAGCGACCTCTACACCTTGCTCGACGATGCCGCGAGCTTCTATCAGCGCGAGCTCGGCAATAGCCCCGAGGCCACGTCCTACGTGGACCGCCGGGGCCTCGACGACGAGATCGTCAAGCGCTTCCGTATCGGCTGGGCGCCGGCGGGCTTTGATGGCGTGATGAAGGCCCTGGGCACGAACGATCGCCGGCGCCAACTGCTCAACGAAGCGGGCATGGTCGCCAGCAACGAGCGCGGTAACAAATACGATCGCTTCCGCGAGCGTGTGATGTTCCCGATCCTGGACCGCCGCGGCCGCGTCATTGCCTTCGGCGGGCGCGTCCTGTCGTCGGAGCAGAGCCCGAAGTACCTCAACTCGCCCGAGACCCCCTTGTTCCACAAGGGCAAGGAGCTGTTCGCCCTGTGGCAGGTGAAGCAGGCGAACCAGACGGTTACCCGGATCATGGTGGTCGAGGGCTACATGGACGTCATTGCCCTGCACCAGGCGGGGCTGCCGATCGCCGTCGCCACACTCGGCACGGCGACCACGCCCGAACATGCCGAGGTGCTCTTTCGTACCGCACCCGACGTGTATTTCTGCTTCGACGGCGACCGCGCCGGCAAGGCTGCCGCATGGCGGGCGCTGGAATCCGTGCTGCCGCGCATGCGCGACGGCCGCCAGGCGCACTTCCTCTTCCTGCCCGACGGCGAAGATCCGGACACCCTGGTGCGCAAGGAAGGCAAGGACGGCTTCGAGAAGCGCATGAAGGAGTCCATGCCGATGTCCGAGTACTTCTTTGAAGAGCTCGCCCGTGACGTCGATCTCAGCCGCCTGGATGGCCGGGCCCGCCTCGCCGAGCGGGCCCGGCCGCTCATCGCCAAGCTGCCTGACGGCGCCTTCCGCGACCTCATGGGCCAGGAGCTGGAGCGCCGTACGGGCGCCAAGGCGGTGCTGGAGCCCGAACCTGCGCCAGCCCGCCAGAATCAGGCACGGCCGGCCAACGTCCAGCGCAGCCTGGTACGCAGCGCGATCACGCTGCTGCTGGCCCAGCCCGCACTGGCCGACGAGGTCGAGCCTCCGTACGCGTTCCTGCGCCTGGACCGCCCCGGCGTGAACCTGCTGGCCGAGTTGATCGATGTGGCGCGGTCCCGCCCGGGCATCAATCCTGCGGTGCTGGTTGAGTATTTTCTTGACCGACCCGAGTACGCCTCCCTGCAGAAACTCATGCAGGCCGAGGTGGTCGGCGACGCGGATATGCAGCGCGTGGAGTTCCTCGGCTCGCTGGACCAGATGCAGCGCCAGGCCGTGACACAGCGTCGCGAATACCTGATCGGACGGAGCCGTGAAGGGGTCCTGGACGATACGGAGAAAGCTGAATTGCGCGTCCTGCTGGCCGCCCGCTCCGCCCCCGCCCCGGTGGACGGCGAATGATGCGCCGCACCGCGCCATTAACGCGATCCATGGGATCATCCGGGCTTCGTACCCTGAAGGGACCGGCCGGGGCCGGAATTGCGCGTCGCTGATGGATTTATTGAATCACCTCGTCGATCTTTTCGGGCAAAACGGCTACGCGGCTGTTTTCCTCGCCCTGATGCTCTGCGGAGCAGGTGCGCCCCTGCCGGAAGACATCACCCTGGTCGCCGGCGGCATCATCACCGGCCTGGGCTATGGCGATGTCCATACGATGGTCGGCGTGGGCATGGCGGGCGTCCTGGTCGGCGATTCGACGATGTTCCTGCTCGGCCGCCATTTCGGCGCGCGCATCCTGCGCTGGCGTTTCGTCGCCCGCCTGCTGACGCCCGAGCGCTACGCCAAGGTCCAGGAGAAGTTCGAGCGCTACGGCAATCGGATGATG
The DNA here is from genome assembly GCF_056406135.1 of Luteibacter sp. P1_D3. Taxonomy (NCBI): domain Bacteria; kingdom Pseudomonadati; phylum Pseudomonadota; class Gammaproteobacteria; order Lysobacterales; family Rhodanobacteraceae; genus Luteibacter; species Luteibacter sp. P1_D3. The sequence continues at coordinate 24,118 of NZ_JBFUAT010000045.1, read as the reverse complement.
TTCGTCGCCCGTTTCCTGCCGGGCATGCGCACCGCGGTATTCATCACCGCCGGCGCCACCCACCGCGTGGGCTTCTTTCGCTTCCTGCTGCTCGACGGCCTCGCGGCGGCGATCAGCGTGCCGCTATGGGTTTACCTAGGCTACTTCGGCGCGCACAACCACGAATGGCTGGCCATGTGGATCCACCGTGGGCAGGCAGGTATCTGGCTGGCGATCGCCGCTGCGCTGATCGCGCTGGCCGCGCTGTGGTGGCGTCGGAAGAAGGCTCCCCGGGACTGCTGAGCTCGCCAGGTAGGAGCCGATTCATCGGCGATGCTCTTCCTTCGATGGGAACTGAGGCAAGCAACCTTGGGGGAGCGCTGCTGCGCAGCGGTTTATTTATTATTCGCCGATGAATCGGCTCCTACGTTTCCTATTACGAGCGCTGGCCTGCTTCTGCGAATAGCCATTCGCGGAACACCATGGTTTCTTCGCGAGACACGGCATCGCGGGAGATCGCCAGGTAATAGGTGTGCTGCAGCGGCACGTCGATCCGGAAAGGCTCGGCGAGGCGACCCGCCGCGAGGTCATAAGCGACCAGCAGATCCTGGGCCAGCGCCACGCCTTGCCCTTCGATCGCCGCCTGCAACATCATCGTGCCGTCGCCGAAGCCCATGTCGCGCGAGACCATGGCGGTCTCCAGCCCGGCACGCTCGAACCACTGCTCCCAGCTGACCGCCGAAGCGGCACGACGACCGGGCCGTTCGTGCAGGAGCAGCTGATCGGCCAGATCGGCCGGGCCGTGGATGCGCTCCGCCAGTGAAGGGGCGCAGACCGGTGTGTAGCCACTGGTCGCGAGAATGGCCTGGTCGCCGCCCTCACTCAGGCGATCGTCGATGGCAAGGTCCCAACTCGCCTCATCGGCCCCGTCCGTCACGACTTCCACCGCGATATCCGGATGCTTCGAAAAGAAGCGGAACAGCCTCGGGACCAGCCATTTCGTACCGAAGGTCGGCGGTACGGAGACCCTCAACGAGGCGCTGCGCTCCCCCATCACCTGGTCAGTGGCATGTTGCAGCGCACGAAAAACGTCGCGGACACGCGGAAAGTAATTCTCGCCAGCTGACGTCAGCGACAGTTTATTGTTGCTACGCACAAAAAGCGCCGCACCCAGATATGACTCAAGCAATTTGACTTGGGCACTGACCGCAGCCGCCGTCAGCGAGAGTTCTTCACCGGCCTTGGTGAAGCTCAAATGCTGCGCTGCAAGTTCGAAGACTCGCACGGCGTTGAGAGGTAGCGAGCGCTTCATTGCGGACTCATTCAAAAAAACTTGGGGAAGCCCCGGAGAAATTCTAGTTTGCCTGTCCTGACAGGTGACGCCAATCATCCGTGGCGCTTTCGAACGGACCCGCGATGAACATCCTCACCATCGACACCGGTACTACCAATACACGCGTCACCGTCTGGACCGACGGCAAGGTGGTCGCGCAGGCCGCGCGGCAGGTCGGTGTGCGCGATACCGCGATCACCGGCAACACGAAGAAACTCGAGGACGGCGTCCGCGAAACCATCGCCGAGGCGCTGGCGTCGGCCCGGATCGAGCGCAACGATATCGGCCTCGCCGTGGCCTCCGGCATGATCACGTCCAATGTCGGTCTTTGCGAAATTCCGCACGTGCCGGCCGCGGCAGGCATCGACGACATGGCCAAGGCCATGCGCGAGCACCGCGTCGAGAACGTGTGGCACGCGCCGATCTGGTTCGTGCCCGGCGTGCGCAACGCGGTGGAACACATCGGCCTGCACAACTGCGAGGCGATGGACATGATGCGCGGCGAAGAGGTCGAGTCGTTCGCCCTTGCCGAGCGCCTCGGCCTCAACGAGCCGACGGTCGTGGTCCTGCCGGGTTCGCATTCGAAGTTCGTCAGCATCGACAAGGACCGCCGCATCGACGGCTGCGTGACCACGCTGGCCGGCGAACTGCTGCACGTGATCTCGCATGACACCATCCTGGCCGGCTCGCTGAAGGAAGGCTTCGCCAAGCGCATCGATCCCGAGATGCTGCTGGCCGGCGCGGCGTCGGCGAACAAGATCGGCCTGGGTCGCGCCTGCTTCAGCGTGCGCATCCTGGACCAGTTCGCGGTGTACGACGCCAACGCTCGCGCGAACTTCCTGCTCGGCGCGGTGCTCGGCTCCGACCTGCTCACGCTCAAGAATTCCAGCGCGATCCGGATGAGTCCGGGTACACGCTTCGTTGTCAGCGGCAAGCCGATCCTGCGCGAGGCGATCGCGCGGTTGGTCGAAGGCGACGATTTCTTCTCCGGCACCATCACGGTGCTGGGCGACGACGAACAGCGCGACCTCGCAGGATACGGTGCCATCGCCGTCGCCCGTCGTCGCGGCCTGGTCGACTGAAAACAACGAGTCATTCGAGGAGGGAACGCATGAAGACGAAGATTGCCCTGGGTCTCAAGGCCCTTGCCGTGGCGCTGGCCATGGCCTCCGCCCCGACCTTCGCGGCCGACGAGCCGGTGAAGATCGGTTTCGTGGTCAAGCAGGCCGAGGAACCCTGGTTCCAGGACGAGTGGAAGTACGCCGAGCAGGCCGCTAAGGAAAAAGGCTTCACCCTGGTCAAGATCGCCGCGCCGGATGGCGGCACGGTGCTTACCGCCATCGACAACCTGAAAGCGCAGCATGCGCAGGGCTTCATCATCTGCACGCCGGACGTGAAGCTCGGGCCGTCCATCGTGGCCAAGGCCAAGATCGACAACCTCAAGCTGATGACCGTGGATGACCGCCTCATCGACGGTTCGGGCAAGCCGATCGAATCCGTGCCGCACATGGGCATCTCGGCGAGCAAGATCGGCGAGCAGGTCGGCCAGGCGATTGCCGACGAGATGAAGAAGCGTGGCTGGAAGCCGGAAGAAACCGGTGCGCTGCGCATCTCCTACGACCAGTTGCCCACAGCCAAGGATCGTACCGACGGCGCCGTCACTGCGCTCACCGCAGCCGGCTTTCCCAAGGCCAACGTGATCAACGCGCCGGAAGCCAAGACCGATACCGAGAACGCTTTCAACGCGGCGAACATCGCGATCACGCAGAACCCCAAGTTCAAGCACTGGATCGCTTTCGGCCTCAACGACGAAGCCGTGCTGGGCGCCGTGCGTGCCGCGGAAGGCCGCAACTTCCGCGCGGACAACATGATCGGCGTGGGCATTGGCGGCAGCAAGTCGGCACTCAACGAGTTCGCCAAGCCCCAGCCGACCGGCTTCTTCGGCAGCGTGCTGATCAGCCCGAAGCGTCATGGCTATGAGACCTCGATCAACATGTATGCCTGGATCAAGGACGGCAAGGCGCCGCCGCCGCTCACCCTGACCACCGGCATGCTGACCACGCGTGCGAACGTTGCCGACGTCCGCAAGGAAATGGGTCTTTGACGATGGCCGACGCACCACGCCTGGAATTCCGGCATATCGGAAAAACCTTTCCGGGCGTGCGTGCGCTCGGTGATGTCGGCTTTGCCGTGCGCGCGGGTAGCGTGCATGGCCTGCTCGGCGAGAACGGAGCAGGCAAGTCCACGATGATGAAGATCCTCGGCGGGGAGTACATCCCCGACGAGGGCGAACTGGCGATCGACGGCCAAGTTCAGCACTTCCGCAAGGCTGCCGATGCGATCGCCTCCGGCGTCGCGGTGATTCACCAGGAGCTCCAGTACGTGCCGGAACTGTCGGTGATGGAGAACCTGTTGATTGGTCGCCTGCCCACGCGTTTCGGCCTGGTCGATCGACGCAAGGCGCTGGCCTGGACCCGTGAACGCCTCGACTCGCTCGGCGTGGATCTCGACCCACGCGCCAAGCTCAAACAGCTTTCCATTGGCCAGCGACAGATGGTGGAGATCGTCAAGGCGATCCTTCGCGATGCGAAGATCCTCGCCCTCGACGAACCGACCAGCTCGCTGTCGCACCGCGAAACGGAAGTCCTGTTCCGCCTCGTGCGCGATCTGCGCGCGCAGGGCAAGGCGATGATCTACATCTCGCATCGCCTGGACGAGATCTTCGAACTTTGCGACGCCGCGACCATTTTCCGCGACGGCCGCAAGGTGGCCGACTTCGACACGCTCGAAGGCGTCACGCGCGACCAGCTCGTGCAGCGCATGGTCGGCCGCGAGATCAGCGATATCTTCGGCTACCGTCCCCGCGAACACGGCAAGGTGCGTCTCGCCGTGCAGGGCGTGACGGGCCGCGCCGTGCCGTCACCGGTGAGTTTCGAAGTGAAAGCTGGCGAGATCGTCGGCTTCTTCGGCCTCGTCGGCGCTGGCCGCAGTGAAGTCATGCGCGTGATCTACGGTGCGGATCGCCGCACTGCCGGCACGGTGCAAGTGGATGGCGAGGCCGTCAAGGCGTCGCATATCCGTGACGCCATTCGCCATGGCCTGGTGCTCTGCCCCGAAGACCGCAAGGAAGACGGCATCATCGGCGTGCGTTCGGTATCCGAGAACATCAATATCAGCGCGCGTCGTAACCATCTCATTGCCGGCCTGTTCGTCAACGACCGCAACGAAGCGAAGACGGCCGACACGTATATCGATCGCCTGCGCATCCGTACGCCGAACCGCCGGCGGGAGATCCGCCTGCTCTCGGGCGGCAACCAGCAGAAGGCCGTGCTGTCGCGCTGGCTCGCCGAGAAGAACCTGCGCGTGCTGATCGTCGACGAGCCCACCCGGGGTATCGACGTCGGCGCGAAGAACGAGATCTACAACGTGCTCTACGAACTCGCCGACCGTGGCGTGGCCGTGGTCATGATTTCCAGTGAACTGCCCGAAGTGCTCGGCGTCTCCGACCGCGTCATCACGATGTGTCGCGGCCAGATCACCGCGCAGTTCAACCGTACCCAGGCGAACGAGGCGGATGTGCTTGCCGCCGCGTTGCCCGAAGGCGCCAGCGCCACACCGATGAGGAACACCTGAGCCATGACCGAGACCAATGCCGCCGCCATCGGTGCCAAGCAAGCCGACACACCGGACGTGCGCCGCCGCGCGATGTTCTGGCAGATTGTCGACGATTACAGCCTGATCGGCATCTTCATCGTGCTGTTCGCGGTGCTGAGCGCCACGGTGCAGTACTTCTTCTCGTGGGACAACATCGTCGGCCTCGCGCTGTCCGTGTCGCAGATCGGCATGGTCAGCTGCACGATGATGTTCTGCCTCGCCTCGCGCGACTTCGATCTGTCGGTGGGCTCCACGGTGGCTTTCGCTGGCGTCTGCTGTGCCATCGTCTCGAATGCCACCGGTAGCGTCGCGCTCGGCATCGCGGCCAGCCTCGTTGCCGGCGCCCTGATCGGCTTCATCAACGGCGTGGTCATCGCCAAGCTCAACATCAACGCGCTGATCACGACGCTCGCGACGATGGAAATCGTCCGTGGCCTCGCCTTCATCACCTCGCAGGGCCAGGCGGTCGGCGTCACCAGCGAGGCCTTCTTCACCCTGGGCAGCGCCGAGCTGTTCGGCCTGCCCGTGCCGGTCTGGGTCACCCTGGCCTGCTTCGTGGTCTTCGGCATCCTGCTCAACAAGACGATCTACGGCCGTAACACACTGGCCATCGGTGGCAATCCGGACGCGGCGCGCCTCGCCGGCGTCTCGGTGGACTGGGTGCGTATCGCCATCTTCCTGATCCAGGGCCTGGTCGCGGCACTGGCCGGCATTATCCTGGCCTCGCGCATGACCAGCGGCCAGCCGAACGCAGGTGAGGGCTTCGAACTCAACGTGATCTCCGCCTGCGTGCTGGGCGGCGTGTCGCTCATGGGTGGTCGTGCGAGCATCAGCGGCGTGCTCGTTGGCGTCCTCATCATGGGGACGGTGCAGAATGCCATGAGCCTCATGAATATCGACGCCTTCTACCAGTACCTGGTCCGCGGCACGATCCTGCTGATCGCGGTGCTGGTCGACCAGCTCAAGAACCGCAGGCAATCCCGCTGATGACCGATACCTTCGTTCCGCTATCCCCGCATCGCCAGGAGCACGCCGAAGGCGTGATCTGGGACGACCTGATGGGCCTGGTCCGCTGGACCGACATCGGCGCCTCACGGCTTTACGCGTACGACCCGACCACCGGCGCCACGACCGAAACCGCCCTGCCCGCGCGCCTGTGCTGCTTCGCGCTGACCAACGAGCCCGGCGTGCTGCTGCTCGCCCTGGAGAAGCAGCTGGCCCGCTTCGATACGCGCCGTGCCGACTCCCTCGTGGTGCTGGAAGACATCGAGCTGGACCTGCCGGGCACGCGTGCCAACGACGGTCGCTGCGATCGCGGCGGCAACCTGATCTTCGGCACGCTCAACGAGCGCGGTCCGGAGCAGGTCGCTTCCTTCTGGCGCTACTCGCGCGAGGGCGTCCTGTCCCGCCTCGCACTGCCCAAGGCGGCGATCACCAACAGCATCTGCTTCAGCCCGGACGGCGAAACGATGTACTTCACCGATTCGCCCACGGCGAAGATCATGGCCTGCCGCTATGACGCCGCCAGCGGCGAAGTGGAGCACATCCGCGACTTCGTCCAGCTCGACAAGGGTCTCGAGCCCGACGGCTCCACCGTCGACGCCGACGGCTTTCTCTGGAACACCGAGTGGGGCGGTTCGCGGGTCCAACGATACGCGCCGGATGGCCGCGTGGACCTGACGATCAATCTGCCGGCACGCCAGCCGAGCTGCCTGGCCTTCGTCGGCCCCGCACTGGACCGTCTGGTGATCACCTCGGCCAGCAAGGGCCTCGATGACGCCGTCACCCGCGCCGAGCCCCTCAATGGCGCCATTTTCATTGGTACCCCGGCGCGAGGCCGCGGGTTGCCCGAAGCCCGTTACGGCTAAGGAACGAACGCATGACCCACGCTACGCACGCCGATCCGCGCACCACGCCGCTGCCGCGCCTTGCCGGCAAGATCGCCATCGTCACCGGCGCCACCCAGGGCATCGGCGCGGCCACCGCGAAGCTGTTCGCCGCGCATGGCGCGAAAGTGGTGCTCAACGTCCTCGAGGACAACGCGCAGGCACGGGCCACGCTGGCCGACCTGCAGACCGACGAGGCCATGCTGTTCGAGGCCGACGTGACCGATCCCGCCGCGATCACCCGCATGGTGGCCGCCGCGACCGAACGCTTCGGGCCGCCCGACGTCCTCGTCAACAACGCCGGCATCAATGTCTTCAACGACCCGCTGTCGCTCAGCGACGACGAGTGGACGCGCTGCTTCGAGGTGGACCTCAAGGGTGCCTGGAACTGCGCCAAGGCGGTGCTGCCGGGCATGCTCGCCGTGGGTCGTGGCAGCATCATCAACATCGCGTCGGTGCATGGCCACAAGATCATTCCGCACTGCTTCCCCTACCCCGTCGCCAAGCACGGCCTGATCGGCCTGACCAAGGCCCTGGGCATCGAGTACGCTGCCCGTAACATCCGGGTGAATTCGATCTCGCCGGGCCTTATCCTCACCGCCATTGCCGAGGCCGGCTTCGCCGCGGCGCCCGATCCGGCCGCCGAGCGCAAGCGTCAGACGGACATCCTGCCGAACAAACGCATCGGCGAACCGCAGGAGGTCGCTTACACTGCGTTGTTCCTGGCTTCCGACGAGGCCCGTTACATCAACGCCGCCGATATCCGTATCGACGGCGGCCGCTCACAGCTTTACCACGAGAACTGATATGGCCTGGCCCACCGCGCTACCGCTCATCGCCATCCTGCGTGGCATCACGCCCGAGGACGTCGTCGAGCATGTCGAGGCCCTGCTTCAGGAGGGCTTCGACGCCATCGAGATCCCGCTCAACTCCCCGGACTGGGAGAAAAGCATCCCCCTGGCTGTGCGCCAGGCAGGCGACCGGGCACTCGTGGGTGCAGGCACGGTGCTCAGCGTGGATCTCGCCAGTCGGGTCGCCGATCTCGGCGGCACCCTCATGGTCACCCCGAACACGGACCCCGACGTCATCCGCCGGGCGCGTAGCCGCGGGCTCTACACCGCGATCGGCTTCATGACGCCGAGCGAGGCCTTTGCCGCGCTCGCCGCTGGCGCGCAATCGCTCAAGCTGTTCCCATCGTCCAACCTCGGGCCGTCGTACATCAAGGCGATCCGGGCCGTGTTGCCGCCGGACGTCCCCTTGCTCGCCGTGGGCGGGGTCACCCCCGACAACCTCGGCCAGTTCCTCGATGCCGGCTGTATCGGCGCAGGGCTTGGCGGCGACCTCTACAAGCCCGGCCAGCCCGTCTCGCGCACGCGCGAACAGGCCGCTGCCTTCGTCAAAGCCTATCGCTCGAACTGACCATGAAGATCACCAAGCTCACCACCTACCGTGTCCCGCCCCGCTGGATGTTCCTCAAGGTCGAGACTGACGAGGGCGTCGTCGGCTGGGGCGAGCCGGTCGTCGAGGGTCGCGCGCGCACCGTCGAAGCCGCCGTGTCGGAACTCTCTGAGTTCGTCATCGGCAAGGATCCGTCGCGCATCAACGACCTCTGGCAAGCGATGTACCGCGGTGGCTTCTACCGGGGTGGCGCAGTGTTCATGAGCGCCATCGCCGGCATCGACCAGGCCCTCTGGGACATCAAGGGCAAGGTGCTGGGCGCCCCGGTGTTCGAACTGCTCGGCGGCCGCGTACGCGACCGCATGAAGACCTATTGCTGGGTCGGTGGCGATCGCCCGGCCGATGTGATCGCACAGATCCGCGAGCGCATGGAACACGGCTTCGACACCTTCAAGATGAACGGCTGCGAGGAGATGAGCATCATCGCCTCGAGCAAGGCCGTGGACGCCGCCGTTGCGCGCGTGGCGGAAATCCGCGAGGCCTTTGGCAACACGATCGAATTCGGCCTGGATTTCCATGGTCGCGTCTCCGCGCCGATGGCCAAGGTGCTGGTAAAGGAACTGGAGCCGTTCCGTCCGCTGTTCATCGAGGAGCCGGTGCTCGCCGAACAGGCCGAGTACTACCCGCGCATCGCCGAGCAGACCTCGATCCCGATCGCCGCGGGCGAGCGCATGTACTCGCGCTACGAGTTCAAGCACGTGCTCGAGCGCGGCGGCATCTCCATCCTGCAGCCGGATCTCTCGCACGCCGGTGGCATCACCGAATGCGTGAAGATCGCGGCGATGGCCGAAGCGTACGACGTGGCTCTCGCGCCGCACTGCCCGCTCGGTCCGATCGCGCTGGCGGCCTGCCTGCATGTGGACTTCGTCAGCTGGAACGCCACGCTGCAGGAACAGAGCATGGGCATCCACTACAACAAGGGCGGCGAAGTCCTCGACTACGTGCTCAACAAGGACGCGCTCAAGCTCGACGACGGCGGCTACGCAAAGCCCTTCACCGGCCCGGGCCTCGGTATCGAGGTGAACGAGGAGCTGGTGATCGAGCGCAGCCGTGAGGTCGCCGACTGGCGGAATCCGCTGTGGCGGCATCCGGATGGCTCGGTTGCCGAGTGGTAACCCCATGGCATTCCCCTGCCTGGTAGGAGCCGATTCATCGGCGATCCCGCGACAGCGGGCAAGGTTGCCGCGAGCAACCCATCGCCGATGAATCGGCTCCTACCGAGCGGGGTTCGCGTCGATGATTCGCACGTCGCCTTGCCCCAATCCGTCCAGGCGGTAATCGCCCACCGCCTCGCGGATCAATCGAAGCGTTGGCAAGCCAACGGCCGCCGTCATGCGACGGACCTGCCGGTTACGTCCCTCGCGCAAGACGATGCGCAGCCAGCTGTCGGGTACCGTCTTGCGGAAGCGCACGGGCGGATCGCGCGGCCATAGCCAATCGGGTGTATCGATCGCTTCAACGCCCGCCGGTAACGTGGGCCCGTCGTTGAGCGTCACGCCGCGACGCAGGCGCTCGAGGGCTTCCTCGGTGGGAACACCCTCGACCTGCACCACATAGGTCTTCGGCTGCTTGTGCTTCGGATCGGCAAGGCGATGCTGCAGCTTGCCGTCGTCGGTCAGCAGGAGCAGGCCTTCGCTGTCGTGATCCAGCCGCCCTGCCGCGTAAACCCCTTTCTGCGGTACGAAGTCGGCCAGCGTGCGCCGGCCGGCTTCGTCGGTGAACTGGCAGAGCACACCGAAGGGCTTGTTCAGTGCGACCAGCACCTTACTTGGCGGTGGCGGGCTTCACGAAACGCAGGGTCATGCGATCGGACTCACCGATCGCCGTCCACTTCGCCTTGTCGGTTTCGCCCATGTCGTAGCTCGGCGGCAGGGTCCACACGCCCTTCGGATGATTGTGGTCGTCCTTCGGATTGGCGTTGATCTCGCTCTGCGCATCGAGCTTGAAGCCGGCGTCGGTGGCGAGCTTGATCACGTAGTCGGTTGGCAGGTAGCCGGAGTTGACGACATCGTCGAGCTTCTTGCCGGCGTCCGCGCGATGGTCTTCCACACCCAGCACGCCACCCGGCTTGAGCACGGCGAAGAACGACTTGAACATCGTCTCGGCGGTACCGTCGGCCGCCCAGTTATGCACATTGCGGAAGGTCAGCACCATGTCGGCCGAGTTCGGCGGGCCGAGGACGGGTGCCTTGTGATTGACCTCGATCAGCTTGGCGTTGCCATACTGCGCCGGAGCGAAGGAGAATTTCTTCTGTAGCGCAGCCATGCCCTTGGAGCCGTTTTCGATCACGCCGATGTAGTGACCGTTGTCGTGCAGGAACGGGGCGAGGATCTCGGTGAACCAACCGCCCGAGGGCCAGATCTCGATCACGGTCATGTCCGGACGGATGCCGAAGAAGGTCAGCATTTCCTTCGGATGACGGTACTGATCGCGCGCCTTGTTCTGCGGCGAACGCCAGCTACCGGCGATCGCCTTGTCCAGCTGCGACGCGGTGAGCTGCCCGGCGCTGGCCGGCGGCGTGGCCTGGGCCGGCTGATCCACCTCGGCGGCGGCCACGGACGCAAAGGAGGCCGTCAGGCCGAGCAATCCAGCGCAGGCGAAAGCGAGCTTCTTCATGGCGTCACCGGGGTGTGGGGGATGTGGGCGGGAAGGCTAGCATGGGCCATGAAAGATGGCATGACCTCCGCCGGGTAGGAGCCGATTCATCGGCGATCCCGCGGCAGCGGGCCAGGATACGGCGAGCACCCATTCGCCGATGAATCGGCTCCTACCAAGAAGGGAAACCGTGCGCTCTTGAGATAACGCATACACTCTCTTGAGCAAAATACAGGCATCTCTCGCAGGGTCCCCGCATGACATCCCCCTTTCTACGCCCCCTCGCCGGCGCGGTTCTCGTTGCGCTGGCCGGTGGTGCCGCGGCGCAGGACGCACCGAAGCTCGCTCCTGTCGTGGTAACCGCGACGCGTACCGCGCAGTCCCCCTATGACATCCCCGCGGCGATCGACGTGGTTGCCACGCCGCCTGATGGCAGCCTCGACGTGAACCTGTCCGAGCAGTTGCAGACCATTCCGGGCATCGTGGCGCGCGATCGGCAGAACTATGCGCAGGACGAGCAGATCTCGATTCGCGGCTTCGGTGCGCGCTCAACCTTCGGCATCCGTGGCATCCGTCTCTACACCGATGGCATTCCCGCCACCATGCCGGATGGCCAGGGACAGGTGTCCCATTTCAACCTCGACTCCGCCGACCGCGTCGAGGTGCTACGCGGCCCGTTCTCTGCCCTTTATGGCAACGCCTCCGGCGGCGTCGTCCAGTTGTTCACCGCCGACGGCACCGATCCTGCCGAGCTGCACATCGGTGTTGCCGGGGGCAGCAACGGTAACTTTCGGACCTCGGTCAACGCACGCGGCGTCGAAGGGCCGGTCGACTACAACGTCGACCTGAGCCACTTCCGTACCAGCGGCTATCGTGACCACAGCGCCGCCCGGCGCGAGTCAGGCAACGCCAAGGTGGGCTGGAAGATCGATGACGATCGCAAGCTGACCTTGGTGCTCAATACGGTGGATGTCCCCGGTGCCCAGGACCCGCTCGGCCTGACCCGCGCCCAGTACCAGGCGAATCCGCGCCAGGTGGCCTCGGTGGCCGATACCTACGACACGCGCAAGTCGGCCAACCAGCAGCAGGCGGGCCTGATCTACGACCAGCGGATCGACGATTCGAACAGCCTCCGCGTGATGACGTACTACGGCCAGCGCGACATCACCCAGTACCTCTCCATCCCCAAGGCCACGGAAGTGGCCCAGCCGGGCAACTCCGGCGGCGTGGTGGACCTGACCAGCCAGTACGGCGGCGGCGATGCACGTTGGACCTGGAGCAACACGCTGGCGGGTCGTCCGTTCGAGATCGCCACGGGCATCGCTTACGACAACCAGCACCAGCATCGCATGGGCTACAACAACTTCGAAGGCGACACCCTCGGCGTGCGCGGTGACCTCCGTCGCGACGAGATCGACCGCGTGTTCGACTTCGACCAGTATGCGCAGGCGACCTGGCGCATCGCGCAAGACTGGACCCTGATGGGCGGCGTCCGCCACAGCGATGTGCACTTCAGCTCGACAGACCGATACATCGTGCGCGGCAATCCCGACGACAGCGGCACGCAGTCGTACAGCGCAACCACGCCGGTGTTCGGCGTGCTCTGGCGCGCCGTGCCGTGGGCCCACGTTTACGCGAACTGGGGCCGTGGCTTCGAGACGCCGACCTTCTCCGAGATCGGCTACCGCGCCGACAACGGTCCGGGCCTGGCCTTCAACCTGCAGCCTTCGCGTTCGCACAACGAGGAAGTCGGCATCAAGCTGCAGCCGACCGAGCGGACGCAGGCCGGTATCGCCCTGTTCCGTGCCGACAGCGACAACGAGTTGGCGGTGGCGACCAATGTGGGTGGCCGGACGACGTACCAGAACATCGCGCGCTCGCGCCGGCAGGGCATCGAAGCGTCGTTCAACACCGAACTGGCCCGCGATCTGCACTTCGTCGCGTCCTACACGCATCTCCAAGCAAGCTTCCGCACCCCCTTCCTCACCTGCGCGTCGACGGGCTGCGCATCGCCCAACACGCCGGTGCCCGCCGGCACGCGCATCCCGGGTGCGCCACGCTCCACCGGCTACGCCGCGCTGAAATACGGTGGCGCTCATGGCCTGCAAGGCACCTTCGATGTACAAACGATGGGCTCGACCTCGGTCAACGACCTCGGCACGGAGTCCGCGCCCGGCTATGCCCTGTTCGGTCTGTCCGCCGGCTATGTCTTCGACCAGGGGCCCTGGCGCGTGAACACGTTTGCCCGCGTCGACAACCTCGCCGACCGCCACGTGATCGGGTCGGTGATCGTCAACGATGGCAACGGGCGTTACTACGAACCCGCGCCCGGCCGCAGCTTTCTGGTCGGTGTGGACCTGACCTGGCGGTGAGCCTCACTCAGCCGGAGATGGCGAGGCGCTCGGACCGGTAAAGCATGGCGGTGCCCCACACCGCCAGCAGCGCGGCGACGAAACCGCCGGCCAGGCACAGCCCGATCTGCCAACCCGGCATGCCATCGCCGCGCAACAGCTGCACGATGCCGAGGTTCTGCCCGAGCAGCGGCACGGCGTACATCCAGGGCTCGGCACGCACCGGGATGACGGAAAGCAGCACGCTGGGCAGGATCGGGACGATCATCAGGATCGACAGGTAAGTCTGCGCTTCGCGATAGCTCTTGGCGAACGCCGAGACCAGAGACTGCAGGGCCGCCAGCAGCAGGATCAGTGGCAGCATCAGCAGGATGACCTGGCCGCTGAAGCGCCAGCCGATGTCCAGCGCGATGCCGAGCTTCTCGGTGGGGATGAACCACGGCGCGGTCATGAAGGCGCTGACGGTGAGCAGGAGGCTGACCAGCGAGAAGGTGCAGATCGCGGCGAGCTTGCCCGCGAGGATCTTCCAGCGCGCGACCGGATTGACGAACAGCGGCTCCAGCGACTGTCGCTCGCGCTCGCCGGCCGTCAGGTCGATGGCCAGGTACATGCCGCCGAGGAAGACGGTAAGGACGAAGAAATACGGCAGGAACGAAAACATGAGACCGGAACGCGACTGCGAGGTGGCCTGGTCGCGATCGGCGACCTGCACCGGCCACGCCGTGGTTGGCGACAGGCCTCGCGCGATCAGGCGCATGGCCCCTTCGCGGCGACCGTAGCTCTCGACGACGCTGCGCACGCGCATCACCGGCGTGGACGCATCGCGTCGCGAAGAGTCGTAAATCAGTTCCACCTGCACCGTCTGGCCCTTGTTCCAGGCCTTCGCATAGTCCGGCGAAATGCGCACGACGATATCGGTGCGCTGTTCGCGCACGGCGTTCTCGGGATCGGTAAGGGCCGGCTGGGCCTCGATGCCGGCGCTCTTGAGCGCGGCGACGAGGTTCGGAGCAAGATCCGCACCGATCACCGGCACGGCGATGGGTCGGTCGGCCTTGGCGATCTCACGGTTGATCGTCACGTTCATCAGCATGATGAACATCACCGGCCCCAACAGCGGGCCGGTCACCAGGGCGTTGATGAGCGTACGTCGGTCACGCAGGTTCTCGCGGACCTCTTTCCAGTACACGGCGGTGAAGGCACTCATGCGGCAAGCCCCTCGTCGGTGCCGATGATTTTCACGAAGGCGTCTTCAAGGCTGCTCTCGCCTGTCTGCGCCAGCAGGGCGGCTGGGGTTTCGTCAGCAACGACACGACCGTGCGCAATCACCACGATGCGATCGCACAGCGCTGCCACCTCTTGCATGATGTGGCTGGAAAACAGGACGCAACGCCCCTCCGCCTTCAACTGACGCATGAAGCGGCGCATGGCGCGTGTGGCCATGACGTCCAGGCCATTGGTCGGTTCGTCAAGCAGCACGTTGCGCGGATCGTGAACGAGGGCGCGGGCGATCGCCGTCTTCACCCGCTGGCCTTGCGAAAAGCCCTCCGTGCGCCGCGTGGCGATATCGCGCATCTCCAGGCCATCGATCAACGCCTCGCGACGGCGGGCGAGCAGGCCCGGTTCCATGCCGTGCAAACGCCCGAAGTAGTCGATGTTTTCGGCAGCGGTGAGCCGCTTGTACAGCCCGCGTGCGTCCGGCAGGACGCCGAGCCGGCGGCGCACGGCGAGCGCATCCTCATACGCATCGACACCGTCGACGAGGACCTGTCCTGCGTCGGGCTTCATCAAGGTGTAGAGCATGCGCAGCGTCGTAGTCTTGCCGGCGCCGTTCGGACCGAGCAAGCCGGTGATTTCTCCATCGCGCGCCGTGAAGCTCACGCCGTTGACGGCACGTACATCGCCGAAAGCCTTGTGCAGGTCCCTGACTTCGATCATGGCGTGGCTCCGTTGAATCCGACGAAGACGGGCAGTGGCGCGAGACGATCCAGGCAACGCGCATCGAGCGACTTCGCGTTGGCCGTATCGACGAACTGGTCGAGCAGGCGCGGCATGCAGCCGCGTGCGACGACGTTGTGGCCCTGCCCCTTCAGAACGACGTGGCGGCCATTAGGCAATCCCTGGAGCACCTGCTCGCCGTAACGGGGCGGCGTGACTGGATCGAACTCGCCCGACATGAGCAGCGCCGGCACCGAGCTCTTCACCGGCTGGTGGAAATCCGCCGGTCGCTTGCCGTGCGGCCAGACCGAGCACGCGGCACGAAACGCTTCGATCATGGCGTCGCCGAGAATGGTGTCCTTGTCCTGCGGGCGCGAGGTCAGCAGGTCGGCGTCTTCGGAACAGATCACCGAGTACTGCATGCCACCGTCCATGGTGTCGCCCAGATCGCCGGTGAGCAGCTTGGCCTGCCCCAGCAAGGGGCCGACATCGCCGTGAGCGGCCGCGTCGATCGACAGCGGCAGCAGGGCCGCCGTCTCCGGCGAATAAGCGAACATGCGGACCACGGTCGCCAGCGCGTGTTCGCTCAGCACGCGCTGCACGGACGCGTAGTTCTGCGGATCGCGGAAGCTGACCTTGTGCGGATTCGCACGCAGGGCGTCGCGCAGCTGAAAGAGCGTCTGGTACGGATCGCTGAAGCGCGCATGGCACGCACTGTCCGCATCGCAACGGGCAAACTGCGCCTTCAGCGCGGCGTCGAGGTTGACGGCGAAGTCCTCGCCGAGCACGAGCTGGTTCGGTGCGATGCCGTCGAGGATCAGGGTGCGCAGGCCTTCCGGATGGCGCATCGCGTACTGCTGGGCCACGCGGGTGCCATAGGACACGCCTAGCAGGTCGAACTTCGGCGAGCCCAGCGCGCGGCGAGCATCTTCGAGATCGGCGACGGCGTCGGTCGTGGTGTAGAAGCGGACATCCGCATCCGGCGAAAGCTGTTCGAGGCAATGGCGGGTTTCCTTGCGCACCGCCTCGGCGTCGAAACCGTGCGATGCCGCACCGCCAGGGCCGCCGGGCTCGTCCTCGTCACGGCAGCTCAGCGGATGCGATCCACCGGTGCCACGCTGGTCGAGCAGGAGGACGTTACGGTGCGCAAGCAAAGGCGCCATCGCCGGTGCGATCGCCGGATAGCTCTCCGCGGCGGACTGGCCGGGTCCGCCTGCGATGAAGGCCACCATGTCGTCCGCCGGCACCTGGGCGCTGCTGCGAATGACCGCCAGGCGCATGTTCACCTTGCGACCCTGCGGATGGTCGCGGTCTTCGGGTACTGCAAACGGAGCGCACCAGGCAGCCACTGACGTGCCAGAGTGCGGTTGCGCCAGCTCACAGGGACGAAGTGTGAGCGTGCCAAGCGTCCACACGCGTGGCGGTGCGGGGCGTGTCGCCGCCGGCACCGCGGCGACGGGCTTGTCGGCATCGTCCGCGACGGGTTTGCGCATGAGCTGCCGGGTGGCGAAAGCCCCGGCGACGACGACGAGGATGATGGCGATACGTTGTGCGCGTTTCATGCCGTCAGTCCCCGGGCGTGAAAATGGATTCGATGGAAAGCGCGAACAGCGTCGCGACCTTGAAGGCCAGCGTCAGGCTGGGATCGTACTTGCCCGTCTCGATCGCGTTCACTGTCTGCCGGGACACCGCGAGCCGCTCGCCGAGATCGGCCTGCGACCAGCCCAGCGCGGTACGAAGCTCGCGAACGGTGTTTTTCACGCGGCTCCTCCGGCTCGGTGGTGGGGTGAAGTCTGCCTACGGGCGCGACGAGTCGCAAAGCGACGCGGTACGGCATGCCGAACCTTCGTGCGACCGTGGCGACATGTCAAGCACGCTTGACATCACGATGGACCGACCACGCGACCATGTAAAGCATCCTTGACATATCACTGCACCGAATCGGCATCGCTAAGTCGTTACGGCAGCGTGCGCTGGAATTCACGCGCGTGACGGCTTTCCTTCCCCGATCCTTGCAGCCGACGGATACACGTCTCTGGAGATTCGCCATGAAATTCCGTCTGCTCGCCACTGCCGCACTGGTCGGCGTCGGCATCGCCTCGGGCGCCGCCCAGGCGGCGACCGCCACCACCACCTTCAATGTCCGCATCACCATCACCGCCGCGTGCGATATCAGCACCACCGCGCCGACCGATGTGAACTTCGGCACGACGCCGTCCACGGCGACCAATGTCGACAACCAGGGCGCGCTCAACGTCAATTGCACGCCGAGTTCGCCTTACACGATCGCGCTCGACAACGGCCAGAACGGTACCGACGTGAACAGCCGGAAGATGAGCAGCGGCACCGCACTCGTTCCCTACCAGTTGTATCGCCTGGCCTCTCGCACGGCAGCCGATGTGTGGGGAAGCACCACGGGCACCGGCGGCAACATCTATGCCGGCACGGGCACGGGCACCGTGCAGACCGTACCGGTCTACGGCCGTGTGCCGAGCACGAATTTCGCGGCGGGCAGCTACGCCGACGTCATCACCGCCACGATCACGTACTGACGGTGTGCCCGTGGCCGCGACGCGTGGCACTCGCCTGCGCGCTGGCCGCAGCGTTCCTGTTCATGCCCCTCGCAGCGGCGAGCGGCCTTCAGGTGTCACCGATCGGCCTGCGACTGGCCAGCGCCGCGCAGGCGGACGCCCTATGGCTGACCAACACCGGCAGCGAGCCGGTGCACGCGCAGGTGCGCGTTTTTCGCTGGTCGCAAGTCGATGGGAAGGACGTGCTCGAACCCTCGCGCGACCTGGTCGTCAGTCCACCCATGGTGACCATCGCCCCGGGCGACCGACAGATGGTTCGCGTCATCCGGCAGGTAACCGCGCCCTCGGCGACCGAGGCCTCGTACCGTGTCATCGTCGACGAGCTTCCGATCGATGCAGGCGATCATCCGGGGCTGAAGTTCGTCCTGCGCTACTCGGTACCGGTCTTCCTCACGCCGATGGGCGACCCTTCCGTGAAGGCGACGCTGCAGGCGAGCTGGGACGATTTGCCCGACGGCCCGCGGCTGCGCGTAAGCAATGCGGGAAACGGTCATGCGCAGATTGCCGATCTGGTGTGGCGCGGCGCGAAGGGTCAACACACCGTCCTGCTCGCCGGCCTGGTCGGCTACGCGCTGCCTGGCAGCACCATGAGCTGGCATCTGCCGCAAGGCGCCTCGCATGCGGGCGGCACGGTGAAGGCGAGGATCAATGGTGAAACGTCCGAGTCGACGCTGGTCGTGGACCCGGACGGCCGCTAGCCTCCTCGTGCTGGACGCCGCCACCATGCCTGCCTCCGCCACCGACACCGACCCCGTGCCGCCACCGGCGACCGTGCAACCGCGTGAGCGTCTGGTCGGCGAGGATCTCTACCTCGAAGTGGTGCTCAACGGCAGCGCGACCGAACGCCTCGTGCATTTCACCCGTCGTGGCGAAGCACTCTGTGCGACGACGACCGACCTGCGCGGCCTCGGATTCGTGCTTCCTCCCGGCGACGACGAACGTTGCCTTCCCGACATCCCCGGCCTGCACTACACCTATGACGTGAACGAGCAGCGGGTGACCGTGGATGCGCCATTGGATCAACTCAACCTGCCACGGCAGATCCTCAACAAGGCCGAACGCAGCGCGACGCCCCCGACGAGCGGCACCGGGGTATTGCTCAACTACGACATCTACGCGGCCCAGGGCGGCGGACTGGGCAACGTCAGCGCGCTGACCGAACTGCGCGCCTTCAGCGACGGCCTCGGCGTCCTGAGCAGCACCGAACTCACGCGTCGTTACCAGACGCCCGGACAGGGCTGGCAAGGTGACACCGTGCGCCTGGATACGCAGTGGCGCCTGGCCTTTCCCGCGCAATCGCTGGCGCTGACGATCGGCGACACCTTCACCGGTTATCTCTCCTGGACCCGCGCGACGCGCATCGGGGGCATCGGCTTCGGTACCGACTTCGCCTTGCAGCCTTACCGCATCACGACGCCGCTTCCGCAGTTCTTCGGCCAGGCAACCGCACCGTCCTCCGTCGAGCTGTATGTCGACGGTATACGCCAGTACAACGGTCGCGTACCCGCCGGACCGTTCCAGCTGACCGCCGTGCCGGGTGTCGACCAGTCGGGACAGGCACAGGTCGTCCTCACCGATGCCCTGGGACGCAGCAGCACGGTGACGTTTCCCTTTTATTCCGCACGGCAGCTGTTGCGCGCCGGTCTCGACGACTGGTCCGTGGAGGTGGGCACCGTGCGCGAGGCCTACGGCATCGAGTCCTTCCGATACGGCGACGCGCCGATCGGAAGCGCGACGTGGCGACATGGGGTGAGCGACGGCCTGACGCTGGAGAGTCACGCCGAAGCGGGCGACGGACGCGGGATAGCGGGGGTGGGCGCCGTATGGAACCCGGCAGGCGCCAGCGTCCTCAACGCGTCGATCGCGGCGTCTCGCGGTGGCGGCTCGCAGTACGGGCTCGGTTACGCGTGGACCGGACGCTACGTGAATGCGTCGCTGGATACCGTACGCAGCGACGCGAGCTACCGCGACGTCGCGTCGAACTATGGATCGCCGCCACCCCGCGCCAGCGATCGTGCACTGATCGGTTTCAACGTTCGCGAATCCAGCTTCGGTGCGAACTTCGTCCGGCTGCGCTACGCGGGGCAGCCCGCCTCGCGCTACGCCGGCCTGTACGTACTGCGGAATCTCGGCCGGGGTATCTCGGTCAACCTCAGCTATAACCAGAACCTCGACCAAGCCAGCGATCGCAGCCTTTTCCTCGGCGTCACCGTGTCACTCGACCAGCGCACCACCTGGAGCGTTGCGGCGCAGCGCGATCGCGACCAGACGTTCGTCACCGCGGATGCGAGTCGGCCGGTCGACGGTGACGGCGGGTTCGGATGGCATGTGCAGGGACGCAGCGGCAGTGACGGCGGCGGCCTGGCCGAGCTGGGCTGGCTCGGCAATCGCGGGCAGCTCACCGTCGGCGCCAGCAATGTCGGGCCCTCGTCGTATAGCTATGCCGACGCCAACGGCGCCATCGTGCTCATGGGCGGACACGCCTTCGCCGCACGGCGCATCGACGATGCCTTCGCCCTGGTCAGCACCGAAGGCACGCCAGATATTCCCGTGCTGCTCGAGAACCGCCGTACCGGCGTCACCGACAGCAGCGGACTGCTCCTGGTTTCAAGGCTCAACGCCTATCAGGACAACCGCCTCGCCATCGATCCACTGGACCTCCCCGCCGACGATCGCGTGCAGCGCGTGGAAAGCATTGTCGCGCCCTCCGATCGATCCGGGGTCGTCGTGCGCTTTCCGGTGAAACGTGTGCGGGCGGCATCGGTGATCCTGGTTGACGAGAACGGTACGCCCTTGCCCGTGGGTGCCCTGGTCGATAGCGGTGACGGGTCGCCGGCTTATGTCGGTTACGACGGCATGGTCTACCTCGACAACCTTCATGGAAGTACGGCGCTGCGCATCACGCTGCCGGACGGCCACCGTTGCGAGAGTGCCCTCACTTACCCCGCCAGCGCGCGTAACCTGCCCCAGATCGGACCGCTGACCTGCCGGACGATGCCATGAAATGGCTGGCACTCCTGCTGCTGGCCCTTGCCGCACTGTGCGGTGCGCAGCGTGCGGAAGCGACGACGACGTGCACCGTCACCAGCATCACCAACGTCGCCTTCGGCGCCGTGGATCCAACGGGAACCTTCGTCGACACCACGGCGACGCTCAACTACAACTGCACGTACAACGGCATTCTTGGCGCCATCTACGGCACCTATGTCACCGCGTGCGCCAGCCTGGGCGCCGACGATCTCGGCAACTTCGCACCGCGCACGATGATCGACGCCAGTGGTGACCGCATGCAGTACCAGCTGTACAAGGATTCGACGCGCTCGACGATCTGGGGCGTCCTCACCAATGCGACCTATACCGCGCGAACGTTCAACATGAGTATCGGCATCCTCTCCAACGGCGCGGCGGTGTCCGGGAACGTGACGATCTACGGCCGCGTACCCGCCCTGCAATCCAACCTCTCACCCGGTAGCTACGCCGCCACCCTGCTCAGCTCGCTCACCAGCAACTCGCTGACCTACAGCTATAACGAGGCCTTGCTCAGCCTCGGGGTGGCGCCAGCGACCTGCCAGTCCGGTGGCACCGGCGGTCCGATCACGGCGACCGCACCATCACTGGGTGTCACGGCATCGGTCGCGGCGAAGTGCACCGTCGGCACGGCGACCGACCTGGACTTCGGCAGTGTGCCTGGCCTGTTGACGACCGCGACCGACAAGACCTCCCTCGTGCGCATGACCTGCACCCATCGTGCGGCGTACCAGGTCGGACTCGATAGCGGACAGAATGCGTCAGGCACGATACGACGCATGTCGTCCGGTAGCGGTTTCGTCACCTACGACCTCTTTCGTGATTCGTCGCGCACCCTGCATTGGGGCGACACGCTCAACACCGACACGGCAACAGGCACCGGCTCGGGCAGTGAGCAGACGATGACGGTGTACGGGCGGGTTCCAGCACAACCCGCCGTCAGGGCCGCGGTCTACGGCGACGTCATCAAGGTCACCGTCACCTACTGAGTGGCCACCGTGGCGCAGCCTCAGAACGCATAGATCACGCCAGCGCGTGCGCTCATGCCTGACTCGCCGCCACGGCCCAGGCGTACCCGCGCCGTGACATCGGCGTACGCCGTCAGGTCGTGGCGAAACTGCAGCGCGACGCCGGCCGCCACGTCAGCGCCCTTGCCTGCCCGTCCTGTTGCCAGGCGCACGCCCGATACATCGATCGCTTCCCCCGAGCCGCGCGTGACGATGTAACGGGTGTCGATATAAGGCGACCAGGCGGCCAGCACATTGCCACGTGGTTCGAATCGCATCGCGGCCCGCGCGCCGCCGCGCAGGGTCAGGCGTTCGGGGGAAGCGCCCCTGAGCAGGAGCCCATCCCGATCGGCGGTGCCAACGAAACGCAGGCGCTGCCAAAGCACGGAGACGGTGGGCTCGAGCACGAGGCGTTCCGTCGGATCCCAACGAAAGCCGCCGCCGAGCATGGCCTCATTCGCATGGGCACGGAACCGTCCGAGTACCTCGCCCCGCGTCGGCGTGTCCACGTCGATACGGTGATGCGTGTAGCTGAAGGACGCTTCGGCGCGCCAACCTCCGTCCGTTGTCAGGACCGACGTCGCCGCCACGCCACGTGCCTGGGCCTTCGCGCGACTCGCGCCATCGACGTCACGCGGTGCGATGTGCGTGGCGCCCATCGAAAGTCCCAGCCCCGCCCGCATCGTCGTGGCACCCGACGACCAGGCGAGAAGGTCGCCGCCCATCTGCAGGCCACGGTCCGATCGCACGTAGTCCGTGGCGTAGCGCTGGAAGGGCAGATTGCTGCGGTAGGCGACATGCCCCCCCGAACGAATGAACGCGCCAGGCGGGATCCCTGGGGGCAGCCGGCTCGACCGACCGCCACGCGTCCATCGAAGCTTGTCCGTAACCGAAGAGTGCATTGGCCATAACGAGGTAGGCAGGTACCTGTGGCACCAGCCGCGCACGAGTGGCAGGTGACGCGCCGCTCACCGCGTGGCCTGCCGCATCGGTGCTTCGGCTCTGCAGGCGATAGTCCCAATGATCGTTGCCGTCGCCCTCCAGCAGACGCTGCCCTGCCTCGGATACCCCTGGTGCATAAGCGACGAGACCGTATTGCCACGGGCCGACAGCCACATAACCTCCATCGAGGTAAAAGGACGTCGCGTCCGCGTTGCCGCCGACCTGCACAATGCTGATGCCGTCCCCGGCCCGCGGCTCGCCTGTGAGTGCCGATGTGTCCGCACCTGCCCCCGCCACGTTGACGATATGCACGCGAGTGGTCCCGATGGCGTCCCCGGCCACCAGCAGCCGGTCCGTGAACTGTCGACCGATAGCCCCACCGCCATCCAACCTCGTACGCAACGTCACGCCGCCCTCGCCGCCGGGATGAGCGAACGTACCGACGCGCAGCGTGCTTGCGGGCGCGGAGCCGTCGAAAGCGACCTGGGCGCGCCCCTGAAGCGCGAGGTACTGCACCGAACTGTCGCCCGTGGCCTTCCAGGACCCATCCGCAATGATGAGTTCGGCAAGTCGTTCGCCGCGGCCCTGCCAGGACGATTTATCCAGTCTGACGCGCAGCGGCCCGCTTCCCGTGCTGACGATGTCGCCTTGAAGCTTGCTGTGATTGGCGAGGAGGGAGAGCAGTTGACCCGCGTTCTCGATACGCCCGGTGATCGTCGCACCGCCCGTCACCCTCACGGCGACGTCGCCGGTGTGTCCCTGCACGGCGCGGATCGCATGGCCCGTACCACGGACTTCGCCGCTGTCGATGGTCGCTACGCCGCCGGCCAGCGCAATGGCGGTCGAGCCCGAGCCCGCGGCCACGATCCGCGTGTCGCCCGCGTTGAATGCCGACGTTGCACCCTGGATCGATACCGCATTCACGCCCGGCTGTTCTGTCAGGACAGAGCTGCTGGTGAGCATGATACTTGCTCCGTCACTGAGGCTGATCCCGTCCGCGAGTTCGAGGGCCCCAGCGGCGCCCTTGCGCTGCCCCGCATGAACGATCGACAGGCCCGAACCGACGACCCGACTGTTCGCTCCCCGGGCAAGGACGCCGATTGCGTTGTCGCCGTCCATGCGCAGTCCCACCCGGTTCGCCGTGACCCGACTACCTGATCGCGACGAGATGCCGATGCTGTCGGCAGCGCTCATCCTGAGGTCGACGTTTTGCAGGGTGACCCTGGAGATATCCTGGGCATGAACGCCGATCGACCGTGCGCCACTGCCGACGATGCGACTGTCACCGATGAACGCGCTGGCTTCGCCGTAGGTCAGTAAGCCATAGGCTGGCTTCGCCGTAGGTCAGTAAGCCATAGGC
>NZ_JBFUAT010000044.1:0-31523 GCF_056406135.1 Luteibacter sp. P1_D3 | reverse complement strand
CCAGTGATGCGCGCAGCGACGGCAGCGCGGAAACGAATCAGGCGTGCCGCCGCTGCGATGGAATAAGCTAGAAGGATGGGGGCCGCCTTTATGACGCCAATTCGCCACGCGCTGATGATCCGGGAAGCTGCCACGCGACTCCAAGCGGCCGACATGCTTGGACAGGCCGGGGACGATTCAGACTCCGCCTATCTACTTCGGCTGCTCGCTTTTGAGCTGCTGTTGAAAGCGGCTTTAGAGAAAGCCACTGGCAAATCCGGCACGCATCATAAGTACGACAAGCTTTTCGCGCAGCTGCCTTCAGTCGTTCAGGAGTACATTCTGCGCGCCGCTGGGGAACGAATCGGGCCTTCCTCGCTGACGCACGATCCTTCCGGTGTGCTGAAAGACCTCGGCGCAAACTTCGTCGGGTTGCGGTATCCATATGAAAAGTACGGGGACATGACCCAATCCGAATACGAACGGGTGGGAACTGCATGGGTCGAAAGCGGTGCAGAAGTTGCGAGTGCCGATTATCGATATCACCCTGAAGAATTGTTCGGCCTCACATTTGCCTTACAGCAGCATTTGGGCGCATGACACGAATGCGCCGCTAGCTCGCCAAGCCATCGGCCAGCGCGTTTTCGCCAGCAGCACGAAGCGCAGCTATTGCCAACAGGCGCGCATGGCGCTTGCGCTCGGCCAGGTCGCTATCTTTGTGCACTATGCCGATGCGCGGAAGTAGAGCCTGAACGCACCGCTCCCATGATTCTCTGTCGTTCTTCGGCACCGCGACGCCGACACGCCAAGGATCACGTTCGAACGTCATGCTTCCATGTCCTGCGCCAGCTCTAGGGCGCGGAATGCAAGGTCGTCTCGTCCGGCTCGCACAGCCATGTCGACCGCCTGACGGGCCAGCATCGCCGCGCTTTCCAGGGAGCTGGCTCGCTCGCGCATCGTCGTGTGCGGGACTGCCAGGAACGCGCGGGCACGCTTGGCTGCCTTGGCGACGTGAGGGTTAAGCGGCTTTCGGTTCTTCATGGTCTTCGTCGTCAAGGGTGATTTCGGTATCGGCGGCTTGGTGCAATGCCGTCACGACTTCATCGCGCAGGATCGCGATGATCTTGCGTTCATCCTTCTCGCCAACCAGGCGCGAGCCGGCGCGGCTTGGAATTGTCATGACGCACTGACGGATAATCGCCATGCGCTGTCCCCACACACG
Organism: Luteibacter sp. P1_D3; assembly: GCF_056406135.1. Lineage (NCBI taxonomy): Bacteria > Pseudomonadati > Pseudomonadota > Gammaproteobacteria > Lysobacterales > Rhodanobacteraceae > Luteibacter > Luteibacter sp. P1_D3. The sequence goes on along the minus strand of NZ_JBFUAT010000044.1, from coordinate 30,322 downwards.
CGCCATCTGCGCGATTGGTGCGACCTCGCCAGCGGCCTTAGCAAGTTCCAGCTCGGCCCGCGTAGCGTCGGCGGCGGTCTTTCGTGTGCGTTCGCGCTGAAGTGCGGAGCCCGAGCCGGATGCATCTTCTAGCAGTGCTCGCAGCGCAGGTCCCAATTCGTAGCGTCCACGGCCGGCGCGCTCCAGCGTGCCATTCTCGGCCAGTTGTCGAATGCGGCGCGAGGACACGCCAACCAGGGCGGCCAGCTCGACGTCGGTGACCGTTTCTTTCGGAGTTATCGGCATGCGCGAGCCTGGGCGAGGATCGGCCCGTTCGCGTCGATTCGGCGAACACCATCCGCGATTTTCCTCGGCTTCCGCCGGATAGTTCGGCGCTTCAGTTTCGCCGGCTTTTGCAAGACGGGTTCAACGCTGTGGCGGCGAAGCAGCTTGGAAATGAATTTCATATGGCACCACTGGAGGAATAGTTGCGCCCCTATTTACAGCGGAGGCGCACGCCGGGCCTTCTTTACCATCGCCCTCGGCCGGGACGTCGCGCAACTAAACCCCGCGCGCCGGGTTACCTTTGTTTATTGGCGGGGCTGCGCCGTATTCTCTTGCTGAAGGCCGCGCTTCAGGACCGCCTCAACCGCAGCATTGCGGGAAATCTCCGTGCCGGCGGCAGACGACATGCGCTCGCGCTCGGCTTCCAGTCGAGCGGCCAACTCGTGGTTGATGTGCAGGCTTAAGGGCAACTTGCGCATCATGTATTCTCCATTCGCAGCGGTCGCCACTCCGACCAGCGGGAAGCGCGGCCTCCGTGCATTTCGGCTGCATGTCGTGCCTGCATATCGACGCGCTTCGATACGTGGCCGTCCAGGAAGCGGATGGCGCGCGCGACCTGGCCGTCGTTGAGCGTAGGGAAGGCGTCGCGAATGAACGCGATGGCGCCTTCCAGGCTGTAAACGAATGGGTTGAACCCACGGACGTGAACAAGCACCTTCTCGGCCTCGGCACGCACGATCACGCTTGCCGTCTCGATGGCAGTCGCAACCTCGGCGGGGAGGTCGTCGGCGACGGTCTCCACCTTCTTGCGGGAAAACAGGCGGCGCATCACGCCGCCACCTTCCAAAACGCGGTGGCGTCAGGGACGAGGCCGAGCAGGCTAGCGAACACGACCACCGTCAGGTCGCCTTCGGTCGTCGCGCGATGGAACTGCACGTCGATTTCGGGGCGGATCGCCACGGCTGCGCGGTTGAATGCACCCACCAGGCTCGATGCCGTGGCCTTCGTCAGCTCGGCCTCGATGCCACCCGTACGCAGCGCGTTGCCGGCGTCGACCGTCGCACCGTCGCCACCCGTGCCGACGAAGCCGCGCAGTTCGTTGAACGCCAGGCCGCGAGCTGCGGCTGCGCCGAGGGTGAAGGTGCCGGGGCTGGCAGCGCTGATCGCGGCAAGCAAGACACGATCAGCCTCGACCGCCAGCCCRGCAAAAACGCTATGCAAAACCTGCGCGGCCAGGTCGGCGCCGCCAACGTCTTTCATCTGCCTGCGGCTGATAGAGGCGCGGTATGCGACGGATGGAGCGTCAGCCCAGCGGATCGGTGCGTCGTGGATTTCGAGCGCGCCATCAGCGGCCTGCGCGCCATCCGCGACCGCAGCGAAGGCGGCCGGCTCGACGATGCGGAACAGGCCGGCGTCCTGATAGAGGACCAAGCCCTGCGCGGGCTGCGGCTTTTCCTTCGCGACGATGATCCTCGCGCCAGCTTGAGCCACGCGGCTGGACGCGATCAGGTGCGCGCCGAGGCGAACGGTCTTGGCCGGCGCGTTGGCTGCGATGACTTCGCCGCTCAGGGCCGGCATGTCGAGGGCGCTCGTCAGATCGAGAGTCGTGCGAGCGGCAGCCGTGGTTGGCATACGGCGACCTTCGGTCATGCCCACGGCGATGTGCTCGTGGTAGCCGAGAGCCATGCCGGCGCGCTCGATGGCGTCGGCGATGATGTTCTGTGCGGATGTGGTGGTCATGGTGAGTGTGTGGCCTTGGGTGCTGATTGATTGTGTGAGTGAAGATAGGCGAGCCGATGCACCTCGACCAGCTACCTCAAACGTGAATACATCAGCGAACGTGACTCAGCGTGACGTGCGATGAACGAAAATGATTCGAAGTGATATGGGCGTCTAAACGGCTGATGAATCGGCAGTCCGGTAGTGAGTTTTTGGAGGCACGCAGTTATGAAATCTCGCGGTGTCTTCGGCCCCGCATGGGGTGCGGGGCGAGGAAGGACCCAAGAATTTCACGTACGCTTAACATCTCGTTCAGCTTGACGGCGACGCGACGTGACGCAGCGGGGTCAGGCCGTGCCGTCGCTCACGCAGCCAGGCGCTCAGCGACGACGTTGCGCAGCCACCAGGCCGTCGTCTTAGCCCCGTGCGTGACGGGCCGGCTTCTCAGGTACGGGATGACCCGTGCCGCGACATCGTCACGCGTAAGGTGATCGACGTCTGACCATATGGCCCGACGAAGGTCGAGCCAGAACTGATCGTCCTCGGCAAGCTCGACAGTCACAGATGGGGGTGTTCTCCCTAAGACAGATACACCGGATGTGTGACTGTTTCGCCTCTCGGCCCATGCCGCTGTTTCCTGAAAAGCCGCTTCCACCAGTTCGAAGTACTGCGTCCCTGCGTGCCGGTTCTGCCGCCTCGCAAGGTTCAGACCCATGGCGCGGAAGACGTCGCCGACCTCGCGCTGGAGGTATTTCGGAACTGGGAAAGGCTTCGGTTTGCCAGCCTTGTCGAAACCCGTGCAGGCGCCGTACTTGGTCGGCGCCACACCCAGCCACGCGAGCATGTGGCGTTTGTCGATCACCCGACGCACGAGAAGTTCCGCGTCCTCGTCTCCAACGCGCAGGCCAGGAGCCAGTGTGAACCCGTCGAACAGATCGCGGTAGGCCGTCACCCTGGCTTTGCTGAACCGGCGCTGCGTCATGTGCTTGGCGGCCTCCTGCTTGATGGCGACGCCCCACACCGCTGCGCTGAACCTATCCAGGCGACGCGGGCCGCGCCCGTCGTCCCATACGTCTAGCGCGGCCTCATCCACCGCACTGACGCCAAGCGCAGTACGCACGGCATGCTTCAGCAGGGCGTCGGAATCGGCCTGCGTGCGGCGCTCTGCGTTGCGCAGGCGACGGGCCTCATCCTCCGTCAAGTCGGGGGCCGCGATGACGGCTGCGCGGCGCTCAGCGTCAAGCTCCATGCGAAGCTGCTTGATCGACGCTTCGTCAGCGGCCTCGATGCTCTCCGGCAGTCGCGACAGGCTGAAGCACGAAGCCTCAAGTACCCACGCCATGCCGGCAGCGAAGTCGGCGCGCGCAGCGTTGGTGTCTGCCTTGATGCCGGCGACGAACGCGTCGAACTCAGACGCTTGGGACGCGTCACCTTCGGCTACTGCCGCTGCCTCCATGCCGAGGATCATCGATCCGGGGTCATCTTGGCCTCGCAGCGTGTTTGCGACGAACGCAAGCGACCAGCTTTTCAGGTATCGGACACGGCGCATCATCTGCGCGGCGTCGGCAGGGGTGATCGCGTGGCCGCCGCCGATGAAGAAGCCATGGTCGAACCATGGGCCAGCGACGTCGTGCTGAATCGACAAGCCCGAGCTGATGACGGGGCTATGCACCACGGCGTCGTACTCGCGTGAGACGTCTTCAGGGCTCGTCCAGAATCGGGCCTGCTCCGCGTTGCCTCGATTGTTCGCCGTCACCGCCAATACGCGCGCGCCGGTCGTCGTCAGCAGCTTCGCGACCTCGCCCACGCGCTTCTCAGATTCGCACGACACCCAAATGCGTTGACCGTCCGCGACCCTGGCGCACATTTCGCCATAGATCGCGGTCACGGCATCTGCACCGTAGCCGTAACTGGCGCTTAGCCCTTCATCCCGTGGGCGAACCTCGATGATGCGGAACCGCTCGTGGGGGCGGCATTCCTCCAGGAAGCGCACCACGCGGTCATCCATGCCGGCATCGGCGCCGATCACGCAGCGGGCATTGCGAACCAGGTCGCGCAACACGCGGTATACGTCCGCGTTGGTGCCGTCTTCGGTGCGACACGTTTTGTCGCTCTCCATGAAGCGGAGCACCTGGGCGATTTCGTCGATGAACAGGTAATCGCACTCGCGAAAAATCTGCCCGAGGGCGGCTTTGGTGATGGACGGCAGGCACACGGCAATCGCGTCGACCGCCCAGGCGATATCGCCGGTGATGTCGGCGTAGTGCTGGCACCCGAGGCGATGCGCCATTTCGGACACGAGCGAACGGCGGTGACAAGTCGCCACGAATCGGCCCTGCGTGCGCGCGAAGTCGGAAAACGGCTTTCCGATGCGCTGCGTTTTGCCGCTCGCCATCGGCGCCCATAGAAGAATGACGCCTGCGTATTCGTCGGCGGTTAGGGTTGGGAGTGCGTCGTGCACCTCGTGGCGGTGCCGCTTCAGCACCTCGCGCGAGATACGGACGTGCGAGAGGGCGCGGGCCTGACGACGGGCGTTCCAGCCGCTCAGGGCGCGCGACATGGCGGTGAGCGTAGCCGGCGCGATGAGGTCGTTGGCCGACTCACGGATGCGGTCCATGAGTTCGGGAAGCGTCTGCTGCGTGGGGATGGTCACGCCGCGCTTTCGGCAGATGGCCCATACGATGGCGGCGGCGTCCGTGGGATCGCTGGCTTTCGCCAAACGGTTGAACCATCCCTGCTCGCGGCCCTCCAGCTCAATGGCCGGTAAGGTTGCAAGGTCGACGAATGCGGGTGCATCCGCCTGCACGGGAACGGGAGCGGCAAGGGGCTGGCGAAGCCGCTCCGCTACGTCAGGCAGGCCGTGTTCGGCGGCGTGGTCGTTCCAGTCGCGGCCCACCTGGGGCGGCATAACATACGGTAACGATGCGCGCTCGGCGCCATGCCTGCCGGCGTGGTTCGCATCATTGTCCGCAGCCACGGCGGTGATGTCACCCGCCGCCTGCGCTGCTGGAGCGATGTTTCCCGCATCGAAAGCGACGACCACGGGGACGCCTGTCGCGGCGTGGACCGTCGCAGCGGTGGCATAGCCTTCCGCGATCCATGCGGGACCGTCGCCTGGAATGCGATAGAAGGCGCCCGCCTTCCGCCCGCCCATCAGGAATCGCTTGCGGCCGTTGGCGTCGATCCGCTGGACGTTGACCAGGTTGCCGGCGGCGTCGTGCATCGGCACGAGCAAGTCGCCGGCTTTGCAGGCAATAGCGTGCTGCCACTCGTCTGCATCGTCGTTCCACAGGCGAGCGCGAACGTCCAATGTCGCGACGCGTAAGCCGTAGGAAGGGACGGCCTTACGGGTGAGGTACGCATGGCTGATGCACGACATGGCACCCGCCCATGCTTCTACCGCTGCGCGCGATGCTGCGGCGTGGCCTGCGATAGCCTTTGCATCCCGTGCAGCGCGCTCCGCCTCTGCGCGCTCGCGCAGTTCGGCCGCACGGCGCGCGTACTCGGCCCGACGATCCTCGGTCGGTGGCGTGTCATCGTTCGAAGCGCGGAAGTCCTGCCAAGCCAGATCGCGCGGCTTCCAGTAGGTCGTTGCGCCGCCCTGCTTGAACGTGCCGAATGTGATCGTCGGCCACACGGTGCCGTCGCCGTCCGTTTCGATAGACGCGCGATAAAAATGGCGCTTGTCGCGCTTGCCGTCGACGCCTGCGAGATACCGGCGCTGTCCGTCTAGAACCGGCACTTCGTCGAGCAACGCGCCAAGGCTTGATGCGGCGGCCTGCGCGTCTGCGAAGTAGGTGTCTAGAACGTCGAGTGGGTCGGGGAAGCGGCGGACTACATAGTCTGCGAACCTCACCCAAGCCTCCGCCAGCACCGAACGACATGTTTGCGTCGTGGCGATGTATGCGTACCAGCTCGTCGCGTCCAGTACTGCGCGTCGAGCCAACACCGCAGCAGTTCTAGCTCATCGAGGAAGGATCGACCGGCAATGCGCTGTTGTAAGGCGAGGTCGCGCCATGTCGCGCTGGACGGGCAACGGCGACATATGCGCCATGCAGCGGCGAGGGCAGCAGATCGGGTGCGCGCGCTCGCGAATGCTGACCATAGCTGAAGGTCGAGATGCGTGACACGCGGCTGCGGGTTCGGGGTATAATGGGTGCGCTCTGCCGAGAGCTTTGCGTTATCGCCCCTGCCTGCAAGCAGGGGTTTTTTATGGGCGCTCATCAGGCGGCGGCGCCTCGCGATGCGGTGATGCGTTCGCGAATCCACGCATGAACCTCGGCCTCGCTCCATGCGACCATGCGAGTGCCGATGGGTACGGGGCGCGGAAAGTTGCCGGCAGCGATGGCCGCGTAAATTGCGGACTTCTTCATCGCCGTGGCGTCCATGACCTGGCGAATTCGGATCAGCCTGGGGGTTTCTGTGTTGGTCACTAGGGCAATCTCACGGGTTGGTGTGCCCATGTTGGACGTCTTCGGTCTAATGCGGAACTACCGCAGACGTGAATGCCCTGCTGCGGGATTAAATGCGATGAGCCATAGTGAATGTGCGTGACGGGGAGGCTGAATAAAGCTTAAGCGGCGATGGCCTTTGGTTTCATCGTGCACACCTTTCCCCAGTCGTCCATGAGAGCTTTGCGCTTCGCCATTAGGGTGCCGCGCTGGTACGCGGCCTCGGTCTTATTTTTTAGGCCGTGCGCTAGCGCGAACTCGATTACCTCGCGCGGGTGCGCGGTGGCCTCTCCGGCCCAATCTCTGAAGCTTGAGCGAAAACCGTGCGTTGTGATGTCCGTGCGTTTCATGCGCTTCAGCGTCGCAAGCAGCGCCATGTTCGATAAAGGCTGTCCGCTTCGCGCTCCTGGAAAGATATACGCCTTGGGATGTCGGCCGGCGGCGCTCATGTCGTCGAGCACGGCTATTGCAGCATCAGACAGAGGGACGCGGTGCTCCTTCCCCGCCTTCATACGCTCCGCCGGGATAGTCCACACCTTGGCTTCGAAATCGACTTCCATAAAGCGCGCGCCAATGACTTCGCCTGTGCGTGTCGCGGTCAGGATGGCGAATTGCAGCGCAGCGGCCCCGAAGCCGACTTCGGAACGTAGGGCCTTCATGAAAGCGGGCAAGTCAGCATAGGGGAGGGCGGCGTGGTGCTCCACGCGTTTTACCTTTGAGGGCTTCGCGAGCATTGCAGCCAGGTGGCCTTTCCATCGCGCGGGGTTCGGTTTGTCGGCGGCCCGATATCCGGCAGCGGTCGCGTATGCCAGCACGCTTTCGATTCGACCCCGAACCCTACTCGCGGTTTCGGGAACCTTCGTCCATATCGGATTGAGAACCGCCAGAATGTGGGGAGTCTCGATGTCGTTGACGTCCACTGAACCGATGGTCGGGAACGCGTACTGCTCCAGGGTGCTCGCCCACTGCGCAATGTGTTTCGCGTTCTTGAACTCGGCTTCACGGGACTTTATGTGCGCGGCGGCAGCTTGTGCGAACGTCAGCCCTTTCGCGGCTCCGTGGCTGCGGACCCGTGCAGGCAGCGGCGCGACGCCTGCACCTAGCCCAGCCCTCAGTTCGACGGCCTTCTGCCGAGCGGCTGTGAGGTTCACCAGGCTCAGAGAGCCTAGGCCGACTTCGCGGCAAACGCCTCCGCGCTGAAACCGAAATACCCAGGAAGCGGCGCCGGCCTGGCCGACACGCAGATAGAGCATTCCACCATCGGGGTGCTTTCCAGGCTTCGCGCGACCGCGCTTGGCGCTCTCGACGAATGCAGCACTTAGCCGGTGAATTGCTCGCATCTTTCCACATTCCTTTCCACGTTTGGTGTGGCGATGCTACCTCAAGTCAGGACGCCATTTCCATATGAAAATGGACGATATAGCCTTTAAATACAGTGATATTGCGTTAGTAACGATGACCGACTGTGAACTGCGATGATTCACATGTAACGGACACTCTCTCCGCCAAGCTAGTTTTTCTGATTGAAAATCAATCACTTGGGTGATTTCAGAAAAATCCGCGTCGGGACACAAATCGGGACACAAAGGTCTTCCGATGCGCATCCCGCACTACCTCCAGAAAGCGCCTTCCGGTGTCTGGCATTACCGCCAGCGCATTCCTGTGATGCTCGCAGGTGTCCTCGGGCGCAGCATCGTCAAGAAGTCCCTCTCAACCCGCGAGCTTGGCGTCGCGCGCGACCTCGCCCTGCGCTGGTGGCGTGCGTATGATGAGTTGCATACGAACACCAGGCGTATGACGAGAACGTCTTTTCCATCACGCTGAACAGCGGTGCACGCGATCCGGACGAACATCGCAATCCGGGTCCAACGCTCCGCTTCCTCGGTGCTGCCCATCGGTTTGAGGTTCATAGGTGCGCGAACGGACTGCGTTGTCATTTGGCTCGCAGGAGCATGGATGTCGCTCCATCAGCGTTCAAACGCCCCACTCTCATGGCGACCTCGTAGCAAGACTCATGTATTCGTCACGATATTTCCGGGTGACGTCCGCTGGTGTCGGGCCGTTAGGAGTGCACATCTCATCCTTGCATGCGGCAAGTAGAAGGGTCCCGGTAGAAAACGCCCACTCACTGGAGTCACCGCGATATGGCTGCAACAATAACTTCAAGTCGCAAGTTCCATCCGACCTTAGCCGAACGGTCATCTGCTCCCAGGACTTTGCATCCCAATGGACATTGCGCTCGTACGAGACTGCTTCCACCGTATCCGCGAAACCATTGCGGCAGCCGGATGGCTCGAAAACAACAAGAATCGAGGTAGGGTAATTCATGTCCCTGAGCACCCACGCGCTTCCAGGAGGATCGTCGCCTCGCATGCGTTCGCGGTCAGTGATCTCGACACTGCCGGTTTGGATGCACCAGGCGCGCTGTCTTATCTCGCAGGAAAAAGGGACCGACGCCGCTGAAGCAGCAGCGTGCTGAGCGGTGGCACCAAGCACAACTGGTCCGGTAAGCACGCAATTCGCGATAGTGGCGACCGCGAAGAAGACTTTGAATTGCTTCCTCATTAACATCCTCCCGTGGCCGCCTTGACACCTGGGGCACAGGTGTTCGTATTGGTGGGTGCTGTGAGTATCTCGCGCATTGTCTGATCATTCGCGGGTCCGTTAAGGTTATACATTACACCTGAGGCGCCCGGCGCATCTTGCTTCAGCTCATTCCCGTTCTTGTCTATGCCGGTGGCATATTGGTCACCTGGTCCGCCTACATGCCCCGCGAGTTCATGCGCGACGCTATCCGGTGTTGCTGCGTAACGACCCGTGCTCGCAATTTTTACGTGGTCGCCGCCAATCATGTTCGTCTCAGCGCGACCTGTTCGTGTGACACCCTGCGTGTCTGTAACGAACTCGAGAAAGTTGGTTTGTCCAGTGGCCATGGAACTTGCTCCAGACACCTCAACTGCCTGGGCAGTGACCGCAACCGCAGTGCCATTTATCTCAACGGTCCTAGAGAACCTCTGACTGATGGCCGCGTTGATTTGAGCAGAAGACATATTTGCGTGGGCACCACCTGTCTCGCCGATAATGTATGGAACGGTATACGTCACCGCGTTCGTTGCCGTCCAAAAAAGCTGGGCGGCCTTTCCGTCTGAGTCAATTCGTGACACGGGATTTCGGTTGGCGTAAGCATAGCGGTTGAAACTTGCTAGCTCCCCGGGTTTTCCCGTCTTCGGATCGATGCTCGCGTTTGACACCGCCGACGGTTACGACGCCGAGGGACATCCAAATCACAGTGCTGACGCCAAGGGCGTCCAGCGAAAGCTTGGCTACGACGCGCTCAACCGGCTGGTCAGCACCATCGACGACTACAACGGGTCCAACACGGCAACCGCCAACACGCAGACGGCGTCGACCTATGACGCAAGCGACAACCTTGAAGCGGTCAGCGACCCATCGAGCCTCAGCACCGTCTATGACCACAACGGGCTCGGGGATCTCACGGGTATCCACAGCCCCGATACCGGCACGACCACGTTTACAGTGGACGCGGCTGGAAACCGGTTGACCCAGGCGGATGCCCGGGGCGTGGTCACGACCTACACATACGACGCCTTGAACCGGCCACTGTCGGCGTCCTACAGTGACGCAACGTTGAATGTCGCCTACCACTACGACGAGGCCAATGCGGTCACCGGTTGCGCTGCGTCATCCCCCGTCGGACGGTTGACCCGGATTGTTGAAAACGCGGTCACGACCACCTACTGCTATGACCCGCGCGGGAATGTTCTTCAGAAAAAACAGCTCCAGGGCGCGGCCACCGACACGGTTGCCTACAGCTACACCCTCGCCGACCGGGTGTTGACCGAAACCCGCCCGAGCGGGGCCGTGGTGCGCTACGGTCACGACGCTCTGGGGCAGGTCAATGACGTCTGGGTGACGCCAGTGGGCGGCACTGAGCAGGCTGTGGCCACTGCCATCGCCTGGCTCCCCTTCGGTCCCGTATTGTCGTACACGCTCGGCAACGGCCAAAGCGTTACCCGGACGTACGATTCGAACTACGCGGTGACCGACATCGTGTCCCCAGCTCTCGAATTGCACTTCAGTCGGGATGTCATGGGCAACATCACCGGAGTCAGTGAGGCGAGTGGCGGGTCGGCAAGCTACGGCTATGACCCGCTGTACCGTTTGACGTCGGTCAATGATGCGAGCGGGAATGCTGTTGAGGCGTACACCTACAACCAGACCGGCGACCGCACGAGAAAGACCGGTCCGGGCCTGGCCAGCGGGACCTATACCTACCAGGCAGGCACGCATTGGTTGACCTCCATCGGCACGGCCTCGCGCACTTACGATGCAAGTGGCAACACCACGGGGAATGCATTTGCCGGGAACGCGTGGGGATACGGTTACGATGGACGCAATCGCATGACTGTGGTTCAGGAGAACGGAACGACGGTTGGTGAATACGCTTACAACGCCAATGGGGAACGGGTCCTGAAGGCCGCCGGCACGGTTTCGACTCGTTTCGTCTATGGGGAGGGCAGCCAACTGCTCTCTGAGCTTGGTGGGGCGACGGAACGGGACTATGTCGCCATCGGTGGCGTGCTCGTGGCGGTGGTCGATGCGGGGCCGGCGGAGTCGGTCGCGTATGTCGCGGCGGACCCACTCGGCGCCCCGCGCGTAGTCACGTCCCGCACGGGCGCGGTCGTTTGGAACTGGCCCTACGCACTGAACCCTTTTGGTGAGAACGGCCCGGTGTCGCCATCCGGTTACGCCCTCAATCTACGGTTGCTGGGACAGTACGCCGACGGGGAAGCAGGGCTTGAATACAACGTCTATCGTAGCTTTGACGCAGCTACGGGCCGATACCTGCAAAGCGATCCGACTGGCCTTCGGGCGGGCGTCAACACATACCTGTATACGGGCGCCAATCCGATTGCGTACGCAGATCCTCTGGGATTATGCCCGGGAGACACATGTTCTCCCTCGGGTACGGCTCCCCCGCCTCAGGAGTACGAGCGACGTGGGCAAACAGTTAGCAACGTCACTTACGCTCCTAATCCTTATAGTCCTGGCTCATTGGGAAGCGCCGGCGGTACGGGCTACAATCTAACTACTCTCTATGATTTCAGGCGCGGCGGCCCCTTGGATGCGCAAGTTCGATACGGCGGGTCGCACGAGTATGCCAACTATGTATACGGGGTATACCTTAGTGCTGCAGGATGGACTTTGCCTGAAATACTAAGTTCGGCAGATGCATATGGAGAGGCTAAATCTTCTTACAAGCCTAATATAGCGATGAGTAAGCTATATCCGCACATTCCGGAATCCAATGTGGATAACATAATTCGCGGCTTCCACGATCAAAAGGTCGGAAATCTATGTACCGTCCGATGAAAGGCGATTCAACGTTTCGCACCGCGTTGGCAACATCAATTCGACTGGCTCCGGTTCTGATGGGACTTCTGTGCGTTGGCTGCGGCAAGGACTCCGCGGTCATTTGGCAGGCCAAACTCAGGTCACCAGATGGGAGTAACGTCGCAGTTGCGGAGACGACCCAATATAGTGGTCCAGGAAATGCGGGGGTCTTTACTTCGGTCGATATCGTCCGCGTAGACGCTGAAGGTGAGCCAGTACATATTCTGGTGCTGGAAAATCCTTCCGCAGCAGCCTCAAGTATTCAGGTTTCCCTCAAATGGCCGGACGAAAATCACCTGGACATCGAGTATGCGGCAGACGCGAAGCTGAACTTCAGGGCTAACCTGTATGGAAGTATCGAGATCACGTCGCATCCGCGCTAGCGATATGGGCATTTTCGGTAAGTGCGCCGCCAAGCCAGCAAGGCGGCCCGGGTAATGCGGCCATTGTACTGAGGTCAAGCTGTGTGGCAGGACGCGCCATACTCGGTGTCCATCCGACGTCCCCTCGCCTTCAGTAGCGGTCCGATCTTGAGTCCGGAATTACTGTAACTGTTTTGCGTAGGCGGCGGGCGTCAGCCCGCCCAGTGCTTTTTTCGGTCGCTCCTCGTTGTATTCCCGGCGCCAGTTTTCGATTTCGGTGCGTGCGTGCAGAAGGCTGGGAAACCAGTGCTCGTTGAGGCATTCATCGCGCAGCCGTCCGTTGAACGATTCGATGTAGGCGTTCTGGTTCGGCTTGCCGGGCTCGATAAGCCTCAGTTGCACGCCACGGTCGTGAGCCCAAGCGACCWTGGCCTTGCCACAGAACTCCTTTCCGTTATCGCTACGAATTACCCTCGGTAGGCCGCGCGTGACGGCTAGGCGATCCATGACGCGCGTCACGCCGATGCCCGAGATGGCTCGCTCGATTTCTATGGCAACAGCCTCATGCGTCGCATCGTCGACGAYCGTCAGGCATTTRATGACGCGSCCCTCGGCGGTGCGGTCAAACACGAAATCAATCGACCAGACCTCGTTCGCAGTCGCCGGGCGAAGCAGCGGCTGCCTTTCCGCCGGCGASACTTTCTTTYGTTTGCGCCGCCGCACCTGGAGGCTGGCCTCCTGGTACAGGCGCTCGACCCGCTTGTAATTCACGGCGTGTCCGGCCTRGCGAAGCTTCAGATAAATCATGCCCACGCCATAGCGTTTGTGGCGATTCGCCAGCGCGCCGATCATCTCGCGGAGTTCGACGTTGCGGTCGGGGCGCGGCTCGTAGCGGTAGGCGCTTGCGCTTATGCSGGCAATCGCCAGCGAACGGCGCTCGCTCAACTCTCGGCCGACTAGATAGCGCACCAGCTCACGCCGGTCCGGTGCGCTCACCATTTTTTTCGTAGGGCATCCTTGATGACCTCGTTTTCCAGAAGCTGTTCGGCCAGCAGCTTCTTCAGCCGGCCGTTCTCAGTCTCMAGGTCCTTCAGCCGCTTGGCCTCCGGCACGCTCATGCCACCGAASTTGCTCCGCCACAGGTAGTACGAGGCCTCGCTGAAGCCGTGCTTGCGGCACAAGTCCTTGACCGGTATGCCGGCCTCGACCTCACGCAGGAAGCCAATGATCTGTTCTTCGGAAAAGCGCTTCTTCACGTCCAATCTCCTTCTCGTGGGGGATTGAACTCGAAACCGGGGCACTACTCAAATTTGGGGGGGACGTCGCAGGCACCCTAGATTCAAGAATGTGCATTTTCGGCAAGAGTGCTCGCTGGACGCTCTTGTTGTGTCGCATAAGCCATACAGAAACGTCGCTTCCTGCCGACGTATATATACGGCTTCAAAGGAATCGGGGAAGGGCGGAGAGGGTATCCTCGCAGGCCGCCGTTATTTCCGGTTTGCTCGGCCATGCTGCTGTGATTCGCAATGCGTTCCGAACCTTTATTCGCATTTGTCGTGACCGCGGCATCTCAGCATTACGGACGAGACGCAGGTAAACGCAAATGGATGCTCGCCCATACTTCACCTGGCGTATCGACAAATTAGAGTCGCTCTATCACTCAAAGCTAGGCGATCGACACCTCGCCCAGGCCCTTCTTTACGAATTGAAACATAGGCACACCGATCGCGCGGCAGCCCTGCGCTCGGAAGTGGAGAAAGCCATGGAAGACTACGATATCGCCAGCACGCCGCAAGTCGATGCCCCGGTGTCACCCCCGCGCCGACCCATGCCGCAGGTGAACAAGGAGCAGCTGTCGTATACGGGAACGCGCAATGCCCCGCCTGCGATTATCGCAAGCTGGATTGCCCTGGAGACGCTTTCTCCCCAAACGTACCGGAAGCCGGCAGACCTGTCGGGCGGCGACGCCAGCCGGGTCGTCGGTCTGGAGAAGGGGCTTCCGTGGATACGGCAGGAGCGTTCGCGTCCAGGCTATCAGCTCTACTATCAGCTCATCCTGGGATCCATTCCAGCGGATCGGGCGACGTCCGAACTGAGCCGTGTTTTTGGTATCGACGAGGAGCGATCCTCGCGTGAACGCGAGAAGGCGTCCATTGCTGCCGTCCTCGTTGATCGGCATGGGCTCCTCCTCGAAGAAAATGGCGTAGCCATCTCAAGCTTTGCTTGGGCTCTGCCCATTGCTCTATCGGGCAAGTTGGCCAGCCTGGGATCTTGGGACACCGTTGAGCGCGACCTAGTCGTCGGCCTGACCAAGGTGCTGACGACGCGCGACCAGGATGGAAAGCTCTTGCCGCTGACTGACGCCACGATCCGCTCGGCCTTTCAGTGGCTTCTGGATTCGCTCTCGTTGCCTGATGGTCTCTTCGAGGCGCCGAGTTTTGCGATCCGCGTATTTCATTCCATCAAGGCAAAGGGGCCGCCCGAAGTCGATCTCCTGAACTCGTTCTTCCTCTCCGACCTCTCTCGAGCCGCCTCACTAATGGAGAGGAACGGTGCTGGGAAGGCACTGGCGCGCTACATCGGAAAGGAAGGCGTTGAGCACAGCACTAACCTGCTTAAGAAGCCCGCGATCATTGAAACCCTGATTGCGCCGTCAAAATTCCCTCTCGCTCGTTGGCCGGCTCCAGGTGGACATCCACTGGTGACGCTACAGCAGGCTGCGGTCAACGCCGCAAGGTCGGAGTTGTCGGGCGCAAACGCAGGCATTGTCGCGGTGAACGGCCCGCCGGGCACGGGTAAGACCACCTTATTGCGAGACATTGTTGCGGCGTGTGTCCTGGACCGCGCCGCCGCCATGGTCGCATTTGAAGACCCGCAGACTGCGTTCGTCGCCTCAGGGCAAAAGATATCGGCCGGCGGAAACGCGGTCCTGCACCTCTATCGCATTGATGACACGCTGAAGGGACACGAGGTACTGGTCGCTTCGAGCAATAACAAGGCCGTTGAGAACGTTAGCAAGGAACTGCCCGCTGCGTCGGCCGTGGGTAGCGACATTCGTTATTTCAAATCGGTCTCGGACCGGCTTCTATCCAAGAAAGAGGCAGATGGAACGCTGTCCCCCGGTGAAGACACCTGGGGATTGATCGCCGCGGTGCTAGGTAACGCGACCAATCGAAGCGCATTCCAGCAGGCCGTTTGGTTCGACAACGATCGAAGTCTGCGGCTCTACCTGAAGGCGGCCAAGGGTGACTCGGTGCTTCGGGAGATAAAGGACGAAGAGGGGCGCGTCATTCGGCGCGAGACGCCCTCGGTCGTCGTTGAGGAAATGCCCCCGTCCCCCGAGCGGGCTAAGGCGCAGTGGACGAAGGCTCGAGCAGCGTTTAGGGCGATCAAGGTCGAGGTGGAGGCGGAGCTCCAGAAGCTGGAGTCGGTACGTCATACGTGTTTGCAGCTATCGCCTGCGCGTCATGCACACGAACAGGCAGACGTATCGTGGGTACAGGCTCGGTCGGTGCTGGTAACAGATCGGGCCGCGCTCGCTGAAGCAGACGCCACGGTTGCGCGAGCGATTTCTGACAGCGAGGTTGCGTCCGGGCGGGCGCAACGCTCACGCCTGGCAAAGCCGGGTTGGCTCTCGCGCCTCTTCCAGACTAAGGCGTTCCGCCGGTGGCAGGCTGACTACGCCCCCATCGAGGCCCTATGGCGAGAGTCGGACCGCACACTGGCACAAGCCGTTAAGCGTCAGTCCGTTCTACGAAACGTTGTCAGCAAGTCCGAAGCCGGCCTCGCCTCGGCGGAAGTTCTTGCGACCACTCGAAGACTAGCGGTCGAGCAGTTGGAGCGAGCTATAGCGGGGCACCGCGACCTCTTGGGAAATCGACTGGTCGATGAGGGGTTCTTCGACCAAAGTCACGAAGCATGGAATCTGACGGCCCCCTGGGTTACGGATGTAATACACCGTAAGCGCGAGCAGCTCTTCGAAGCCGCCATGGACGTGCATCGCGCCTTCATCGGCGCGGCTGCGCAACGCGTCTCGCATAACCTCGGTGTGCTGATGAATGCGATGCAAGCGGGTGTATTTAAAGATGAGGCAAAACGTGTTTTGCTTGGCGATCTCTGGTCGACTGCCTTTCTGGTAGTGCCTGTATTTTCGACCACGTTTGCGTCAGTGGCTCGCATGCTGGGTGATCTCCCGCCGGCGAGTCTGGGATGGCTTCTGATCGACGAGGCCGGCCAGGCGACGCCCCAGTCAGCGGTCGGCGCAATCATGCGTACCAAGCGCTCGATCGTCGTCGGCGATCCGCTGCAGATCCCGCCTGTGGTCTCATTGCCTCAGCGGCTTGTAGTGGAGGTGGCTCGGCACTTCAATGTCGATCCCGATCGCTGGCTGGCGCCGGATGCCTCGGTGCAGACGGTGGCTGATGCCAGCTCTCGCTATCAAGCTGAGTTCGGTGCGGATGTGGCTGTCAGGGAGGTTGGGATCCCCTTGCTCGTCCATCGTCGCTGTCAAGAACCGATGTTTGGCATGTCGAACCAGATTGCCTATGACGGACAGATGGTTCACGCGGCTGGGAGTGCCGTTGCCGGGCTAATTGCCCAAATGCTGGGCCCATCGTGCTGGTTCAACGTCGACGGCGACGCCGAATCGAAGTGGTGTCCTCAAGACGGCGAAGTGGTTGTGACGCTGCTGAGGAAGCTAGCCACTTCCGGCATTCGGAAGCCGAGCCTATACATCATCACACCCTTCCGGATCGTCGCCACGGAGTTGCGCAGGCGCCTCGAGCAGGAGCCAGAGCTATTCGTCCAGCTTGGTATTTCGGACTTGCGCGAATGGCTCAGCGATCGTGTCGGCACAATCCACACCTTCCAGGGCAAGGAGGCCGAGGCAGTCATCGCCGTACTCGGGGCGCCAAAGGCCGCACAGCAAGGCGCAAGACGATGGGCAGCCGGCACGCCGAACATCCTCAACGTGATGGTGTCGAGGGCGAAGAACTCACTGTACGTGGTGGGGTCACGTGCGGCCTGGGGATCTGTCGGCTACGCGACGGAGATTGCCGGCCGACTGCCCATTCGTTGAACGGCGGTCGGGCGCAGATGTTGGGTCCCGAAGACTATGCACGAGCGATGGATGCCGTGGCGCGCATTGGCGACATGAGGCGCGAGTCGACCGGGGACACGCGGAAGCAGATGGCTGGCGGCCCGACGCTGTATGCGTTTTCGGCAATCGAAGCAGACCCTCTATGCCGTCCGTTGACATGAATTTGCGGCTAGCGTAGGTTTTTGCGATCCGGCTGGGGAGCCGGAACAGGGGCAAAGGAATGTTTAGTTGGATGACAGGCGGCTCTCGGTGCCAGCCTGTGCTCGGCCCGTCCGCAAGGATGGGTCTCGTGTTCGGACTTCTGCAAGTGGCCAGCGTCAGCAACGCGTTCGCGGGTTCGACGGTCACCTACTACTACTCCGATCTCCAAGGCACGGTCCTCGCCACCGCTGATGCAGCGGGCGCGGTCGTGGCGACCAGCGACTATCGGCCATACGGATCGCCATCGCTGGGTGCGAGCCCGAACGGACCGTCATACCACGGCTCTTTTTCCGATGCCGATGATGCGCTCGTTTACATGATGGCGCGGTATTACGACCCCGACACCGGCCGCTTCCTGAGTACTGACCCTCAGGCGACGGAGATGAATCAGTACTCGTATGCATCGAACAATCCAGTCGCCATGAGAGATTCGACTGGTCTGTATACATGCACGGCCTCAGATGATGTCTGTGACAAGGTCGAGAAAGCGCTGCAGGAAATTCGCAGTGCTGCCGCTGCGAAACAGACCACAGACCGTACCAAGGGCGCTCTGGTTCATGTCCTTAGCGCGTACGGCGCCAAGAATGAAAGAAACGGCGTATCCATTACTTCCAATTCCTCGGCGAACCCTGCTGTTACCACTTTCAACGACGACAAGACGTCCACCGTCAACTTCGACATGGCGAGGATAGACGAAGTCATCGGACCGAGCGGGCCGGGATACGACAGTGGTCTCGAGTTTGCGGCGGCAGTCGTGCACGAGGGACAGCACCTCTATGACCAGAGTAGTCGAATTTTCGATTTGCATTATCGGTCGGACGTGGAATTGAGCGAGAAGCATGCGTTCAATACACAGGGCTTGTTCAATGAAAGCGTGCGGAACATCTCTGCCTGGCACCTGTGGCAGCCGGGCATGTCGCCTGATGACATGAGCAATGCCGTGCACTTCATGGGACAGAAGGCGGCTGACGAGCTCTGCAAGCGGCGTCAATGCAAATGACGCGCCGGAGACTCATTTGGGTACTTGGTTTGGTCACCACTTTGGCTACCTCTTTGCCACAAGCAATGGCTCAGAATCCATCTCCTCCCAAAGTCCTGAGCGATGCGTTTGCCAATCTCGACAAGGTGATGGGCGACCACGCTGATGACCCTGCTTCGTCTAGGTGGACACCGCTTGGCGGACTGATGGTCCTGGCCCCGCGAAGTGGTGGTCGGATACAACTCGCCGGCTGGACCGAGAAAGGTTCGACAAGGCCAGCGTACGGATTGGCGAGCGACAATTTGCAGGGAGCATGTGAGGACACCGGCAGAATCGACCGGTACAAGGTCGGGGGCACCTGGTTTTCGTTCAAGGTTGTGTGTGTCGGGGGCAAGCGGGTCCTTTCGCCCCAGAGCGTCGCCGGGAAGAACGGTCTATACGCCGCCATGCGAAAAGGTGGGAATCTGACCATTGAGTCGGGAAAGGGCTGGACAGCCGATTTTGACTTGCAAGGCGCGCCGGTTGCCGACGCAGTGTTGAGCGTCAAGGCAGCCGATGCTGYCATGCCGGAAAGACCGAAGACGGCACATCCAGCGCCTCCAGTGCTGTGAGCGACGCGGCTTCTACGATGGTCTGACATTTCGTTAAAGAGGGACAGATGCGCGACGCGTCGGTGCGCGTCGCAGCATCGGTCTGGACGCTTGCACCGAAAGAAGGCCTCGGAAACACCACTCAATGGCCTAAGAGGCCGGGTTTACAGGGGACAAGGGAATGATGTTGACGATGCAAGACACGGCCTTCGGTCGTGTGCGGCGTGGTGTAAGTATTTCCAAGGCTCTATTGATTGCCACTGCGTTGGCGTCAGTGTCTGGGCCCGTGTTGGCGCAAAGCAGCGCGCAGCCCGAGGATGAGTACAAAAAACTCATCCAGGTGTCTCAGGACATCCAGCCCCTGGGTGACAACCCCTTCGGTGAGCGCATCGGCCTTTATGACGGCAGCCTTTCCTTCCGCCAGGTTGACGTCACCGTCACCGGTACCGGGCCAACCATCACTGTCGGTCGGGAGTTCCTTCTCCACAGCATGGACGACAGACCCGATTTGCAGGACCGCGCCTTCGGCGACTGGGACATTGAGCTCCCCCTCATCACCACGACCACCGCCAACCAAAACAACGTGCAGGGTTGGCTTGTCGCCTCCACCAATCCCAAGACCATCTGCAGCAATTTTCGCGCGCCTCCGAGCGTGGCCGCGCCAGGTGGGGATTCCGCACGCGCGGACTGGGAGCCGGCATCCTGGTGGACCGGCTATCAGCTCCACATTCCCGGTGAAGGAAGCCAGGAGCTGCTGCAACGGTCGGCGGAGAACACCGCTACGCCCGGAGTCGGTGGACTGGCCTACCCGATTGTGACCAAGCAAGACTGGGCGGTCGGCTGCCTCCCCCAGGCAAGCAATGACCCAACGACCGAAGGCTTTCTGGCAGTTGGCCCGGACGGGACGAAGTATTGGCTGGACCACCTGTCTTATCGCTACATGCCAAACATCACACGCCCCCTCGACGCGGGTCCGGGGGACCGGGCGGCGAAGACCGATGGCACGTTCAAGCCCATGGCACTCGACGGCGATCTGTTGCTGCGACGGGAAGGGCGCATGCTTGTCACTCGGGTCGAGGACCGGTTTGGCAATTGGATCACCTACGCTTACAACGGGGACCTGGTAACCGACATCTCCGCGAGCGACGGTCGGCATGTCACCATTGCCTATGACGCCGGAACGCCGCGCGTCCATGGCGTCACCGTGCAGGGCGGGGCGGCCGGAACGCGAACCTGGACATATGGATACACGAAGCAGGGCGCACTCGACACGCTGACTTCCGTGACACAACCCGACGGGTCGGCTTGGGCGTTCAGTCTTGGCGACCTTGGCCTGCACGCGTGGGTCGACATGAGCGTGTCGGCAGGCACCTGTGACGCCGTCGGGACACCGGGAAATATGGGTGTGTCGTATACAGGCAGCATCACCCACCCCTCCGGCTTGACGGGAACATTCGTTGTCACACCTCTCAAGCGCGGCCGCTCGAACGTGAGTCGCGTGTGTGCCGCCGGGACGAACACATCCCCGAGTCCCAGCGGGCCGGGCACCCACGCCCTGATTCCAAATGCGTCCTACGGCATGGGCATTACCCAAAAGCAGGTCTATGGCGCAGGCGTTGCCACACCGGCGCAGCCGCAAACCTGGAACTATGCCTACTCGCCGTCCAACGAGAGCTGGTCTATCAACTGCACCAGTGGATGCCCCAACACGGTCTCGACGACGGTGACGTATCCTGACCTGCATGCCGAGCGCAGCACCTTCAGTAACGTCTACGACTGGTCCGAGAGCCTGCTTCAGTCGGAAGAGGTTTTTGATGGGGCCGCAGACAGCACTACCCGTCGTCGCCTCACTGAATACCATTACGTAAATCCCGAAAAGAACCTGGACGGCACGAGCAAAGACGTTCGTGCGGCGGCGTACCCACAGTACTGGGGCTTTCCCCCGTCCACCCGGGTCAACAAGGCGCAGTACCGGCAGCGCTTTCCGGTAGGCACTCAGGTCGTCACGTCCGAGAATGACACCTATACCTGGAATGCGACCGCGTTCAACGCGTTTGCAAGGCCGACTCAAATCCAGCGCAGCAGCTCCTTGGGATACGCTGTCACTGAGAAGACAACCTTTCAGGAAGACTCTCCGGACTACGCCCCGGCTTTCTTCGCACGCTGGGTATTGGGCATACCCCTGCAGGCTGAAAACCTGACTGAAGGGGTTGTCGTCAGCCGAAACGTCTATGAGCTGACCAATCTCACGCTTTCGCAGCGCTACAAGTTTGGACGGAAAGTCGTTGACTACACGTTCGACGGGCAGGGCGAGCTTGCGACTTTCACGGACGGCAATGGCCACACCACCGCGCTTTCGAACTACAAGCGGGGCATTCCCCAGACCATCACCTTTCCTGCAGCCCCGGTGGTGACGACGCAGAGCCTGCAGGTTGACGACTTCGGTCAGATTGCCTCCATCACCAACCAGGTGGGCGCGACGACGACCTACGGCTACGACGCCATCGGTCGCGTCGCCAGCATCACTTATCCGGCGGACGATTCGATTCCCTGGAACACGAAGACCTTCAGCTACGCCTTTGGCGGCGACGCCACCCGTGGATTGCCCGGTGCGCACTGGCAGCGCTCGGTCGTCCAGGGTGCCAAGGTCCAACTGACCGCTTTCGACGCCATGCTTCGGCCGGTGATTGATGACACGTACGGCACCGATGGGACGCCGTCGGCAAGCACGCGGACCGACTACGACTGGAAGGGACGAAAGACATTCCGTTCGTACGCGTATCCGCGCAACGGCGATGGCACGCTGCCCGCACTGGCCGCAATGGATTTTGGTGTCGCCGACCGTTATGACGCACTGGGTCGTCCGAGCCAGTCCTTCCAGCACTCCGAGCTTGGCGACCTGTATACCGCGACCGAGTACCTGCCGGGGGGTGAGAAACGAACGACGGATCCTCGCGGCAAGAAGACCTCGGTGTGGGGACAAGCCTTTGATCAACCGTCCTATGAGAGCGTGACCCGCGTCGTGGGCGAAGAGGGTGTCGAGCAAACCATCAGCCGCGATACCCTGGGCAATCCGAGGTCGATTAGCCAGGCTGACGCTGGCAAGACGATATCGAAGACGATGACCTACGATGACGACAAGCGTCTGTGCCGGTCGTTCGAGCCGGAGTCCGGCAGTCAGATCATGGACTACGACGCCGCCGACAATCTGGTCTGGAGTGTCTCCGGTGCGTCATTCAACGACGCAGGCTGTGGTAGGGACCAGGTGACCGAGGCCGCCAAAACCGTGCGCGGCTACGACGCGATGAACCGCCTGACATCGGTCACCTACCCGATGGGCACCCCGGCCAGTACGTTCTCCTACGATGCCCTGGGGAATCCGTCGGGTTCGACGGTTGGCGACAAGGTGAACTGGACGTTCGGTCACAGCAAGCTGGGCGTGCTCACTGCAGAGGTGCTCGCCGTCGACGGGTGGAACTGGGCACTTGGGTATGAGTACGACGGGAACGGTGCCTTGAGCAAGGTGCACTATCCGAACGGGGACATCCTGCAGTACCACCCCGATGCGATGGGCCGCCCGACGTCGGTGGAAAATTACGCAACGTCAATCGCCTATTTCCCCGACGGTGACGTGGCATCTTTCAACCTCGGCAATGGTGCCGTGTACTCGGCGGAGAAAAACGATCGCAAATTACCCAGCAACTTTACTTACGCCAAGGGTGGGGTCCTCAACGTTAGCGAGGACTTCGTCTACGACCCCGCCGGCAATGTTGCCGAAATCAATGACGTCGCAGGAAACGGGCAACGCAGGAAGGTGATGACCTACGACGGTCTCAATCGCCTGACTTCGGCAACCGCCGACAATCTCTGGGGCAGCGAAACGTACACCTACGACACGCTCAACAACATTCGCAGCATCGTCAACAGCAGTGGCGTTAACACGTATACGTACAACGATTCCAACCTCCTCACGTCAATCAGCAACGCGTCCGGACAGGTTCACGCATTCACCTATGACGCTCGCGGCAATACCGTCGTCAAGGACGCCAAAACGCTGACATTCGACGACGCAAACCGGCTTGTGGCCACCGCAGCGAACGGCGGGACTTATCTGTACGACGCCGCTGGACGTCGCGTCGAGAAGAAAACCCCCTCGGCCACGACCTACTACGCCTACAACAGCGCTGGTCAGCTGATGTTCGAGTACGACAACGGATCGACCAATGGTACGAACTACGTCTATCTCGGCAAGAAGCTCATCGCGAGCTCCAAAGCGACCAATTCGGTCGTTATCGGCGCCATCGACCAGTTTGTCGCCGGGGCGAGCGCGTCGCTCGGCGGATGGGCGTGCTCGACCGGTTTGCCGACGTCGCTAGACGTCCGCCTTTACGCCGGCGGCCCAGCGGGGACCGGAACAGTTGTGGGCGTGTACCACGCCAACCTGGCCAGTGAGGCGGCCCTACAGTCGCAATGCCGCTCGACGGGCAGTGCGTACCGTTTCAATATCACATTTGCTGAGGCGGACCGCATCGCACATGCCGGAAAGCCCCTGTATGTGAATGGCATTTCCATCACCGGTGGCGCAGATGCCCAGCTCACCGGGTCCGGGACGTTCAACATGCCAGCGTCCGTTCGGGCGCCGGTGCCGCCTGCGTCGACAAGTGCGGCACTGTCGGGGGACCTTGCGACCATTTCCGTGAACTGGTCTGCGACGGCCAACACCACGAGCTACAAGCTCGAGCAGCAATACAACGGCAGTGCAACATGGACTGCCGCTTACACCGGAACGGCGAGGGCGACGAACGTCAGCAACCCCGCCGACGGGACCTACGTGTTCCGTGCGCGGGGTTGCAATGCCATTGGTTGCGGGGACCCGACGGCGTCAAACACCGTCACCGTCGCGCACATTCCGCCAGCTCCGTCCGGCGTCACAGTGCCCGGGACTTCGACGGGCGCCGTGCCTGTCAGCTGGCCGGTGGCGCCTTATGCGACCCTCTACCGTCTCGAGCACACCTACACCGGTGCCTGGACCGAGGTGTACGTTGGCGGGGCAACGTCTGCCACGATTAACGAGGGTGTGTCAGCCGGGTGGTATTACCGGGTGCGGGCCTGCAATGCAAACGGCTGTAGTGGGTACACGACAAGTGCGCCCGTGTCCGTTCTGCTGCCGCCCACCACGCCCCCGACCCTCAACGGCGGTGGGACGAGCACCAATGGCGCTTACGGCCTCAACTGGTCGGCCTCTCCAGGGGCAACGGTCTACAACCTGCTCGAGAACATCAACGGTGCAGGTTGGACGGCAGTCCAGTACTCGGCATCACAATCCTGGTCTACAGCAGGACGGGAAAACGGGACGTACTACTACCTTGTCCAGGGCTGCAACGCATCGGCATGCACGAACTGGAGCAATCAGGTTGCAGTCACCGTGTCGAACATTCCGCCGACGCCGCCGCGTCCGACTGCGACCGTCCACGTCGTCAATACGCAAAAGCGAACGGTGAGGGTCGACTGGGCTGCGCAGCCCTATTCGACGCGCTACGAGCTTACGGAAAACAACGTCTTGGTCTCTAGCGGAACGGATTTGTTCTACAGCAACCTGCAGACGTCCGGTTCTCGCCTCGTCTACGTCGTTCGTGCATGCAACGCGTCGGGTTGCTCTGGGTGGAGTCCTTCTGTCACGGCGAACCCT
The DNA here is from genome assembly GCF_056406135.1 of Luteibacter sp. P1_D3. Lineage (NCBI taxonomy): Bacteria > Pseudomonadati > Pseudomonadota > Gammaproteobacteria > Lysobacterales > Rhodanobacteraceae > Luteibacter > Luteibacter sp. P1_D3. The sequence continues at coordinate 5,554 of NZ_JBFUAT010000044.1, read as the reverse complement.
TGATGTGTTCGCCTCGCGTCGTCGGATGGTCCGGCGGCGCGATTAGCGACTGCCGTGTGTCCGGTGGCGAGCGCGAGATGGGAAGGAATGTATGAACACGCTCATCTTGTGCCGCCCATTGGGACCCAAAGGGCGATGCAAGGCCCAATCCAGCCAAACAATCCAAAGTCAGGCTACTACCATGATGAAGCAAATTTTGGAGCGGACCAGGCCTCGCTCCATCGGTGCCAAGGAATCAGGTTGGCCTTTGCGCAGCGCGTCGCGTCGTATTGATGTCTTCCTGGCAGTTATTGGTTTCACCCTCGCATTTGCCCAGGCGGCATCCGCTGCGGCAACGGTGACCTATTACTACACCAGTCCCCAAGGGACGGTTCTAGCTAAGGCTGATGCGGCCGGCAATATCATCAGCAACGCCGACTACAGGCCCTACGGCAGTCAGGTGATCGGCTTTCCAGAGATCGGACCAGGCTATTCGGGTCACGTGAACGACCCGGACTCAGAGCTCGTCTACATGCAGGCGAGATACTACGATCCCGCGGCGGGTCGCTTCCTCAGTCGTGATCCCGTTATGCTCAAGGCTGGCGATTCTCACGGATTCAATCGCTACAGCTACGCCAACGACAACCCAATAACGAACATTGATCTTGATGGACGCTCCTCTTGCCCTGGTCAAAGCAAGTTTGTCTGCATTCAATCTGACACCTACAACGCTAGCCGGTCGGCTGGAGAGACAGTTCAAGCTTCGCCGACGGTTCGTGCCGCCATGGTATCGGGCATGGGTACGGTGAGTGTTAGTGCAAAAGAAACGAAAGAGAAAATCGGTTTCATCAAGCGGGACGCCAAAGGAGAACTCGGCGCCATAGCGTCAACCGACGCTACTACCTCGAGTAGTCGGACAACCGACTCCGCAACAGCAGCAAAGCCGGAGGATGCTGTTGCTGTCATACACGGTCATATTGACGGACGTTCCGACGGAGTAGTCAGCCCTGCAGACGCTCGGCCCCTCGCACAGGGTCTTCCGAACGGCGTAGTGAGCGAGGGACGAGTTGGCGTGACGGAATTGGTGAATGGCAGACTTCAGTTCCAGATGTTGGAGGGTCGTATGTCGGTACATGAATCGGATGCGCTTCAAAAAAGTTTGGACAAGCAGCAACTTGGTCCTGACTTTTCGAGCCCGGAGAATTGACGATGCGAGCACAGGTTTCACTACTGACAGCGTCACTATTATTGTTTTCGTGCTCCATCCCTGCCGTTGAAAGTCAGGGGGCGATCACTCGTATGGAAGATGTTATCGCGCACCCCAACCTGTACAACGGGAAGCGAGTCACGCTCAACGCGTGGATTACTCTCCGTGGTGAGGACCAGAACCTTTGGGCAAGCTGGAACGACCATGAACGTTGGGAGACCCGTAAATGCATTTCGTTGATGAACTACGACGTGCTCTCGGGCAAGGCTTCGCTGCTCGACGGCCGCCGTGTGAAGGTGACAGGAATCGTTCGAAGCGACGCCAGCGGAAGAGGTGCTGTTATTCGTCTCGCCGCGTGTCGCGATCTTGGTCTCGAACTAATTGATGCTACGTCAGTCGAGGTTGCCGACCCTGATGGAAAGTAGTGTACGAGTTCCCTGTGGTGGAAATTACTTACCCCCTGATAACTGGCTCATCCTAAAGTAGAGGCCTCGGCCGTCTGGGCCCCCGTTACCTAACGAGGAGTCAGCGCGTGATGAAGTCGCGTCTTGCCGAGGAGCTGATGGCCTACGCGCTCAAGCAGGCCGAGCTGGGCACGGCGGTCGGCCAATTGCGACGCCACTTCCGGAGAAGCTTCACGAGCTGCATTCAGCAGACACCCCTGCGGATTGCTCTTCCGGAGCTAAAGTAGGATACGGCTTCCGGTTGCCCGGCAAGGCGCTGAGCCGCCCCCACGAATAAAGTCCCGGCGCATAATGCCGATACGTAGGTGCTCCCTCCGCCCGGAAGGAGCGCCCAGGTACCCAGGGTGGGTGCGACGTCCCCCCAGATTTGAGTAGCGGCCCGGTTTCGAGTCCAATCCCCCACGAGAAGGAGATTGGACGTGAAGAAGCGTTTTACCGAAGAGCAGATCATTGGCTTCCTGCGCGAAGCCGAGGCTGGCTTGCCGGTCAAGCACTTGTGCCGCAAGCACGGCTTCAGCGAGGCCTCGTACTACCTTTGGTGAAGTAGGTTCGGCGGCATGAGCGTGCCCGAGGCTAAGCGACTGAAGGATCTGGAGTCGGAGAACGGGCGCCTAAAGAAGCTGCTGGCCGAGCAGCTTTTGGAAAATGAGGTCATCAAGGAAGCCATGCGAAAAAAATGGTGAGCGCACCGGACCGGCGCGAGCTGGTGCGCTATCTGATCGGCCAGGAACTGAGTGAGCGCCGGTCGCTGGCGATCGCCGGCATGAGCGCAAGCGCTTACCGATACCAACCGCGGCCCATTCGTCCAATTCATGGTGTTCCCCCAGTAAAGTCAATGTCTGGCGCCCAGGGGCGCCGTGAGAGCGTTGCGCGGATGTTGTCACAAGACTCTACGAAAAAAGCTCATTCGGCCCGTAACAACATGCCAGGCATCCGTCGCTCGTCAGAACATATATCCACGTGTGCATCGAGGGGCCGGGATCGGCAGCAGCCCGTCCCGGCTATTTCCTGATGCTGAATCTGGAGTAGCTCTCTCAGGCGAAAACGCCCAGAAGACCAGCGGGCAGGTGCCTAACCAAGTCCTCGCTCATCACGCTCGACCGGCTTGTTGTTAGCGGCGAAGGTCATGAAACCCAGAAAGAGCAGATTGACGAAAATTGCCACGATATAGATCGGCGAGTTGTCTTTGGAAAATCCCGCATTGGGAGGCCCTTGCTCCGCACCCGCGAGGGACAGCGGGAGACCCGCAACGAATTTCGCCAGGTTGAAAAGTAGCCCTCCATAGGGGTCTTGGGACGACGACGAATGGCTGGGCTCAAGCATGTAGATAACGACAGTGAGGCCGAGAAACGCCAGATAGCCGAAAAAGTAGGCCATCGGCCAACCCACGGCACAGCCGTCATTCCACGCCCGCCAGCGCAAGAATACGCAGATGGCCATGGCTCCGATGACAGCAACAAAACTAACGCCTGAGTTGCTGGTTGCCCAGTCGACCAGGGTCGGCTGGCATGTGCGTGACTCTTCGCAGGTGGTGCTGGCGACCAGCGCCGCCGCAGCGTTATCGATGGCGGCGGTTTCTTCCGGTGTTGGAGGCGCCGCTGGCTTGAAGATGGCGACGTGTCGCAAGGGTGATCCCCCACTCACCGTTGCTCCGATATTCGTGGTTATGTCGGCGCCTTCCTTGAAGCCCAGCAGTGTTTCCACTGCCAGCGTAGAGTCACGTACGACAACACTCTTGCAAAGCGCCGGCACGCTCGAGTGCGGAGCGATCTTGAGCGACCCACACGACAGCGAATCACCCGCGACCATAACGTCCAGGGAGACGTCGAGTGGAATCTCCAGACGGTTATTAACGGTTATCGCGAGCCAGATATCACGAAAGGACCGACCGCCGACACCACCAGCCGCATCGCCCCATAGCCCGGGAGCGATGGTGACGCGCGATGTGGCTTCTGGCGAAACGTTCCAGGCAGCGTCAGGGAGGTCCTTGCGCGTCGCATCGACCACCAGGCTGTCGACGAGGAATTGATGCATCGCCTTGAACCAGGCTTCGTCGCGTGACCAGGGGCCGCGTGAGGCATCCAAGACCTTCTGGGCAGGAACGTGATGTCCGAGTAAAAGTTCAAGATTGCGAAACCGGACGTACTTTCGCAAGCCAAAGTCGGCATCCATGTCGTGCTCCTGTTTGAGCGCCGATGCCACTGCCAGTGCCTGGATAGGGTCTGTCGGCACAGGCGCCTGCAGTAAACGATGTGACAGCGACGGCATGCCAGAGCTGCGCACGGCGTCGGTATGGAGCGTAGCGATGAGGAACATGATCGCCGGGGCGATGGCGTGGAGCAACCTTTTCATGCAATCGGCTTCCCTGTTTGAGCAGCATGGCAGTGCAGTGATCGATCGAGCGTGCTTAATCGAGTGACCATTCCGTACGGTAGCGATATGGAAAATTTTCGATAAACTCTGCGGAGGCCGCTCTGTCGGCGCTAACAATCGTGGCCACGAATGGACGGGCATTCGCTAAAATCGCAAGCGGTGCGGCGGTCAACGCGTGCGCCGGTGTGTGATTTGAAAAAAGCGTGATCACGTCAAGGTCTGGATGTTGGTGCTTGCCGAAGGGATTGGCGTTGAACGCATTGAAGGGGGCCGCAAGCTCTTGAGCCGTGTGTGTGTCGGAGTTATAGGTTGATCCGTGATGCRGTACCTGAAAGACTCCGAGTGAGTTGACACGAAAGCGCTTGATATGACGTACAAGGGCGTCGACCGCCGGTGCTCCCTTTAGATTTGCGTCTCCGGTGAGTAAGATTCCGTTTCCATTGGCTGCCTGCCCTGATCGTCCTTCTAGAATGTCTTCATCGCATAGGATTTGGACTGCAACATTCGCTTGGACGAGGCTGACTCGCGGGCAAATTGCTCCCATATAGATCATGAGCGAGATCGCGTTTTTTTCCTTTGCATTTAATTTTCCGCGATCGGAATGGGCCGTCTTCGATGCTTTGATGGATGTTTTAGGAGCCATCTGACTCTTCTTGGCTGCTTTCGCCGCGGCCATTTTTTCGTATACATCGGACTTTAGCTTCTCGATCGCGGCCTGGATCTGCTCTTTCCTTACGCCGATTTCTTTTTTTGCCAGTTTGGACGACGCCTCGGCTGACTTAACGGCGTTTGCCAGCGCCTTCCTTTCGATTGACCAGGCGTTGTCAGTCCGTGTCCGCAAACCCTTTTCGGCATGGGATCTACTCGCGGAAAGCGCGTTTTCGGCGTCGATAACCGCCGCTCTAGCTTTCAGTTCGCTGTTTTCGGCAAGCGAATGATTTTCCGCGGCCTTTCGGATGTCACTTAAAGCGCTTGCGAGGTCCGCATGATCGACATAGTTAAACGCAAGCGTGGCCGAGGCATCGCGGTCGATATACGGAATCAACTCCCACGCGTTAGCGTACGTGACTGGAGTCCCGCTCGAAATAAGATAGACCGTCGTATGAAAAACACCAGCTCCGAAGCGTTGATTTGTAAGTTCTGGATAATCTTGCGAGCGCATGTCTCCGAATGGCCTTTCCGGATTTCGATTAATGATTTCGTCCTGATCTGGCGGTTCCTCTTTGGCAGGTTCGACGAATATGAGCTCTGACGTCTCGCCACCTCTCGCGCGAAAAAACTGGATTGGATCGTCAGCTAACTCGATGAGCTYCGCAGATCGTTCGAATGACTCGTCGGACAGACTCTGAAGGATGGCTACCAAACGGACCAGCCTTGGAAGATGCGGCATAAATATACGTTTAAATTTGTATCGTGAGAGGAGGGCGGGTAGGCCGCTGATGTGATCTTTGTCAAAATGTGAAAGAACAAGAATGTCTAGTTCGACACGAGACGGTGCGGGGCTCGGCCACGTGTCCGAGAGGTCATGCAC